>JAKACU010000014.1 GCA_021821185.1 Bacillota bacterium
AACCGTTATCCTGTTACTCAGGACTTTGCCGGTAACGCGCTCGTGACCTGTACTGGATAGGCGAACGCCCGACATACCGAACAGGGTAGCTCCATATATGAACAAGACGCGTAAAGGGCGATATTGCAAATAACAGGAAAGCTGCAATAATGTGTAGCTGAAAGATTACTGGTACATGAGCCATGAGTGATGCATCGGGATGTAGGGTCAACAATTGGCGAAACCATGGCCCAATGGTTGCCCTATATTCATAACGCTCATAAAAGACATCGTAGATAAGCGTCACAGCTACGCCAAGGGTCAATACAAGCAATAACACATCTAATGTCAGAAAGTCAGAAAAATGGGAGTTGGCTCTAACGCGGCTGTTCGTACTTCGTCGCAACAGTAAAATGGCCGCGCCAATCCAAGCCAAGATGCCGACAATGCCCCCGACTAAAATTGCGTTAAAGTGATAGAACTCGGGAGTTATGCCAAGTGCTTGATACATCCACATAGGGACGATAAGTCCCATCACATGCCCAAAAAACACGAAGATGATCCCCCAATGAAATAAGCGACTTCCCCATTTGAGTGATGATTGTTCGAGCATTTGACTTGACTTTGATCCCCATGCGATCTGCCTGTACGTAAATCGATAGAGTGAACCGACAATCATGATCATCAGACAAAGGTACGGATAAACTACCCACCAAAACTGCGCCACATCGTCGCCCCCTTACGAAAACTGATGTTGTAACGGATACGGTAACTCGTCAGTGTCAGCAGACTCGCGAAACGGAAAAACAATGGATTCATCTTTCAATTCAACAGTAGGTAACACAGTCAATAGTGCATGAAACACACCGCGAAAAACATTTCGCGAAGGCAAGTGCGCAAGAATGCGATGTGTCACTTTGGCTAGTCGTAGTTGCAAAAGAGTTGTTTGTGGATCATTTCCATACAAAGATAGAAACTCAAGAATTAGCGGCAAGTAATCTGACAACTCAGTTGTCGCTTCTTGCCAACCTGCCACGGCGTACATGTTGTGGAGCATCACCAAAGCTTCACCGCGCGCTCGTCCATCTCCATATTCGTGAGCCGTCAAGTAAAGACAAGAACCTTCCGAAAAATCAAATGCCTCAACATAGTTTTCGCACAACGTGATAAAAGGTATTTGTTGCCAGTCATCTAAGGTGTTCAGGATCCACTCTCTGCCCTTGGTCTCTTGCTGACCTGCCGTTTTTTTGCGAAGATAGGCTAATCGATCCAAGTACACAGACTCATCGATCTCTGGGTACCGCAACAACACCGAGGCAACGTGAAATAACCATGTAACTTCATCGTTATCCATGTTCTACTCCTTAGCCATAATACGTGGGCGAAGTGGATTCTGGCATGATACCTTCTTGTGGCGCAATCTCCTCGATGCTACAAGCACCTTGGCGATAGACAAGTCCATCGTCTGTCGTTCGTTGTGCAGTTGGTATCACAAATCTTTCGTTATATTTAGCGACGGCAAATAACCGCGCCATTTCTTCAATTTGATCCGTCGTCAAACCGATCTCTTGTAGCAACTTTTCGCTTTTGAAATCACCAACATATTTGGCGCGCATATGTACCCGCACAGCGACCAACTTTTGCAAGACGTTACGAATGACATCAACATCCCCTGCTGTAAGAATGGAAGCAAGATACTCCATAGGAATGCGCATCTCATCGACTGCTGTCAAGCATCCATCGAGCGACAAGTTATCCTCCTGATCAAGATGATTCATCATCGGGCTAAGTGGCGGCACGTACCAAACCATGGGCAATGTTCGAAACTCTGGATGAATGGGCAACGCCACTTTCCACTCAACAGCCATCTTATATACTGGCGAACGCCGAGCATATTCAAGCCAGGCATCGGAAATTCCCGCTTTTTGCGCCTCTTCAATAACCAAAGGATCCGATGGATCAAGAAACAAAGATAATTGCGCCTCGTAGAGTTCCTTAGGGTCTGTCACAGAGGCAACTTCCTTAACACGATCAGCATCATACAAGATAGGACCAAGATAGCGAAGTCGTCCCACACAGGTTTCTGAGCATATCGTAGCTAAACCAGCTTCGATCCGCGGGTAGCAAAAATGGCACTTTTCGGCTTTGTGAGTCATCCAATTGAAATACACCTTTTTATAGGGGCACCCTGAAACACAAAACCGCCAACCGCGGCATGCTTCTTGATCGACAAGCACAATGCCGTCTTCATCACGTTTGTACATAGCGCCTGATGGGCAAGATGCCACACAAGATGGGTTAAGACAATGCTCACAGATCCGCGGCAGATACATCATAAAAGCCTGCTCGTACTCAAAAGCAACATGCTCTTGCATCTGCATAAAGTTTGGATCACGCGGTGCGATTTCCTTACCACCGGCAAGGTCATCGTCCCAGTTTGGGCCCCATGTTGGACTGTCGATATAAGATCCATCGATGGCGGATCGTGGCCGCGCCACGGGTTGGTTCGCTCGTTTAGGGCTGTCGATGAGTGTGTGGTAGTCATAGGTCCATGGCGCATAATAATCATCAATTTTCGGAAGATCCGGATTAAAAAAGATATGACCCAGTTTTGCCAAGGCACCCCCCGCTTTCAAACGCAATGTTCCGTCCTTAACGGTCCATCCACCACGGTAGCGATTTTGGTCCTCCCATTGCTGGGGGTACCCTGTCCCCGGCCTCGTTTCTACATTGTTGAACCAGACATATTCCATGCCTTTGCGATTCGTCCACGTGTTTTTGCACGTAACACTGCAAGTGTGGCAACCAATACACTTATCAAGGTTCATCACCATGGCAACTTGCGCCTTAACCCTCAAGCCAGTTCACCTCTTTTAACGGTCGAATAAACGTCATAACATCCCGTTGATGACCTGTCGGCCCATAATAGTTAAAGCCAAAGCTCAATTGGCCATACCCGCCGATCATATGCGTAGGCTTAGGAATCACACGTGTCACACTGTTATGAGTACCGCCTCGATTGCCAGTCACCTTAGTCGCCGGCACGCCTAGTGTGCGGTCTTGTGCATGGTACATCATCGCGACACCTTCGGGAATGCGGTACGTAACCACGGCTCTCGCTGCAATGGCACCGTTGCGATTGAAAACTTCGACCCAGTCATTGTCATGAATACCAATGGCTTGTGCATCTTTGTCATTCATCCAGATCACTTGTCCGCCGCGAAATAACACCGTCATTTTTGGCGTATCCGTATACGTTGTATGAAAACCCCACTTCTGGTGCGGCGTTAAATAACGAACAGTAATTGTCTTGCCTCCTTCTTTTGAGATGCTACTTCCTTCTTCAGTCGAAAATGGCGACTCATCAAGTGGCGGTCGGTAAATTGGCAAGCCTTCAGCAAAATCAAGCATCATTTCATGATCTAGGTAAAAATGTTGACGACCAGTCAATGTCCGCCAAGGCACTTTGTATTCAACATTGACGACAAATGGTGAATACCTGCGCCCGTCTTGCTCAAGCCCGCTCCATACGGCAGTCGGCAAAGAGGTGCGCGGCTGTACGGTCAAATCATGTAACGAATAAGAAATCTCCTCAGCACCCTCGACGATCGAACCCAACTCAAGGCCCGTCATATCGCCTAACGTTTTCCATCCCTCAAGCGATCGATGACCATTGGTAGCACCAGAGTACGTCAAAATAACATCCACGACTTGCTGATCACGTTCAAGCGATGGTCGTCCAGCAAAAATACCATCCTCTTTTGATGCCCCCACTTTGGCAAGCGCCTCGCCATAAGCTTTCTCACCTGGAAATGCGATTCCTTTACTTGGTACATCTTTTTGTGCCAAAGGTCCTAGCGTCGTCATTTGCCGATAGACATTTTTAAAGTCACGATGCACGATGATAAAATCAGGCATCGTTTCACCTGGCACCGCTTTTCCCTCACCATTTTTCCAATCCTGCACATGGCCTAGTGGTTGCGTAATTTCTTTAGGTGAATCGTGGCCAAAAGCGCGCAAAACAAGATCGTCTGCTTCAGGCAGATGTTTTTGCGCAAGCTCTGAGAATGTCTTTGCGATAGCGCGAAATGCGTCCCAATCACTGCGGGTTTCCCAGGGACTTGATATGGCTGGTGTAAATGGATGCACAAAGGGATGCATATCCGTACTGCTTAGATCGTATTTCTCATACCAGGTAGAGGCAGGGAGCACGATGTCTGCGTACAACGCACTGCTGCTTGTCATGCGAAAGTCCATATTGACGATAAGATCAACTTTTCCCTCAGGGATCTTTTCGGGAACTTGCACCGTTTCTGGGCGCCATGACGTGTTCTCTTCCCCTAACACATGTCCATCGGCGCCAAACAAGTACCGTAAGAAGTATTCATGGCCCTTGCCACTAGCCCCAAGCAAATTGGAGCGCCAATTGAAAAAGACGCGCGGGAAGTTTTGCGGATGATCAGGTTCCTCTACGGCAAAATGCAATTCGCCAGACTGTAGCTTTTGCGCTACTTCTTCACTGATCGCCGCTTGCGACGTCACACCACGCGCCTTAGCGTTTTTCACTATATCGAGTGTGTTTTCGCGAAATTGTGGATAAAAAGGTTGCCAGCCTAACCTAACGGACATGGCGATCATATCGGCTGGATGCATTTTGTGAAAGCGTCCACCAAACGGAGATCCCATTTGTTCCTGTGACACATCCTCATAGCGATGTTGATCAGACATGAGGTAATAAAAATTCGTGGCGTTTTGCAATCTTGGTGGACGCATCCAATCCCCTGCAAATGCGACCATCGACCATCCTTCAAGGGGCCTCACTTTTTCTTGCCCCACGTAATGCGCCCATCCCCCACCATTGACACCTTGACAACCTGTCAGCATGACTAAATTTAGGATGGCACGATAGATCATATCGCTGTGATACCAGTGATTCGTTCCTGCACCCATGGCGATCATCGAACGACCTTTTGTCGCCTCAGCATTTTGCGCGAACTCACGAGCGACACGGATAGCAAGCGTTCGAGAAACACCTGTGATCGCTTCTTGCCAGGCGGGTGTATACGGTTTATCGTCGTCGTAATCTACAGGATAGTCTCCTCGCAAACCGCGATTGACCCCAACATTGGCCATAAGCAGGTCAAGGACCGTCGTGTAGACGATCGTTTGCCCCTCTTGTGTAACAAATTTCTTTGCCGGTACACCTCGACGAAACACTTTTGGTACACCATCTGAAAAATGCGCAAAGTCAACCATGACCACATCGTCATGATTATTTATAAATGTTAACGTTGGTTCGATAGGCGTTCCATCTGCCTCTTGCTGTTTTAAATTCCATTTCTTTGAGTCATCCCAGCGATAACCGATCGTGCCTTGTGGAACGGCTATCCGGTTTGCTTTTGCATCAAATACAAGCATCTTCCATTCAGCCAATGACTCATCTTTTTGAGTATCCTTAGCATTTAGGAAGCGATCAGCAAGAAAACCATCATCATGAGGTTTTAAGGTCACTAAAAAGGGAAGATCAGTGTACTGCTTAACATAATTGTTAAAGTAATCAGTTTGTCTATCGACATAGAACTCCTGTAAAATCACATGCGTCATCGCCATCGCGAGTGCACCGTCCGTACCTGCTTTACAAGGTAACCACACATCGGCAAATTTGACGTATTCTGCATAATCTGGACTAATACCCACGATTTTCGTCCCGTTATAGCGGGCTTCAACCATAAAGTGAGCATCCGGAGTGCGCGTCATCGGCAAATTGGTTCCCCAGATAATAAAATATTTGCTGTTATACCAATCCGCACTTTCTGGAACATCCGTTTGTTCACCCCATATCTGCGGTGAAGCAGGAGGCAAATCAGCATACCAATCATAAAAACTCAGCATGGTGCCCCCAAGCAGGGTCAAAAATCGGGACCCTGACGCATAGCTTACCATCGACATGGCGGGAATTGGGCTAAATCCCACTACCCTATCAGGCCCGTACATCTGTATCGTATGAATCATCGCTGCGGAGATGATCTCTGTAACCTCTTGCCAACTTGTACGAATCAGGCCGCCTTTACCTCGCGCCCTTTGATAGCCTGTTACTTGGTCACGGCTCGAAACGATTTTCTTCCAAGCCTCTACAGGATCCACACCAGCCTCACGTTGTCTGCGCCACAGTTTTAACAAATCACCGCGAACATAGGGATATCTGATCCGTACAGGGCTGTACGTATACCAAGAAAAAGTTGCACCACGCGGGCATCCCCGCGGTTCGTACTCAGGAAAACTTGGTCCTAGCGATGGATAGTCAGTCTGCTGAGTCTCCCAAGTGATAATTCCGTCTTTTACGTAAATTTTCCAACTACAAGAACCTGTACAATTCACGCCATGCGTGGATCGCACGATCTTATCATGTCCCCACCGACGTCTGTATAGATCCTCCCAGTTGCGTGGCAATAAACTTTCTTGCGTCCAGTCTTGATTGATTTTTTTGCCAGGCTTCAAGTAGGTCAGTTTTTGAAAAATGGAAACGTGATCTTGCGGCATATCAATTCACCCCATTTTGCAGCATTTGCAGCCACAAGAATAAAGCGTTCTAAAACGTCACGATCAGTTGTTGTTTCGATCATATCTACGTTGTAGTGATTGTTCATGCTATTTTTTTCCTTCATGGTTGCATGGTTTTCATCATCGTCTTATAGCCATTCACGGTCGCCTCGCGACAGGCAAGGGCCAACTGTTCCAACTGCCCTAAAACAGACGTATCAAGCGCAACAAGTTTCGATGTCGCTATCGAGGATTCCAGACATTGTTCATAGTTAGGTCCGCAGAGAATCCGTAAAAGCGTGACATCGTTTCTCATCCCAACGATTTCGGCAATGACATCGTGAGGATGTAAATGAACTTTTTCTAATGCCCCTAAAAAAGCTTCATAGACATTCGGCAATGATACTTGGATAGGAATGCCTGCAAGGCCTTCTACTTCTAGCGCCATACGAACCCTCTTTCTATGAGGCTGTCGTCGAAAAGATTGTGTGATGCTCGATAGCTGCTATCAAAGCTATCTCCTCATATAATCTGTGGGTGACCTCCAACCACAAGAGGATTTTTCTTTCCTCTGATCATCAGCGAAAGATAGTATGGGCATCCTAGGTACTGGATATGCAGGTGAAAGGTGACTACAAAAAATGACTACCGTGAGGATAAAGAAACGATGGATTGAATTTCGGAAGGTATAGACAACAAAGATGCTTGAAGTTGCACAGCGCCCATATCAAATGCCGCTCGCGGCATCCCATAGACAACACTCGAGGACTCATCTTGCCCGATGGTATAAGCACCCTTTTGCCGCATAGAAAGTAAGCCGCGTGCTCCATCCGCGCCCATGCCGGTTAAAATCACGCCAATGGCCAGAGGACCCACGGATTTTGCCACCGCATGAAAGAGAACATCGACAGAAGGGCGATGCCCATTGACCCGGTCATCTTTCGTACACTCAATGTGCAATTGATCTCCTAAAGGCATAACAACCATGTGCTGGTCACCAGGAGCTACGTAAGCATGACCGTCTTCGATTATGTCGCCTGTCTGTGCTTCTTTAGTCACAATATCTGTCTGCGCGTTAAGGCGTTCTGCAAAACGCCTGGAAAAACCCGGGGGAATGTGCTGAACGATAACAATACCAGGCAAAGTGTTCGGCAAACGCCGCAGCACCTGATAGATAGCTTCAGTGCCTCCAGTGGAAGCACCGATTGCAATAAGGCGCATTTGTCGGACAGTAGTCCCTTGTTGCAACCAATCTTTCAGGTGGTGCACAAAATCCCGCACACTCTGTGGTGAATACATATCAGGTTGGACAAGAACCTGAAAAGCACCGAGAGAAGCGACTCTGTTACCCTCTTGCACAGATGGTACGACAACGATAAAAGGGACTGACAAAACGTCAAGGGTATGTTGTATGGAAAGTAGATTAATCCAAATACCCTGCCGTAACCAAACGATCACTTTATCCACAGTTTTCTTTTGCAAAGTGCTTTTCGCATGCAACCAGCTATCTTCGACAGTTTCTATATGGGCATAGGTCAATTGCCCTAAGCCTCGAACAAGAATTTCGCGATGTATGCGATCATCCACAATAATGAGCAAACGGTCACCGCGAATCGTTTCCATGTGGATTCCCCCATTACTAAACCGATCATATTACCCGGTATACCTTAACATATGTCTGTCCCAAGGTGGTATAGCATGCGTCAACGACGCTTCTTTACCTTCCCTTTCGTACGCAACTGCCTAGACTTTGATGGTGCGTTTGCCTTCACTCCTTTTGACCGCATGGTAGGAGCTGGCGAAATTTCTTGTTTTGATTGTTCTATCAGTGCCTGAGTCTTTTTTTTCTTTTTTATCCATATCAGTTGAGCCAGTTTAGTAAACGGAGTCAATGTTTTTTTGCCCAAATCTGTAATCGTACAATACCAATACAGCATGCGTAAGGATGGCATGTTACGTAGTCCCCTTTGCACAAGTGTTTGATGTACAATATGCACAAAATGGATTTGGCTCTCACATGACTGATCTACCAAAAAAATCCGATATATTGACAAGCTTAAATCGGATTTGAGTTCTTTTAACGATTTGCTATCGGAACATTCGTTTGCGTGGGATCCAACAGGTGCGTCGCCGCCAAACTGGATGTATCCGTTGTAAATTCACTCGTAATGCCCGTATCCACTGCACCTTGTGAATCGTTGTTCCAGGTCGGATCTATGACCATCCAAGTCGAACCCGTGTAGGCTTGCAACCAAGCATGTGCATCCGCCGCGACGTTTGCATCTTTTGCAGGTGGAGTCGTCCACGCATCATTCGCGTAGCCCCCGAGCGTTTGTACAGGGACACCAATCGATTGCAACAAAGATGCCGTAAGTGTAGCGTAATCTTGACAGATACCAGTCCCGCTTTGCCAAGATGAAAGATTGTCTACATAGCGATAATTCGGTGAGAAACCTTGTGCATTGATCTCTGCTTCTGCCGTGTCATAAACTAATGACTCACTCACGTAATTCGATACAGCAGCAATAGCCGTTGGCATGCTCGGGGAGTTCTCAAGAATTCTACTTGCAACATCAGAAAACCGCGTGCTCATCGTATAGTCGCCTTGTGATGATGCTAATAAAGCTGTTTGCAGCGTATCCGGCGTTTGCGCCGACACGGTCACATCATAAGAACTGCCGGGCACAAGATATTGTGTTGCGTTGGTGTCAGCCGCTTTGGTTAACGCCTGCAGATACTTTGGAAATAAAGTTACCTGAACTTTCCCAGCAAAAGGCGATCTCACTTCTCCAGAAAATTTTCCATCCACAACAGGTAACCGATAATCCCAACTATTCGCCGTGTTGGTTAGCGATTGTATATCTACCGTGATACTGGAAATAGGCAGTGACGTATTACCTTTGATAGGTATCCAGTCACCTACCGCATCATATGGCGTAAACGTAACATTCGATGCTGTAATCGACGAAGGTGTCGTCAGTTGTGATGGGAGTGTGGTGATACCAGAAAGTATCTGAGGAACATGAAACGGTTGCGACGGTAGTTGCGAAAACCCGACAATAATCACTAGTGGCACACTGTACTCATTGCCGTTTTGCGCCTGCACAGTATAAATGCCTGGCTTTTGTGCTATAAAATCCGCTTTTGACGTATCATATTGACCCATCGTCCAAGTCGTTGCACTCGGTGTAATCTGCGCATCGGGACTATTGACCGTCCATGTGGTTAAACTGGGTTTGACGTTAGCCGAATTATTGTAAGCAAAAAGATATAACTTCTGCGACGGTTCAACAGACAATAAAGAACTATCTTGGCTAGAACCTGAAGGATCATTCGTTTGGGCAGATACATACAAATCTTTGCCTGCTCTTGCCCACATAAAAGCGTCATCCGTGACGGAATTTGGTGAAGTCAATGAAGGCACATTTTGACCATCTATCACGCGTGACGTTGCATTGTAGGCGATCGCAGGTTCCGCCATGTTCGCTTGGACGTCGCCGCTTGACAACGTCGTTCCCGATGACGACACAGATGTAGGACCTGTTTGAACTGGCAACAGATCCCACACGCCGTTTTTCCATGTACTTTGTATAGCAAGATACTTAAGCACGTGCATGACATAATAAATCGGCATATACGTCGTGCGTACACCAGACACCGGATCTGTCATAATCACCGAAGGGGCGTCAGAAGCAAGGACATGATTCACGTAGATAGGTGTATAACGGTGCGATGTCACGGGTATTGCCGTAGCAGCGGATGCCGTGATCGCCCAGCCTTTTTGTACGCCATTCCAGTGGTTCGCGATGGATAGCTTATTGAGAGCTTGCATAACATACCAAATTGGCATGTATGTTGTTCCATGAAGTACAAAACTGTACGGATGAAACATAGGCTGTCCTTCTATCGCAATTTCCCGTTTCAAGATGGATTGGGCTACGTTTTTTGCAAGCACTATCCCACCTTGCGCGAACAACGTTGAACTAAGGGCCATTGTTATAAAAGCGATGCCGATCCTATGAAACTTCATCCCGTCACTCCCTAAACAATATGTCGATTAATACTACCGTCGACAAACTTTCTTTGTCTAGCGATCGTGACTAAAATAATCTTTAAAGTTGCTCTCGAAGGCGTGGAAATAAAATGTTATTTTCTAAGTGCACATGGCGAAAAGTGTCCTCTTCCACCTGCTCAAGTTTCTCATACGTATATTGATACGTCGCACAACCATCTTCTGGCACAGCATAGTTCGCTGTCACCTCATTGATCTCCCGTAGCAAGTTACCCACTGACTCATGCTCCGATTCCAATTCATCGATTTTTTTCAAAGCCTGCACAAGCGCATCACGATCACCGGTTTTTTCAAAGGCAATGATCTGAGGAAACACGGATTCTTCCTCTTTAATGAGGTGAGCTTCCATATCCATCTTAAATGTATTAAACAAACGATGCACTTGACGCAACTCTTCGCCATGATGTTCACCATGAACACGCAAAATCTTTGCTGTCAATTCACCCAAAACAGGCATCGTTTTTTGCAAATATGCATGATGATTGGTCAGTATATACTCGATCATGGTCGAGTAAGGCTCCGTGTACCAATCATGCTCCTTATGGCCTTCTTCTATTGCCTTTTCATAGGCTGTATTGATTGTGCCAAGCAGACTGTCGGTACTTAACCCTTGCTCGGTTGCTGCTTCTTCTAGGGTACGTTGACCATGGCAGCAGTAATCAATTTTATGATCCTTAAAAATCGATCCGGCTACTGGAAAACGAGCTACGACGTCACCAAGTGTATCAAGAGCTTCAAACATCCTATTCATCTCCATCGTTCATAATTAACTTCTTATCGTGCTTTAACTTTAGCCCATTTGAAATTTTACGTGGTGATGTATATCACACCGTATATTTGCACTCCGTCAAGACTATATTTAGACCAACATCATGAGTAATCATAACTAGTTCTTTTCATAGTCTTCTAAATGTGATACTATTTTTGTAAACGGTTTCAAATATTCCATGAAGGGAGTGAGACAGTTATTCGCGACTTCACCACGATAAGCTAGCCATGGCAGGACGTCTCTACGAAAGATCACTGAGAGGGGCAACTTACATGAGTGAAATCAAATCTTCCTTAGCTGATCCAGGACCGCTTGGCCTAGCTGGATTTGGCTTGACGACAGTCGTACTTAGTTTGCTCAATGCACATTTTGTCTCATCGCAAGTTATGGGCGTTGTATTACCGCTCGCCCTCGCTTATGGGGGATTTGCGCAATTGTTGGCAGGTATGTGGGAATTTCGCAAAGGCAATACGTTTGGTGCAACGGCATTCACTTCATATGGAGCGTTTTGGATATCATTTTATTTTTTAGTCAATAACATCGCCTCTCTTGGCGCATCTGCCGGACAAGGTGTTGGCGTGTACCTCTTGATGTGGGGTGTGTTCACGCTTTATATGATGTTTGGCAGTCTGTATACCAACCGCGCTTTATTCCTTGTCTTTCTATTTTTGACGGTGACCTTCTTTCTCTTGGCCATTGCCAACTTTTCTGGATCGACAACCGTTTTAGGAGGAATTTTTGGTTTGGTGACAGGTATCTTAGCGTTGTATACATCCGCAGCTGGCATTATTAATACATCCGCCAACAAAACCGTGTTACCCCTTGGTAGAAGCCCGCTTCAGCCTCGCAATTAAATTTTATGTTGTGTCAAATCGCAGCGACATGTACTTTACTGTCGCTGCGATTTTGGCATGGTTTTTGATGTGTTCGATCACGCCAACTGCTCAGTCAAAAAAACGACCATTTGTGACTGTGATGTGATCGATAGCAAGCCTTCCACGAAATCATCGTGCATCAGTTTTCGTGCAAGTTGCGCAAGGATCTGAAGATGGTCATTGTGGCTTTGTTCGGGGACAAGAATCATAAATAAAGCCTGAACCGGTTGATCATCCATCGCCTTCCACTCGATCTTATTTTGCAACCGAGCAAAAAGCAAAGTCGGTTCAGAAACGGCGTCACATTTGCCATGAGGTATGGCAATCCCCTTACCAAATCCTGTCGTTCCCTCTTCCTCGCGGTGCAACACGGCGTCGACCACTTGTGATACGGAAGTCACACGTCCTGCCTTTTCAGCATGATTGACTAAAACTTCAATAACTTCCTTTTGTGTCGTACCCGAAACATTAAAGAGTACAAATTGTTCTTCGATCATCAGAGATCTGTCCCTTCGTGACATCCTAGATAGTTGCGTTGACACCGCTTACTATAACGAATATAATGAGCTCATTCAAGCACAAATGATCAATAACATCCATATTCGAGCATGGAAGTGATAACTTTTGTTTGCCGATGAACGCAAAACCAGGATATTATTTTTACTCAGTCAGTCGCAAAGTATCCTCGTGTCTGACGCAGCAACTTCCTTAGGGGTCTCGGAAACTACGATTCGTAGAGACTTACAGGATCTTGAGGAACAGGGTCTGCTCAAACGCACGCATGGTGGGGCTATTGCCTTAGAAATGGCATCTTTTGAGCCATCCATGATCGAGAAGGCTGATTTCCATGCCGAACAAAAGATGCAGATTGCAAAACAAGCTGTTGCCATGGTGCAAAAAGGGGACACGCTACTACTTGACTCGGGCACGACAACGTTACAAATGGCTCGAATTCTACCCGATCAAGATTTGACAGTTGTCACCAATAGTCTACCCATCGGATCAGAACTAGCCCGACGCAAAAACATCAAGCTGATTATGTTAGGTGGCGAGCTGCGCAGCAATACAGAAGCTTTAGTGGGCGCTTTTTGTGAAATGATGCTGCAAACCATTCATGTCGATAAAGTATTTCTTGGCGCTAACGGCATTGATCCTTCTCGAGGTGTTACGACGCCAAATATTGCAGAGGCCAGTATAAAACGCGCGATGGTTCAGGCAGGACGTCAAATTATCCTTGTAGCCGATCACAGTAAGTTTGGGCAAATTCATTTCGCCAAGATATGCGACATCAGGGACATATCATGCATCATCACCGATGAATTGCCTAATGCGGAGTATATGTCACTTTTTTTCAAACAAAACGTTGCTTTACGCACATCATTGTCAGACACAGGGGTGGAAGATGGATGATCACAACAGTCACACTCAATCCTGCTGTGGATATGTTTTTTGCCGTGGATTCACTCGTCCCAGGCTCATTGCACCGAGTAAATGAAATGGTGCAACAACCTGGGGGCAAGGGAATTAATGTCGCCAAAGCTTTGAAATCTTTTGGCATTTCGTCCGTGAGTACAGGATTCCTTGGTGGAAGCCACGGTCGATTTATTCGCGAACAGTTACAGGTTATGGGCTTAGTGGAACGCTTTATTGAAGTGCCTTTTGACACACGTGTCAATGTCAAAATTCTGGGTTCCAACGCACAATTAACGGAACTCAATGGCGTCCAGGCAAATGTTCCTAATGAAAAAGCCTGGCGGCATTTAGAGGACGAACTAGTAGCATCGGCCAAACCAGATTCATGGGTTAGCTTATGCGGCAGTCTTCCAGCTAACTGTGATGTGACTTGGTACAACAAGATGATTCACAAAATTAAAGCCCGTGGTGCCCATGTTTTGCTCGATGCAAGTGATGAACCGCTACGCTCAGGCATACTCGCTGGCCCTGACATGGTCAAACCTAACACGCAAGAACTTAGTCAATTCGTTCATCGAGAACTCACGACCCTTGAGGAGGTGGTCGACGCAGCCTATGAGATCGTTGATCAAGGGGTATCCCTCGTCATCGTTTCCATGGGGCCTGATGGTCTAATCGCTGTCACGAAAGACGCCATATATAAAGTTACTGTCCCACCTGTGCATGTTGTCTCGTCTGTCGGTGCGGGAGATACGCTTGTCGCTGGATTGCTTTATGGTCAGGTACACCGTCTTTCCTTAGCAGAAACGTTGCGTTTTGCTGCTGCAGCAGGGACAGCTGCCGTAAGTCAGATCGGTGTAACACAGCCTAAAATCACGCACGTTGACGATATTTTGACGAACGTAAAAGTAACGTTACTTGATAAAAAGGAGGTTTTACAATGAAATTCGTTGCCATTACAGCCTGTCCAACAGGTATTGCACACACCTTTATGGCAGAAGAGGCACTCAAGCAAACAGCCAAGACATTGGGCTATGACGTCAAGGTAGAAACCCAAGGTGCAAGTGGAACTGAAAATGTCTTAAGTGACGAAGACATTCGCACCGCTGACGCTGTGATTATCGCTGCTGATAAAACCGTTGATTTAACGAGATTTGCTGGTAAGCGTTTACTCGAGACTTCTGTCTCAAGCGCGATAAAATCCCCCACAACTTTATTTGAACAGTCTCTTAAACAACCCATATATGGAGATACTACAAGTGACTATTTGGACAAAGTACAGCAGCTAAAATCTGAGAAAAAAGCTCATACACCCGCTTTTTATCGCCACCTGATGAATGGTGTTTCGCACATGTTACCACTTGTCGTAGCAGGTGGTATTTTCATCGCTGTATCTTTTGCGATCGACATTAATGGCAATAATCCCTTATCCGCTGCTTTCATGAATATTGGTGGTAAATCTGCATTTGCATTATTTGTTCCGATATTAGCAGCCTTTATAGCACAATCAATCGCTGATCGACCTGGTTTTGCACCTGGACTCGTTGGAGGCTGGATCGGTACCCAAGGGTTTATGTATGGTAGTCCAAACGCAAGCGCCGGCTACTTGGGCGGTATTATCGCCGGATTTCTGGCGGGCTATATCACCTTAGCTCTCAAGAAGGGCATTCGCCTACCACGAACTTTTGAAGGACTCAAACCCGTACTCATTTTACCCGTACTTTCTGTCGGTATCGTAGGATTTCTTATGATTTACGTCTTGGGTAAACCGATCGCCTTCGTCATGCAGGCAATGACAAATGGTTTACAGCATATCGGTGCCACGGGATCGATTGGCCTCGGGCTTCTCCTTGGTGCGATGATGGCGTTTGATATGGGCGGTCCTGTCAACAAAGTGGCCTACTTCTTTGCCGTCGGCTTGCTCGGTGCGCACACCGCTGAGTCCGAAGTCATCATGGCAGCTGTCATGGGCGCTGGCATGGTACCCCCGCTTGGTCTGGCCCTCGCTACATTTATCAATAAACGCAAATTTCATCAAGAAGAGCGTGATGCAGGAAAAGCAGCTGCCATACTTGGTATTTGCTTCATCACGGAAGGCGCCATACCTTTTGCATCGAATGATCCCTTGCGTGTTATTCCGTCGATCGTCATTGGATCTGCGATCACGGGTGCTTTATCGATGCTGTTTCACGCAACGTCACCTGCCCCACACGGAGGAATTTTCGTCTTTTGGCTGATAGGCAACTGGCCAATGTACACGCTATCGATCCTTATCGGAGCGATCATTACAGCTATCATCGTCCTTGTGCTAAAGCGCAATGTGGATGCAACGGTACCAAACGCAAAACAATTTGCCGCTATTCGCTAATCGTTTCTTCGTTACTCGTCACCCTTGGTGCTACTTCTCTCGCACCGAGGATGACGAGTACACCAATCACTTCACATGATGCAATAACAACGGCCATCGGCCCAATTCGTTTGACTTCCACCTAACTGATTAATACCCCGCCGCTGCCCCAGCATTTTTACCTTGGCTCTGCATGGCAACTAAGGAAGACCAAGAGATAAAACCGAACCGAATAATACTAACTGATCTGCAATGACAGGCAAGGACGGAAGATACATATCAATTGATAAAGTGGTAAAGACCTTGACCGACCACTAATTTATTTATATAGTATAAATACTTCTTAGGTGAAACATTATATACAGCAAATGCTATATCAAGGAGTGAGTTGCTATGTCAATCGACATCGATGCTCTTGGTGATCGATTTGATGCAACCTTTTTTGCTTTGATCCAGAACTTAGGCCCTCAACTAATTTTGCGTGCGGGGCTTGGATTAACGCCAGGGCAAGTATTTATGTTGCATTTCATCGATCAGCAAGGCCACTGCAGTGTATCGAATCTTGCCGACAGGATGGATGTCAATCCAAGTGCGATTACCGTCATGCTCGACCGCTTGGAAGGTCATCATTTCGTCATCCGTTCGCGCAATCAAACCGATCGTCGCGTCGTCACGGTCTCCGTGACGGATGAAGGTAAAACTGCCTTAGCCAAAGTCATGAAGGCTCGTAAAAAGATCATGTTGTATTGTTTATCGCAGTTGCCTGACGAGGAACTCAACACCCTGGTCGATTCCTTAGAAAAACTAGCTAAGGTCTCAAGCAAATTGGACATCAGGATAATACTCGACTCGTAGAAAAGAAAGGGACGATCAAGCGATGGCATCCGTCGATGCGCTGAATTCTTCGATTCAATCAACGAACCGCATTACAGGCACGAGAAAGTGGTGGGCCCTAGCTACTGTACTTTTAACGATGTTTTTCTCCTCAATGGATCAAACCGTCGTCTCTACTGCCTTACCAACCATCATCGGTGACCTGCATGGATTTAACCTATATGCTTGGGTATTTAGCGCTTATATGATGACCTCATCCGTGACCGTTCCTATTTACGGAAAACTATCTGATGTGTTTGGGCGTAAGCCATTTTATTTATTTGGCCTGATTACGTTTGCTGTAGGATCGGCTGTATCTGGTTTATCGCATAGTATGTTTGAGTTAATTTTGGCACGAGCGTTTCAAGGTATTGGCGCCGGCGCCATGATGAGTATGCCGCGCGCGACCATCGGTGATATCTTTGATCCCAAAGAGCGTGGTAGATGGATGGGCGTCATGGGTGCCGTATTTGGACTGGCAAGCATCATTGGCCCTACGCTTGGTGGCTGGATCACAGATACGTTATCGTGGCGTTGGGTATTTTACATTAACCTGCCATTTGCGATACTTGCTATTATCGGTGTGCTTTTCACCTTGCCAAAAGTTCGTACAGATCATCAAGTGAAGCTTGACTGGTTAGGATCTCTTATTCTCGTCGCTGGCTTAATTCCCATCTTGCTTGGTTTCACATGGGCAGGTTCAAAATACGCTTGGGGCTCACCAATCGAACTGTCCCTGTTTATCGGTGGTCTGGTTCTTATTGTGCTATTTATCCTTTGGGAACGTAAAGCCAGTGATCCTGTACTCACTCCTGTGTTATTTAAAAACCGCATCTTCACGACATCACTTATTCTAAGCGTTTTGGTCGGTATGACGATGTTTGGCAGCATCATGTTTTTACCTGTTTACGTTCAGGGCGTGATTGGACTTAATGCCCAAGGCAGTGGATGGGTCATGGCGCCAATGATGATCAGTTTTATTATCGGGAGCATCATATCAGGTCAGTTTATGTCAAAAACCGGACGATATCGGTCACTTGCATGGGTCAGCGGCATTGTGATCGTGCTAGGTTCTTATCTGCTCAATCAATTGGGAATCAACACGTCATGGTCTACCGTTGTCGTAGACATGGTGGTTCTTGGTTTAGGTATCGGTGCCTTGATGCCGCTTATGAACGTTGCCGTGCAAAATGCTTTTCCGTACAAAATGATGGGAACTGTAAACTCGACACAACAGTTTGTCAGTTCACTCGGTGGTGTCATTGCGTCTGCGATCTTTGGTTCCGTGCTAAACAAAGCATTTCAGAATAAGTTATCCAGCACATTACCTGCCTCCTTGCATCAAATGTCAAGCAAATTGGCAAGTGTTAGTCCACAGTCCTTGTTAACCAAACAAGCACAAGGAATGATTCAATCGCAATTCAGTAAATTGGGTGCTGCGGGAAATGTGATGTATACAGAACTCATGAAGGCTGTCAAAACGTCACTTACATTTGGTATCCATCAACTCTTTGCTGTTGGTCTTGTATTTGCTGTGCTGTGTTTTATTGGAACTTTTTTTCTTCCTGAAGCGCAATTAAAAGGACAGGAATACTTCGAGTCGAAAGCCAAATGAGCACAAAGGTAAAGGCAGATCATCGCTATCTTGTTCTTGTCACGGTAAGTAAATGAAATGAACAAGGGATCAGTCACCAACTGATCCCTTGTTACAGAGTATTACCTTACTTCCACACTCACCAAACAAAGTCTGCGCAACAGATTCATAGCCACCTGATGCAATCCACGGGAAAGCATAAGACCTTTTTGCTCATCAGAACAAAAGTAAGCCCAAGCCGTATCATCAAGTTGTAGATAGCGGCATCCCACATCATAAAATGCACGAATCGCCTTTTCATACGTGCGGCCTAGATCCTCGAAGAATTCCTCGTCGTTAGGATACACCTGTTTATCGACTTCGCCGCGAAAATGTAACATGCTTGAACTAGGTATCGTCATTTTTGCACTATGATCACCCGCTACACTTTGCAAATAGCGAAAATCCTCGAGCATCGGGTGATTTGTAAAATCAAGTTTACCAGTAACTTTAATCGTGTGCGATTTGGTTTGCGTATGGTGAAATTGTATGCCTTTTTCCGCATCGTAGCCAACCACGCGCGACGAAACTCACCTTCCGTGACTGCCTACCTGATCGGCGCGAAAAGGCGGCTTGTCCTGCCTCTATCGTATCACATGTAACCTTTTGTGAATTCATTCGTCGGGTATGATAGATGAGGAGGTCATCGTATGAACTTTAAGCAACCCTTCGTAATTGCTATAACGACATGTCTTGCTATTAGCCTTGTGACCATCAGCCCTTTCGCCATGGCTCTTACTGTGAGAAACAGCAAACCGAAAACCATCACAACATCATTTATTTTAACAAAGGCACCTGTCCTATCAGGCGTCTCCTTTGCTACGCCGACAGTCGGTTATCTCATCGCGAATCACGGCATTACAAAGACAACGGATGGTGGGCGCCATTTTACCCCAGTTTTCCCAGGAACTCATTCGTTGTACATGATCAAAGCCTACTCAAGTCTTGATGTCGTTGCCATGAGTGCCCATCATATCATCACATCGACCGACGGAGGCAGACGCTTTAGTGCGTATGGTTTACCGCAACAAAAAAATCAATCTTCCACTCTCATCAGCTCAGACTTCATCTCTCCGACTAACGGCTATGTCGTGGTTGGCAACTATGGTACGTCCACTGCACTTTTCAAAACCACCAACAAAGGTGCCGCTTGGCACAGAGTTAAGGCGCCAAAAGGAACTCTGGATGTAGGTTTCTCAGATAACCAACACGGTTGGCTCATCGCAAGCACTTCGTCAGGAGGTTATTTTTATCACACTGTAGACGCTGGATCGCACTGGTCGCTCACCAAACATATCACCGCGCAAATTTGGTCGTATGCGCAAGGAGCATCCATCTTTCCCGTCAACTCCACGACCGCTTACATGCAAGTGATCGGCCAGGGCGGCATGTCGCAAAGCTCTTTTACCTTATTTAAGACAACAAATGGCCGTACATGGTCACCTATACTTGGCACATCAACCGCTGGAGGTGGGCCTGCACCAGGTGTAGGCAATGGCAAAGTGGCGCAAGGACCAGGCTATGACGCAGGTCCTGTAGCTATCGTCGGTAATAAAACTATCTTCGTGTTAGGTGGCATGGAGGCAACTGGCCTTGGCACAGCAGAGCTTGCTGTCTCCCATAATGGCGGATCGTCATTTACCACCTATATGCCCATTTCAGGTGCCAATGGCACCCCATTTGGTTCATCGATGATGTCCTTTGTTAACGCAAAAGACGGTTGGCTTGTCAATGGCAATGTCTCCACACCTACGTTATTTCATACAACTAATGGTGGAATTACCTGGCATACCCTCTATCCCCATGCGCATGATTTTCCCGTGATGGGTGTCAGCTTTGTTAGCGCACAGCAGGGATTTGGCGTAGGTATCGTCGGAAACCGCGATCTTATCCTTACGACAAACAACGGTGGACGCAGTTTTAGCCCTTTATCGCACTTACCAGTAAAGCAGGACACAGCTTATCTTGGACCTTACTTTGGTCAGGGAATCTCTTTTATCAATACAAAAAGGGGATACGCCGTTGGCGGTAATCAGCAACTCTATGAAACACGAAATGGCGGGCGCACATGGCGCTTTGTAAAGACACCTAAGGGCGATGTCTTTAGCGTGTACTTTGTACATGGCACATTGCATGGCCAAATCGCAACGAGTACGCGTAATTATGTTACGATAAACGGTGGTGCGACTTGGAAAATCGGACCTGGGAAACCTTTCTATACCTCCAGTTTTACAGGGAACACAGGAAACATCCGCTGGATCGAAGAACAAAACGGGCAAGGTTTTGGCAAGTCTATCGATAACGGTCATCATTATACATGGTATAAATTCCCGTCTTCCGTGCCTATAATACCTGCATCCATGGTTTTTTTGATAGCAACCATGGCTATCTATGGACACTTTCCGGACGATTATTTGTTATAAACAATGGCGGCAGGCACTTCATCCAACAATAACGCAAGGTGGTGCACAGGATATCTTGTGTACCACCTTGTCAGCTGTATTACAAAGCGTGAGCCCATTCACCATGCTCAAAAATCTTTACCGTATCTCCACTTTGTGTGATCGCAGTGATCGTCAACTCTTTGGAACCAATCATAAAATCAACATGCATCAGGCTATCATTAAGCCCATGTTTTTCCCAATCTTCTCGATTTAGTTGACGTCCTCCTTTAATCAACGGATACGCTTTTCCGATCGCTAAGTGGCATGATGCATTTTCATCAAATAACGTGTTGTAAAACAGCACGCCTCGCGTGGCGATCGGTGAACTTACTGGCACAAGAGCCACTTCGCCGAGATAATGGCTGCCTTCATCCGTTTCGATGATGTTTTGTAACGCCTCGTGGCCTTTTTTAGCACTGTACTTGACGATGCGACCGTTCTCGAACTCTAACGTAAACCCATCTATCAATGCTCCATTATGATTGAGTGGCATGGTACTTGTCACAACGCCATGCACACCCGTTTTTATCGGAGCAGAAAATACTTCTTCCGTAGGAATGTTCGCCACATATGGAGCACCTGCGCTAGTTTTGTCACCAGCTCCAGCAAAAAAATGTTCCTTTGGCAAGGCGATCGTAAGATCCGTCCCAGGTGCTTTATAATGCAATGACGCGATATGTAAACTATTGAGCCATTCCTTACGCTTCCCTAAATTCAACAGGTGATTCTTCCAATCTGCCACAGGGTCATCACCTGTCGCTCGAGCACAGTAGAGAATGTCTTCCCAAAGCGCATCAACACGCTGATCCTCTGGCAATTCGCTATGCACTTTATCGGCCCATACCTGAGTGGGTGCTGAGACTAACGACCAGCTATATTCACCGTTGGTGCGGCGAAAATTAAACGGATTGAAAGCCGTGGTGAGCATCCGATCAGCCTGTCCAACACGAGTAGCATCAAGACCAGCATAAAGATCAGGATCCGACGCCGGGATACGTAAAAATGCAGCACCTTGCTCCGCCAGCTTTTCGATATACGCCGCCTGATCGGCCGCCAGTTGTTCGTAAAACGACAAATCACCGCGGCGCACAGTTTCTCGCGTCCACCATTCATCGCCCCAATTGACATGAACAAAACTGGCCCCAGCATCGTACGCCGCCTCAACGAGCAGACGTGCAAATTCCACATGTTCTGGGAGTACCGGGTCATGCCAATACCCGAGTACCACAGGTTGCCCCTTTTGTACGTGGATACCAACTTTAACTGCCAATTGCGCATATTTCTTCAAGCGTTCTTGCAGCAACGTACATTCCCCCCTCTTTTATCGTTGTACGCAACACTAAATGGCAGGCATGGTTGTGCCGCCATTGACCGGAATGAAAGCGCCTGTTGTAAAACTCGCCAAATCGGACGCAAAAAATGCGACTGCATTAGCTATTTCTTGATCTATACCTCGACGCCTGAGCGGCACATGAGCTCCATAAGCAGCTTGATGCTCAGTGTGATTTTCACGATCCCGGTCGCGAATCGTCCATCCAGGTCACTACTCTCAGCATGCCTCCTTATCAATATACCGCTTTCAGCAGTCGAACCAAAGTAAGTGCCGCAAATGGCGTCAATAAGAATTCCACAGGCAACGCATAACGGGCCATCGACAAATAGACTTGGTACACGATTTGCGTCGAAATGGCATAAAGGAAAAAAACCTGGACAAAAGCCACTTTTCGATGCTTGATCAACGCAATGACAGCAAAAAAGAGAAACGTCCAGTGAAGTAAGATCAGTTGGATACGCGTAATTCTTGGAAAGGAGCCAAACCAATCCATGGTCGTATAGAAGTTGATGAATTTGCCGATCGTATACGATGCAATGACACGCAAAGGGTTCTTATGCCATTCATAGTGGAAATTTCGGATAGCCATTTGTCGGTCAGCCTGATCGCGTGCATACAAAGAAGGCAACTTTTTTGCAAAGAGATGTTTTTCACGCGTTGTTATAACGATAAACGTCGGTTCTTTTGCCGGGAATTTCGTAGAGTAACCGATCGGAAACGTTCCGTAGAGCAATGGATTACCAGATGATGCTGTAAATGGGATAAAAGTGTGGTATAGATTCTCGTTTCGTATCCACCAAGGCACGAGCATCAAAGAACAAAGTACCACGCCGATGCCTGCATACGCGAAAAATATCTTCCAACGTATGCGTCGAGAGATAGCCAGCCAAAGTAAAAATACTGCCGGAAAAATCGCAATGGTCGGACGCACCAAAAGAGACAGGCCAAGCAACACAGCGAAAATGACCATACGTTTTTTAGTTGGTTGTTCGTAAAGCAAAGTAGCTATGTAAAACGTCGCTGTCGACAACAAAATAAATAACGATTCGGTATATAAAAAAAGCGGCGTCAACACAAAGTCCGGCAAGAAAAGGCACGCTTCAAACGCCAACACGCCGATGCGCAAGCCGAAGTATTTTTTCGCCAAGCGATAGATGAGCAAAGCTGAACCTATCATCATAAACATTTGCGACGTGCGAACCATCCATAGGGCATAGCGTCCGGTACCAAACAACTCATAGAATCCGGCGATCCATAAAGGATACCCCGGCATGACATAAACAGATGGTTTCGTATCACCTAAAAATAAGATCATGTGGTGTAAAACAATATTTTGTGCAGTTACGATATACCCCAGATCATCAAATCCGGAAAAATAACGGTGCGGATGCATCGTGTAAAAAAATGTATCGAGACACACGTAAACTAACATGGACATGACAATGGTCAGGTATGCATACGGATTTCGCGACATCATAAACTCCTTCTTTATGAGAATCGATCGTATCATGCTACCCTAATTTCTCCAACTGCATACCCCGTTTTTGCCATACTCTTGAAGAAGGTCATGGTATAAGATCTTTCCGTCCAGCATATTTCCTGCCACATTAGGGTGCCAGCCTTTACCCATGTAAGGAACATAGGTTTGAAGATGTACGGCTATATCGATTTTCATCTGATGGAGGACATCAAACACGACAACATTGCGGTTATGAAAACTGCGCGCCTCTGTGATTTCAGCCCCCGCATACTGCGGCTCCTGAACCTCGTACTGCGTATAGGTCGCTTTGGTGATCGGTAAGGATACCCCAGGAAATCATAACCACCGTGGGGCGATATTTAACAAGCCAATAGGGGTATTCTCCGTTAACCGTGCGCTAAGTATATCGTATGGTCATGAGACATTGGGGTACGCTGACAAAGACTTGAATTTGTAAGCTGTCATTTATTTCGCCGTACGTTGGAGTGACATTATGAATATGCAATCGAGGCTATTGCTTATAGCCGTTGTGTTGAGTAGCGTTGTCCCTGTATATGCGCCCTCTGTAGCGAAAGAAACGATGAATTGGATACTCTATGCACACAACTTTCCAGCTTCCTTTGCCTATCGTGGGCCGGTTAGCCACCAAGTCGCCCTCACGTTTGATGATGGCCCAGATCTTCGTTACACGCCGCAGATACTCACCATTTTGCGGCATGAGCATGTCAAAGCGACCTTTTTTATCTTAGGTACGCAAGCGATACGTTATCCGGCAATGCTTCGCCGCATCGTACAAGAGGGACACACGATTGGCAACCATTCCTTTGATCATGCAAATTTGTTTCGCGTAAGTTCTCCTGACGTCGTGCGAGAAATTTTATTTACCGATCGTACCATTCGTCGCATCACAGGAATCCATACGCCTTGGTTTCGTGCCCCATACGGCAATATCAATACAACGATATTGAATCAACTGCATCACATGGGCTATCGTGCTGTTAACTGGTCAGTGGATTCTACGGATTGGCGAAGTCTTTCCTCTGCGCAAATACAACACAACATCTTGACACATGTTCACCCTGGTGCGATCATTTTGCAACATTGTTCAGCTTTCCCACCAGAAAATCTATCCGGAACTGTTGCAGCCTTGCCCGGAATCATTCAAGCACTACGCCATCAGGGCTACGATCTTGTCACGATTCCCGAATTATTAAGTCCTCATCGAAGCACTGTACGCTAAGTTAGACAAGGTGGATGGAATGTCTAAAATCCCGGCAAAACGATAAAAGTGTTTATAGCTTCATGACACCGATTGGACGTACGATGACTCGGATGGAACCAGTGAAGAAATTGTGGGACATGCC
The DNA here is from genome assembly GCA_021821185.1 of Bacillota bacterium. Next base: position 25,123 of record JAKACU010000014.1, read on the forward strand.
TAAAAAGATTTTGCTCATCGCGACGAATTCGTCCTGGCTACCAAAGTCAGTGGTCGTATGCACCAGGGGCCAAATGCTCAAGATGATGTGGTTAAAGCAAGAAAGGCACGTTATATTGGCGCTTCTTCCGTTGTGCTGAGGTTCAGACAGAGTATACCCTAATAGGCATGTCGTCATAGGCCCGATATCATGGCGAATACCGGGGTCTGGCCCTAGGCTAAGTGAATACGCCGGAAAAACTGGCTTATATCGCAGATCCCACTGACCACGAATCTAGTCGAGCGTCTCCATGATGGTAAGAGATTCTTGCATCGGCAAACGTTTCTGCCACCGCGTTATCTATGTAAAGGCTGACTTCTTTTGTGCTCAAAAAGGTGACTGGGATACACGGGATAATACTTTCATGATACTATAACCAACTTATAGTACAATATAGTGTAGAGTAACAGGTAAAGGGATGACTACGAATGACCATGTTGGAATCAGAAGAAAACAGAAAAGCACCTGAACACACATTCGTGTTATTTGGGGCGACCGGAGATTTGGCGAAACGAAAACTGTATCCTGCTATCTACAGCTTACATCGACGCAATTTACTTGCCGATCGGTGGCTCGTGCTTGGTGTTGCACGTCGACCACATACTGATGAATCCTTTCAAACGGAAATTCGCAAATCCATTGAGACATACGGTCGCATGACCATAACAGATGAAGAGAATTGGGCCGATTTTGTAGGGCGCTTCCATTATCAATCTGTACATGTAGATTCTGATGATGACTTTACGGCGATGAACAACACGATCTTATCTCTTGAACAAAAGGGGAATTTGACTGGCAATCGCGTATTTTATCTCGCCATGGCACCGGAATTTTTTGGTGAGGCAGCTTTGCGATTAAAAAAATGCGGACTTCTCGCAGGGTCTGGTTTTAAACGTTTGATTATCGAGAAACCGTTCGGTCACGATCATGCCTCGGCGCAACAACTGAATGACCAATTGCGGCAAGTCTTTGAAGAAGAACAGATCTACCGCATCGATCACTACCTTGGTAAAGAAATGGTACAAAACATCGAAGTATTGCGCTTTGCCAATTCTATTTTCGAACCGATTTGGGACAATCGTTCGATCGCAAATGTACAAATCACATCAAGTGAAACAGTCGGTGTCGAAGATCGCGCAGGTTACTATGAACAATCAGGCGCCCTTCGTGATATGGTGCAAAATCACATTTTGCAAATGGTCATGATGATAGCGATGGAACCACCGAGTCGCTTAAAAACCGAGGCGATTCGTGACGAAAAAGTCAAAGTGCTTCGTTCACTGCGCCGTTACAAACCAGAAGAAGTTCCTGAACATGTCGTTCATGCGCAATACAGTGAGGGTTTCAGTAGCGGCAAAGAGGTACCTGGTTACACAGATGAACCCGGCGTAAATAAGTCATCACAAACAGAGACTTTCATCGCAGCGGAACTTTTCATCGATAATTTTCGCTGGGCGGGCGTCCCCTTTTACATTCGTACAGGCAAGCGCATGGATACTAAAGCGACTGAAATTGTCATTCAGTTTAAAGACATGCCAGAACATCTCTACTTCAATCACAATGGAGGCCTAGGTCCAAACCTGCTCGTGATTCGCGTCAATCCCGTCGAGGGCATGTACCTTCAACTCAATGCCAAACGACCTGGATCTGACGGATCGGTAATCCCTGTTGCGATGGAATTCAGTCAAGAATCTGACGTGACTCCTGAAGCATATGAGCGGTTGTTGCAGGATACGATGCGCGGAGATTCCACGTTTTTCACGCGCTGGGATGAAGTTTCCCTCGCTTGGAAGTTTGTGGACCCTCTGGCGGAGGCATTTAAAAATCAGCAAAATTACCCGATGGAAACTTATGCTGCTGGATCAGCAGGTCCTGAATCCGCCCATGAGCTTCTTGGTAAACGCGGTTTCCAATGGTGGCCTGTATTTGGACAAGAGATGCCTGCGCTCGCCATGGAACACAAGTTTGCCCGTACTGTGGAGGCACGCCGTTCATGAAATATTATGACGTAAGTATGCCAATCCACCCTGCTATGCCTGTCTACAAAAATAAGCCAGAAAAACGACCTAGCTTTGAAGTGACATCGGACTTTACAACAGGCTCATCGCATGAGACGCGCATTCACATCGACGTGCATACAGGAACTCACATCGATGCCCATCTGCACATGATAGAAGGCGGCAGCACGATTGACGCGATTACACTCGATCGCTTAATCGTATCTTGCCGGGTGCTTGATCTAACGAACGTTATCGGTGCGATCCATCAAGGTGATCTCGATGTGCACAACCCTCAAGAAGGGGAATTTCTGCTACTTAAAACAAAAAACTCCTTTGCTAAGGAGTTTGACATGAACTTTGTGTACGTCGCAGAAGATGCCGCATCATGGCTTGCTTCGATCGGTATAAAAGGTGTCG
>JAKACU010000015.1 GCA_021821185.1 Bacillota bacterium
TATTACCCAAGGTGATAGATGATACTAGCTAGTTCTTCCTCAGATGTGGCTGCTACCTCTTGCACAACACTATTTGTTTGGTTTGCTGTTTAACGGTAATAATCTGTGGACCGTTGCTGGAAGCATCCTTAACGACTTGACTCAGACGATTTTTCGCCTCTGCCGCATGTTCAACACTACCCCAAAAGCAACAAAAGCCACCCCGCACTTGGCAGGAGGGCTCATGATTATGTACAACATACAGACAGGCATGAAGGTGTGTCACGCCACTTCGGGTGGGCGTCTCTGATATCACGACTGATATGTGATGATCTTTTCTTTATAAAACTCCGCTAATTCTTGCGCATGTGTCAAGGTATCACCCTGCACCACGAGTTTAAACAGCGCTCGTTCTTCATCTGGCGTAATCAAAGCCCATCCATTTTCTGACAAAACTTTGATACCATTGACGAGTTGTGGTTGTGAACCTTTGAGATCCTCGATCATCCTTCGCATGACCCGACCCTTAGCGCTCACGGGACACGGTACGACGACCGTCTTCATATGAAATTGTGGAATCTGATCGACCATTGATTGCAATGACAATTGTTCCTCTGCCATAAATTGCAACAAAGAAACTATGGAGTAAAACGCATCAAAGTGTGATTGCATGCCTCGATGTCGCAAAACCTCAAGTAATGATCGTGTTACGGCTTTCGTCCGTACAACAGATGCCCCAAGATGCTCCGCAAGTTCTTCAATGACGGATGGAGCTGAGAAAGGAATCGCCACGGGCGTATTTTCCTTGACCGCAATGAACATCCGTAATATCAGGATTTCATCCGGAGATAAAGCGGTTCCTTTATCGGTAAAAAGAACAAACTTCTGCCCGCTATGATCAACCGATACCCCAAGATCCACGTTGTTTGCTACCACAACCTGTGCCATATCGATTTGTCTTCTTGTGATCGCAATGACGTCACAATTGAGCATACGCAAAATGGCTTGCATGACAGCCTGCACAGTGTGATCTTCACAATGCAAAAGGACACTAAACTGTCGTGAGGCAATTACTTCTTGGTTAATTTGATTTACCACCTGACGACTATATTGGTGCGCCAGATCTGTAAGTTCTTGTACTTGACCAATAGTTGCAGGATCTGGGCGAATATAGTCCTCTTGCATAAAAGCATTTTCTATTTTTCGTTCGGCCCCTTTTTCGATTGGTAACCCATCTGCGTCAAAAAATTGAAGCAAAATACGCTTATCTCCATCCTCGATCATGCGTCGTACGTGAATGCCGCCAATGCAATTCGATGTTGAGATGCCATAGCGCGCAACAGGAACCGGTACAATACCACAATCATGGACGTGCAGTGCCAAAGCTTGTAAGCTAGCAATGGCAGAGAGTTTCAAAGCACGACAATAAGGATATTCATCACAAGACACCGATACAACAGCATTCTTTTTCAATAAAGCACCATAGGATGCAACGATACGACCGACCATTTCAGGCGTCAGCTCAATACTAGCCAATCCACTAATACCATTTTCATCAAACAATGTATTCGAGGCGGATTTGCCCCAAATAAGTGACGTGGACTGAATGGTACCTTCCCCAAGTACCTTTTCTGGCCATATCTTTACATCGGGCCGTACCATAGATCGATCACCCAAATCAACTTTATCCCCGATCACAGCCCCCTCGTTCACTTGCACACTATTGCCAGCAAGCACTTTGCTGCACATCGTGGCACCTTGCAACACTACGTCGCGTGAAAGTCTATTGCCATGCCAAATTACTGATCGTTCCATGGAAACACCTGCATCAACATGCGAATAGCTTCCTATGACCGCATAAGGTCCGAGAATAGCCCCTGTTTCAACCGTTACATTTTCCCCCAAAAACGAAGGTCCCTTGATCAGCGCGCCAGGGGCTACATGTGCATCTTGTCCTACCCATACTCTTGGCAATAACTCTTTTCCACGGATCCTGACGTCAACGAGACCCATTAACATATCAAACTGCGTCTGGCGATATTGTTGCAAACTCCCGATATCCGACCAATATCCATGATCAACATAACCGTAAATGGGCATCTGTCTCTCTAGCATCACGGGAAACAAATCTTTACTAAAATCAAACTCCTGCCCTTTTTCAAAAAGCGATAAAACTTCAGGTTCTAAAACATAAATTCCGGTGTTGACTGTATCAGTAAATACTTCACTCCAACTTGGCTTTTCTAAAAAATGCGTTATACGACCGTCGTTTTCTGTCATCACAACGCCATATTCAAGAGGCGCATCTACTTTGGTCATGACAATGGTAGCCATCGCCTGCTTGTCTTTGTGAAAACGTATAATTTCTGTCAAATTGAAGTCAGTCAGTCCATCACCGCTAATAACAAGAAATGTTTCATCAAGAAACTCTTCGCAATTTTTCACGCTTCCTGCCGTACCGAGTGGTACAGCTTCCTCGAACACCCGTAGATGAATGCCAAAATCGCTGCCATCGCCGAAATGATTCATGATAATTTGCGGAAGGTACTGAACTGTAACGGCAATGTCCTTGAAATCATGCATTTTCAACAAATCAATCATATATTCCATGCAAGGACGATCCAATAAAGGAACCATGGGTTTGGGTAAATTACACGTCAGAGGTCTGAGCCGAGATCCTTTTCCGCCCGCCATAATCACTGCTTTCAAAGGTACATCCCCCTTCTAGATGCATGTTCAAGCAAGTACGCGACGATATACTCCCATAGTTTGTTGTGCGATGACTCCCCAGTCATAACGCTCCAATTCCTTGCTTGCCTGATTGGCATATGATTCAGCTGCATCGGGATGTTGTAGCAAATCCGTGATTTGTCGCGCCAAAGACGATGCATTTCCAGGAATAAACTTTAACCCATTTTCCTGATGGCGGACAACATCGGCCAACCCGCCAATATCAGAAACAATCACAGGAAGATGCATGGCCATGGCTTCTAAGGCTACTATCCCAAATGGCTCATATAAACTTGGGAATACAGCCGCACTTGCACGAAGGAGCCAATCATTGCGTTGTTCGTCAGCAAGGAAACCAGTAAATGAGACACGATTATGTAGCCCTAAAGATACCGATAGACTCTTCCATTCTTCTAACATGGGACCCTTTCCCATGATAACAAGTCGAGTATGAGGACACTCGCGTAATACCTGCGGCATCGCTTCTAGCAGAATGTGCACGCCTTTTTCTCGCACAAGTCGTCCGACAAAAACGAGAATTTGTTCACCTTGAGTACCTGATTCGCCTGTTTGCTTGCCTGTCGAGCTTAGTGAAGTGTGCAATGTGGTTTTATCGACACCGTTGGCTATGACCGCCTGTTTATCCTCAGGTAAAGCGAAGATGTTAATTAATTCTTGTTTCATGGCTGTGCTGCAAACGATCACCTGCTGTGCCTCGTAAGTAAGTTCCCATTCAATTGCACTGATCTTTTTTTGTAGATCGGTCACAACACCGCCATTTCGCCCATATTCTGTCGCATGAATGGTCGCGACAAGGGGTAGTGCATATTGCTGTTTGATAACTTTAGCGGCATAACCCACAAGCCAGTCATGGGCATGTACGAGATCAAATTGATATCCTTGCTGATCGATTAGTTCGTCTACCTTTTTCAGCATCGCCAAGTTCAAACCTAGCGTCCAATGAATAAATTCGTCTCCATCCGGCTTTAGGACGTGCACGCGATGAACATGTACGCCTTCCACGATGTCACAAACCGGAGCCTGACTGCTATAGGTGGTCACAACATGCACCTCACACCCTTCTTTGACGAGGTAACGTGACAGGTCGTAGACATGTCGAGATAAGCCGCCAACCATCATAGGAGGATATTCCCATGACAACATCAATATTCGTGGCGCGGGACGCACCTGTAACTTATCTCCGCTTTGCAATGTTTGATGTGATGAAAACAGGGCTACATCGATGTCTTTGAATATTGCATCTTCATTTTCCAACTGGTCTAGCACTTCTTCGTCCACAGTTCCTGCTTGAATCATGTCGTACAATATAGTGAATGCATGTACGTGCCATTTGACCCTTCGAATAGCGTAAGGTGCATTATCGCGACCATCCATCATAAACGCCCAATCGCTCGCTTGCGCCAACATAAGTTCACGGCCCGCTTGCTTCACAGCACGTACTTTGATGGCAGAAAGCGATTGATCAGAAAGCCGATCAGCAAGCTTTGCCATACGATGTTCCATGGTGTGAAGCGTTGGATAAATCCAATCATTCGTTTCATTCATCCAAACTTCACCATAGCCATTTCGTCCCCAGGACGACATGGCTAATTGACCAACCGGATAATCTTGATACGATGCCAAATAATCACTTGGGGTTGCCGTTTGTACTTGCTCATCCAAAGCGAGAATTCGTAACACTTGTCCCAACCACGACGGACCTTCATACCACCAATGGCCAAATAATTCAGCATCAAAAGGAATCGTGATTGCAGCCTTTCGACCTATGACTTGATGGGCAACAAGGGCTTGTTCGCGGCACAGGGTCGCAAAATGTCTTGCATGGGTTCTTATCTTGTCAGCGACCTGCTCCAATCGATACAGTTCTTTATGATCACCTTGTCCAGTTACGCGGTAATATTTGATGCCCGTCGCAACCCGAATGCCATTGGGATGAATATAAGGCGTTACATACGATAATTCTTCATCAAAACCTACATCACGATAAAATTCACGATAGTCTGGATCGCCCGGATATCCTCGAATACTGCTCCACACTTGCGTAGCCAATGATTGAACTCCGGTAAACGCAGCCATGCCATGAGGTGTGAGTATCGGTGAGAATGCTCCAAACGGTGACGGTGGCTGTGCACCATCAAATGCAGAAGAACCCACAAACGTGTACCCAATGTTCCATTCTTTGAGAATTTTATCGATTTCAGGCGTATAACCACATTCTGGGAGCCACAATCCCTTTGGCATTTCACCAAAGGCATTCCTGTGCGATTGCAAAGCTGTATGAATCTGCATGCGTACTGCCTCTTTAGTCAACACAAAGGGCAAAAAAGCATGCGTTGCGCCACAAGCGATTAGCTCCAGGCAGCCAGCATCTCTAAGTTCGCACCATGCTGTAAGGACATTTCTGTCATAACGCCGATACAAAGATAACAAGGATGTCAGTTTCATTTCATAGTACTTAACTAAGACCAAAAGATCTGGGTTATCGGCAACTCGTTGCTGTTCTTTTAGTGAAAGCTCGATCAAAGACAAGAGATGTTGCTCATATTGTGACTGTAGCCACGGATCTGAAAGCATGGCAACTAGCGTTGGGGAAAGTGATAACGTCACACGGAAATTCACTTTTTCGGCAAGCAATTGTTGAAAGACTTCGATCAATGGTAGATACGATTCGGTTAAAGCTTCGTAAAGCCAGCGATGTTCTAGTGCATGATGATCATTTGGGTGATGTACATAGGGTAAATGAGCATGCAAAACAACGATCACGGCACCCGATGGTTTCATTTAATTCACGCCCTTTTTACTGCCTCCAGCATAACCAATCAAAGGATCCTTATATAGTTGATCCTGTCGTGAAGCGACTTCTTCTACTTGTACGTGATTAGTTGAAAAATATGCTTCGCCTACGGGCAAAAATGTGACCGGAGAACATTCCTGTGCTTGGATAGTCGGGCAATGGACAGTCACCGTACTTCGAAGAATAGCGAAGAAAGAACCAGAAGGAAGAATCAGACCAAAATCAACGGCGTAGTCGCGTCCGGAAGATAATGAGCGATAATACACATGATCCGTATCTGAAGGCACGGAAAGAAGTACAGCACTATGTTCGTTGTCACCTGTAAATAGCTCATCAGTACAATCAGAAATACGCACATGCAAGGCTAGATCGCGCCATGACTGATTAAAATGGGCACTGATGATCATCTTGTGAACATCCAATACCCACCAGTGAATCCACATGGACTTCGCATCGATGCAGATCGCCGTAAGAGTATCTCTATCATACGCGCGCGGACATTCCTGTATCATGTCGATACCAATCACCCCACTATGAACAAGAAATACTTAAAATATATGTCTAGTACAGATAATGTTATTCCGATAGAGCCATTTTTTGTAACGACGCAAAAATCGTCTGACTCATCACCTGATAGCCTAGAGCACTGGGATGAATTCCATCGTCACTAAGAAGAAAGGCGAGATCACTCGTGCTTTTCAACGCTGTACGCAGGTCAATCGTTGAGACACTAAGCGAGCGAATAAGACGCAGTAACCCTTGATTGTACATCGCATGCCAATGCTCAATCCCCCCACATATCGCAATCCAGCGTGCAATAGCAAATCCATACATTTTTTCAAGCGTTGCATAGTAACGCACTGGATCAAGGGGTACGAGTGTCATAACAATGGGTACTGAACCGCTGTCGCGAATCTGTTCGATCATCTTGCGAATGTTATCAAGATAACGTCTAAGAGGGACATTGGGCTCATGAGAACGATCGGGGTATAAAGCTACTTCATCCCAATGAAAGTTACAGTCATTGCCACCGATTTCGATTAAGACATAATCAGGATGAAAAGAGAGTACATCGGTTTGTAGACGAGCACAAAGACCATCCGATGTATCATTAAAAGTTCCCTTATTTACTACGTCAAAATCTGGTTGCGCCGACAAGGATTGTTGTAAAAACGCAGGATAATTTTGCTTGATAATGCGCAACCGCCCTCCTATATAGGTCATACCGCGAGTTACACTGTCACCAAAACACACGATTTGCATGGTAAAGCCTCCTGCTACTTTCCATCATGATTTACTTTAGTATAACATGTTTGCTATTTTTGCCATGTACTTTTCTAACACAGCCCTTGCCTATGATAAAATTGAAAGTCGTAACGAATTTTATCGAATTTCAGGAGGTTTAGCACCGTGTACCAAAGACGGGAATTTAACGCTTCAAGTATCGTAGTTTGGACGTTATTTCTTTGTGCACGCTATGGCACCCATCGTTAAAAAAGTCCCTGTATATCGCCAAACTCGTCAACGGTTACACGCTGCGCATTCGGATGCCGAGGCAGTCCAGGCATGGTCATGATGTCGCCAGTCAGACACACAAGGAATCCGGCGCCTAGTGATGCGCGAATTTCCTTAACCGTGATCGTGAAGTCGGTAACGTCACCGATCTGTGTGGCATCATCGGAAAAAGAGTATGGCGTTTTTGCCATACAAATCGGCAATTTGCTCCACCCTAAACGCTCACAGTCTGCAAGCTGTTGCTTAGCTTGTTCAGTATACTTGACATGTTGTGCACCGTAGATTTTATGGCAAATATCACCGATTTTTTCTTCGATCGTTGTATCTAAAGCATAAAGAGGCGCAAATTCGTGTTGTTGTTCAGCTTGTTGTACGACCGCTTTAGCAAGCAATTCACCACCTGCCCCACCCTTTTCCCAGACTTGCGTACGATAGGCAGTAAAGCCGTTCTCGTGACACAGAGCTTCTAGATGGAGAAGCTCATCTTCTGTGTCTAACGTGAATTGGTTGATGGCTACGACAAACGGAACATGGTATTGACGAATAATGCGAGCATGATGCAACAAATTAGCGAATCCACGAGTGACTGCATCGATATCTTCTTGATCAAGGTGCGCTTTGCGCACTCCTCCATGAAACTTCAGGGCACGAACCGTTGCCACCAAAACAACGGCGTCAGGAGCAAGATCACCCTTGCGACACTTGATATCAAAAAATTTTTCGGCGCCTAAATCGGCTCCAAAACCAGCTTCTGTAACAACATAATCGCTCAATTTGAGTCCCAATTTTGTAGCATTTAAGCTGTTACAACCGTGTGCAATGTTGCCAAATGGTCCACCGTGAACTAAGGCTGGTGTGTTTTCGATGGTTTGCACGAGATTGGGATGCATAGCCTCGTTGAGAAGAGCTGCCATAGCGCCTTGTGCCCCTAGATGACGGACATAAACAGGATTGTGGTCGTAGGTATAACCTACGAGAATGCGAGCGAGCGCCTCTTTAAGTTCTTCCATGGATTCAACGAGACACAAGACAGCCATAATTTCTGAAGCGACTGTAATATCAAATCCCGTTTCTCGCGTTACACCATTACCTTTTCCGCCAAGTCCGATCACAACATCGCGTAAGGCTCTGTCATTAAGATCGACCACTCGTCTCCACGTGATAGAATTAGGATCGATTCCTAGTGAATTGCCAAAATGCAGGTGATTATCAAGAATAGCTGCAAGTAAGTTATGCGCAGTGGTCACGGCATGAAAATCACCCGTAAAATGCAGGTTAATCTCATCCATGGGAATCACTTGCGCATAACCGCCACCTGTAGCACCACCTTTTAGTCCAAAGTTCGGACCAAGAGATGGTTCTCGAATCGCTGCGATAGCTTTGTGACCAATTCGATGCAATGCTTGTGCAAGACCGACGGTAATGGTGGACTTGCCCTCTCCGGCTGGCGTGGGACTCATGGCCGTCACTAAAATAAGTTTACCATTAGGACGATCTTGTACGGTTTTTAACAAAGCCATATCTAATTTGGCCTTGTAGCGTCCATAAGGAATAACGTAATCAGAAGCAATACGAAGATTATCGGCGATCATTGAAATGGGCATCATATTAGCTTCTCGAGCAATTACAATATCTGGTTTCATTATAAAAGCACTACACTCCTATTCAGCCACGAATTTGGCCGTTACCGTATACAAGATATTTGTAACTAGTTAGCTCACGCAAACCCATGGGGCCTCTAGCATGTAATTTTTGTGTAGAAATACCGATTTCCGCCCCAAAGCCAAATTCAAAGCCATCTGTAAACCGTGTTGAAGCGTTATGATAAACAGCCGCCGCATCAACTTCCATCAAAAACGTACGAGCAGTATCTTCATTTTCCGTCACAATAGCTTCGGAATGCAACGTTCCATAACGGGCAATGTGATCCATGGCCTCTTGAAGATCATGAACTACGCGCACGGCAAGAATCAGATCGAGAAATTCGGTCTCATAATCACTTTCATCAGCTAACTGCACCTGTGTCATGTCTATTGCGCCCCATGTTTTCAATATGGATAGGGTTCTCTCACAAACTCTTAACTGCACATTTTTAACTGCTAATTGGTGTGCCATCTTAGGCAAAAAATCTTGCGCTACTACTTCATGAACTAAAACAGTTTCGATGGCATTACAGACAGATGGTCGCTGCGTCTTGGCATTCGTGATGATGGCCATTGCCTTTGACAAATCAGCAGCTTCATCTACGTAGACATGACAATTACCGACGCCTGTTTCGATGACTGGGACAAGAGAATGTTCGACAACATGTTGGATTAATCCTGCGCCGCCCCGGGGGATGATGAGGTCTATGCTGCCGCGAGCCCGCAATAATTCATCCACGGTTTCTCGTGCAATAAAGTCAATGATTTGCAACCCATCTGGTGTAATCCCATATTTTTCAAGGGCACCACGCAATGTTGTAGCAAGTGCAATATTCGTATGGATGGCCTCTTTGCCTCCACGTAAAATCACAGCGTTACCGGTTTTGAAAGCAAGACCTACAGCATCTACCGTCACATTGGGGCGTGATTCATAGATCATCGCAATAACACCCATGGGTACGCGAACCTTTACGATTTTTAATCCATTGGGGCGTTCAATCACCTCTATTGTCTCACCGATTGGGTCTTTTAAAGTAGCAAGTTGCCGCAAACCTTCAGCCATTTCTTGGATACGTTCTTCATTGACAAGCAACCGATCGAGTTTTGTTTCTGTGTAGAGCGCCGCGCGGGCTTCTTGATAATCCAGTTCATTCGCAGCTAAAATCTGCGACCGAGAATCCCACAAAGCATCTGCCATTGATTGTAAAGCGAGGTTTTTTTGCTCAGTGGACAAGACTGCCCAGTGACGAGAAGCCTCTTTTGCCGCAGTTGTGAGTTGTACCATCTTATCGCTTAATGTAGTGATACGGTCCGTCACGCAGAGATCACTCCTTTTCTAATGCCATCTGATTGCGATGTACAATCTCTTGAAGGGATTGCAACTTTTCTCCAGCCCGTCGCCGTTGTAATAGCGAAATAAGATCCGCTGAAGCAAAATTCGTCATACCTTTGCCGATAATTCGGCCATTTTGTTCTGAAAGTTCTACAGTTGCGCCTTCCGAAAAAGTTCCACAGACACGTTGAATACCAGGTAAGAGTAAACTTGCCGATTGATGCATTAGCGCATGGATAGCGCCATGGTCAAGGATAAGAGTCCCTTGTACACGACTGCCATGTGCTACCCAAGATCGCCTTGACGATAAGGGATCAGGCAACGCATGAAATCGCGTCCCTACAGCCTTCCCTTGCAAAATTTGCACAAGTACGTGAGGCTCTTGGTGATGCGCAATGATCACATCGACGCCCGAATCAGTTGCGATTTTAGCCGCTTTAATCTTCGTTCGCATACCACCTGTACCGACGGAACTACCTGCTCCTCCAGCCATGCGGTCGATTGCTTCGTCGATATTCCATACGTCCATCAGTTTTGTGGCGCTTCTATCTTTACGAGGGTTTGCCGTGTACAAGCCATCGATATCAGACAAGATTAATAGTAAATCAGCTTCTGTCGCCAACGCAACAAGACTGGCTAACGTATCATTGTCCCCAAAGCGAATTTCTTCGACTGCAACGGTGTCATTCTCATTGACGATGGGTACGACACCATAGCGCAATAAAGTTTCAATCGTATTGCGCATATGTGTAAAACGATGTCGGTGTTCAATGTCTGATCGGGTCAATAACAGTTGACCGATGTTTACTTGCACTTGTGAAAATAATTTTTGATAAGCATCAAGCAATAACCCTTGACCAACGGCCGCAGCGGCTTGTTTTTCTGGCATTGTATCATGTGCCTTTGTCCAACCCAATTGACTGCGTCCTGTAGCTACTGCCCCAGAGGAGACAAGGACAATCTGAGCATCGTAGTTCGCCATGGCTTCGTGAACCATAGTAACGATGTTGTGCAAACGCAAAACGTCAAGATGTCCACACTCATCGGTCACACTGCTTGAACCTACTTTTAGAACGATACGTCGTAGTTTCATCCCTTTGATACCTCACTCTGAAAGAAAAAACCCTCTCGTATAAGAGGGATTATATCATGACTAGCGTGTCGATTTTTCCTGCGGAAAAGCAGTTCCGGATGCCTGTCGATAGAGTTGATAGAATCGCTCGTACTTGCCAGGTTGTGCAGCGGGTACTACACGTCCATCCTGATCGTCTTTCGCCGTTGATTTGACACTCGTAGCATCTGATTTGCGTGGTGACGATCGCCGTTCCTTGCTTTTGTCATCAAGTCGCTGTCTATGCCGCTTCAAATAATCAGACAGTTGGCTTTCCGATGTGATCTTAGATCTACCCCAATCACGCAATATCGTATCGACATAACGAAAATTATAAACACCCGCTAAAACAGATTCACGCAACGCCTCGATGATCATCCATTCTTTGTACTCATCCTCTTCCATCCACTTCACGATTTGTTCGTATTCGAGGGGTGAAAGTAAGCGGCCGAATTCTTCTTCAAAATGGGTAAACACAGATAAAACCGCTTTTTCTTGGTCTTCCACACCAAGCATGCGTGTGATAAGCGGCCGAATACTAACGCGTTGTCCTTCATGTACCATGAGACCATCACCAAACAAGCGTTGCAAGATAGCAGCGATATCTTGCCTGGATAAACTCATGCGATCCGATAGTTCATCAACACTTGGAAAGGAGTGCTCAACTTGCTGATACGCCATAATATGCAAAATCACCATGGCATCATGATCGGATAGGCCAAGTGTATGATAATGTGTAAGCACTATATAAGGAAACGTTGCAAAATTCCATTCTAACGCTTCGAGGGCCTGATCAAGCGGCCGACTCTTCATGTCAAGCCCACCTCCTTTTTATAGTATAGCATTCTCCCATACATGATTATAGAATCTCATGGGCGTTTTCCAAAAGAAAAATATCCGTTGCCACAGGCAACGGATATCAGCCAGCTATTACGTTGTCACGGATATAAGCGATACAATAAACGCGGAAACGTGATAGTTTCACGAACATGTTCAAGGCCACAAATCCATGCAACTGTACGCTCTAGACCCAAGCCAAAACCAGAATGAGGTACTGAACCATAGCGGCGCAAATCGAGGTACCATGCATAATCAGATTCGGACAAATCGTGCTGATGAAAGCGTTCCTGTAGCAAATCCGCATCATCAATACGTTGTGATCCACCAATGATTTCACCGTAACCTTCCGGCGCTAGCAAATCTGCACATAAAACTACCTCTTCACGAGTCGGATCAGGTTTCATGTAGAACGCTTTGATTGATGCAGGATATTTCTCAACAAAAACAGGGCGATCAAAGTGTTCCGCAATGGCTGTCTCATGAGGCGAACCAAAATCTTCACCCCACGTAATTTCATGTCCGGTTTGTTGTAAGAACGCAATGGCCTCATCGTATGTAATGCGTGCAAACGGTTCCAATACTTTTTGCAATTTGGTCACGTCGCGTCCAAGCGCATGCAATTCTAACTTACATGTTGAAAGAACGTGCGAGACAATCGCTTGAATCAGTGCTTCTTGTATTTGTACACTTTCCTCGTGGGTCATAAAGGCCATCTCAGGTTCGATCATCCAAAATTCGATCAAGTGACGCCTTGTTTTTGATTTCTCTGCTCGAAATGTCGGTCCAAAAGAATACACGCGCCCTAGGGCCATCGCAGCCGCTTCCATGTACAATTGACCACTTTGAGTTAGATAAGCATCTTCATCAAAATATTTCGTATGAAATAAATTGGTCGTTCCTTCGCAAGAGGACGGGGTGAGGATTGGCGGATCCACCTGCGTAAAATCATGTGAATCAAGAAAAGCGCGAATTATTTTTACAATTTCTGCACGGATTTTTAAGATGGCCCTCTGCCGAGGCGCACGAATCCACAGATGGCGATGATCCATCAAAAAGTCAACACCATGAGCTTTTGGCGTAATAGGATAGTCATGAGTGAGATGAACCACATCAATGTCGGTGATAGATAGTTCTACACCACTCGGTGCGCGTTCATCAGAACGAACAACGCCTGTCACATAAAGTGATGTCTCTTGTGTCAATGAGTTCACGAGGTCGAACATCTCTTCACTAATTTCATCTTTGACCACGACACCTTGAATAAATCCGGTCCCATCACGTAATTGCAAAAATAGAATCTTTCCTGACGATCGTTTTTGATGCACCCAGCCGTGAATCGTTACCGTTTGCTCGACATAGTTAGGCAACGACTGAATCCAAACCGTTTCCACGGTTAATTCCCTCCCTCACGCTTAACCTGAATCATATCCATCCAATTGTAAAGGCAAAAGATCCACGGTGCAATTTTACCGTGGATCTTTTATGTCAATTTCGCTAAAAAGGTGACTTAATGGCCACTAGCCACGGGAAACGCCTCTGCCAAAGATTTTTCCAACCATTGACGAAACTCAGCACCAGAAATACTCTCTTCTCCTACCACATACTCGGCATACGTCCGTAAGGCTACAGTAAATGGTTCAAGGACATCCTTTGTCCTTGTCTCGATGTCACTTAAGATAAAGCGTACTTCTTCATCAAGAATATTCTCCGGCAGGTGTTCTTCAGCGACAATACCGATTCGGCTAAGTCCACACATGACTTCCGTTTTGGCGATACGGCTAGCTTGTAAAAAATCATTTTGAGCGCCAGTTGAACGGTTTCCAAAAATATATTCTTCTGATACAGCTCCACCTAAAGCCACGACAATTTGTTGATCAAGTTGTTCCTTTGTGTAAAGGTAAGCGTCAGATTCCGGAATCTGACGCACAAATCCCAACGCATTGCCACGAGGAGCAATCGTGATATGTGACACTGAACCTGGGCGAACCTGTTCCGACGCAATTGCATGACCCAGTTCATGAACAGCGACCCGAAAAAGTTCGTCATGTGTAGGGATGCGGCCAGTCTTTTCGCCCATTAATACCTTATCGACAGCATCTCTGAAATACTCCTGTAGAATCAAAGGCGAATTATTTCTTAAGGCAATAATAGCCGCCTCATTCGTCAAACTCTCAAGTTGTGCTCCGGAAAACCCGAAACTTTCCTTAGCGATATGATCCAAATCCACATCAGGTGATAAGGGTTTGTCTTTCGTCTGAATCTTCAAGATGTGCAAACGGCCTTCGCGATCAGGTAAATCCACTTTAATCTGCCGATCAAACCGCCCAGGACGTAGTATTGCACTATCGAGCATATCCACGCGATTCGTCGCGGCGATAACCAACACCATCGGATTTTGCGTAGTCTGCATGCCATCCATTTCAGTCAATAATTGATTGAGCGTTTGATCATACTCCTGATGATTTTGCGCTCCGCGTTTACCACCTACCACATCGATTTCATCGATGAACACAATAGCACTGTCTTTGCCTTGTTTCTTTGCACTTGCTCTAGCTTTACGAAACAATTCCCGTACGCGCTGGGCGCCAACGCCTACGTACATTTCCACGAATTCACTGCCTGAAGCAGAAACGAATGCAGAATCCGTGTACGTTGCAGCAGCCTTTGCCATCATGGTTTTCCCTGTTCCTGGAGGGCCCGTTAACAATATTCCGCGTAAAGGTCGAATGCCAAGGGTCTTGATCTTGTCGCGCAAACGCAAGAAATCCAGCGCTTCCATCAACTCTCTCTTAGCATTTTCTTGACCACCGATATGTTCAAAGTGAACTTCATGAGAAACTGCTGCTTCATGCGACCCAGTAGGCAATACCTGTCGCTTACCGTTCAACGAATATAAGAGATACCCAAGTCCCGCAAGCGCAAGGATCGGAAAGACCGGGTAACCTAAGACCGCGAGAAAAATCAGTACTGCAACGCCAGCACCAATCAACCAATCCTTCATCATCCGGTCACCCCCGCCGATCGTATGGAAAAAGGCACAACATCATACAAGTATGATGTTCCTTGTGTAAGTTCAATAAAGAGATCTCGGCTATTCATTGTAATTTTACCATGCAATCCATTAGCGCTAGCCGCTTTTTTAAATGCTGCAAACATGGAAACAAAGTCGCCATGCGCAATTCCAGTAAAAACAATAGGTCGAAAAATCGTGCTATAGTCGTTTCGCAAAGCAGGCGAACGATGATCATTTAAGCTAATCGTGACTTGTGTTCCAAGGGCATTAGAAACGATACTCTCCATTCGCGTAAATGTGTTTTCAAGATCAGCGTTGGGCGCTAAACGCACGGAAACGACAGGTACTGCCGCAGAGAGATTCACAGAAACAGACGTTACAGAAGGTAGCGCGCGCAGTTGTTGCTGTAGTGGTTGCGTCAATTCATAATGTCGATAAACCTGTAATCCGCCAAACAGCACCGCAATGGTAAGGATCAGCGCGATCATGGCAGGGACAACGCGAATCCTCGGCATGAGCACCACATCCTTTCCGATGTTCTAGCACGAGTATATCATTAGTCCGTCATAGTTTCAGCACGCAATCTCGACCAGTCAGTCAAATAAATTCCTTGGGATGTTCCTTGCAAAATAGGTAAAAAGCGTCCAATAATCTGTAGTGGACGCTTTATTTAAAAAGAAACTTGCAAGTCAGTTGTCAATGTCCACAAGATACGACCTGTATACATATCTACGTAAACATAGGCAAACGATCCATCGGTTAGCCGCAGCGTCACTTCAAATACTGCTCCCCCTGATGCTGCGTTGGCAAAGGCTGTTTCCTTTGATCCAGGTG
The DNA here is from genome assembly GCA_021821185.1 of Bacillota bacterium. The sequence goes on from JAKACU010000015.1 coordinate 15,814, forward strand.
TGACAAACCCGGGAATCACGGAAACAACAGAACTTCCCTTGTACCGCGCAAGCGCCAATGTTTTAGCGCGAGTCGGTGTTAAAACATCTTTTTGGTAGATAACCGTGGCTTGCTCACCACGTACAAATACATACAACGTACGATGAAAAGCATCGGTTCCTACGGCCGTCGTTTCTAACGGCCCGCCTGTATACCAATATACCCGACTTACCCGTGTCATCGGTGTATGGTTAAGCGCAAACTGAGCCACCGCTGCATTTTGCGTATCAATCGAGGTTAGCCTGGGCATGATAAATAGTACTCCCCAAACAGCCAACGCTATGATAATGACGCAAATGGTAGACAACAAAGCAATAAGTTTGCGTTTCAACTCGTTTTATACACCGTGACTGTGAACTTTCCGTCTTCTTGCGATTTGGAAAGTCCAAAAATCAGATCCTTGTGTTTCAATGTACGATTTAGAAAATCAATCAAGATGTATAAATCAGACGATGCAGCGACTTCTTGAGTGGCCAAAATTAAGTGCTCACGGTCCATGCGCGGGTAAATCCCTTCTTATGATCTTCTGGTTTTTCTTCTACAATGTAACCTTCCACTGCCCTAGTGTAGCAAGCAGTTTCGTGTTTGTAAAATCCCGTTTTATCGGTGTCACACTGACTTTACCATGGGAAATGGCAATCACATCAGAATCCGGGTCATTATCACTGACAATGGGTTCTCCCACTTGCCAGTAATAATGGCGTCCCAATGGATCGACTCGTTTCGTATAATCATTGTGGTACTTGCGAATACCCACTTTCGTCATCGTAATGCCTTGAAGTTCATCATAGGCGCCCGGGGGGATATTCACATTTAAGTATGTGCCTTGCGGCAAACCATGCTGCATTACGTTGTGAATTAACATCTTTGCGACCAATGTTCCGGCCGTATAATCAAATGGCGCATCAGTCAAAGACAACGCAATCGCCGGAAGCCCAAGTAAAGCCCCTTCCGCTGCCGCGGATGCCGTACCAGAATACACAATATCATGACCTAAATTAGCTCCCGCGTTAATTCCACTTACAACTAAGTCAAGCGGTTCGGTGGAAGCTTCAGCACACAAAGCACCCACCCCCAACTTAACACAGTCAGCAGGTGTGCCATTCACCTGATAAGCGGCGATACCAGGTGCAAAATCAACACGATCGCTATACAACGGTTTATGCAAGGTAATGGCATGACTAGAAGCACTTTGCGGCCGATCAGGCGCGACCACTGTCACGGTTGCAAAAGTCGCAAGAAATGATGCAAGCGACAAAATACCTTGTGCGTGAATACCATCATCATTTGCAACCAAGATGTGCATAGATCCTTCTCCTTTTTTCAACCGTGGAATTATATACGTAACATGTGTTAGCGTATCCCTGCCCATACTATGTCTTGGAGGTGGTACGCCATGTATGTTAACAAGCTGACTAAAGCCCTACCTCACTGCTTACAAGATGAAACCTATCATGTTCTACTGCCTGAACCTTTGACACTGTATCGATTTCCTCTGGTGTAAAAAGTAAAAACTACGCCAGCTTATCACAGCTGGCTTTTTATCGATGAAATTACGATCTAATCTTATTTTGCGGAAGCTTGCTAACAAGCTGATTGACTTCAAACATCACTCGCTGTTTATCGATAGTAAGAAATTCGCCATTTCGGTATAGCTCTTTTCCGGCAACAAATACACGACGAACATCGCCCGCATGAGAAGCGTAGACGACATGAGACAACAGGCGATTTGCCGGTTGGTACCTTGGTCCCGAGACATCAATTAACTGAAAGTCAGCAGGTGCTCCGATATCTAGAGTCCCAAAACCTGCCGGTAAAAATAAAGCTTTTGCTCCACCAGCAGTCGCCATATATAAAGCTTCAGAAGCAGAAATTGCTGTGGGATATTCTAATGCTCCTTTGTGCAAAAGGGCGACTAGGCGCATTTCTTCATACATATCGAGTTTGTTGTTGCTTGATGCGCCATCGGTGCCAAGTCCCACACTCATTTTGCGCGCCATCATCGACACCACCGATGCAATTCCACTTCCTAATTTGAGGTTGGATCCCGGATTATGAGCAACATGGACATTATGATGCGCCAAAATATCGATATCCTGATCATCCAGATAAATAGCATGAGCCACTAAAACATGTTGTGACAATAATCCCGCATTGCGTAATAATATGGTTGGTGAAACGCCATATTGTCGTTTTAAATCTTTGTTCTCGGATCGCGTCTCCGACAAGTGTATCTGTACCATCACATTTAATTTGTGCGCTTGACCCATAATTTTCTTTATGTATTCCGGAGAACAAGTGTAGGGAGAATGTGGTGCCATGGTCGTAACAATTCTGCCATGTCCAGCTCCCTGAAAGTCCTTGGCAAACGCAACAGCCGCATGAAGCATTTCGTCGCTGTAAGGTAAAATACTCATTAGAGAGCTTCCAAGGACAGCACGCATCCCAGAATCGATGACGGCTTGCGCTACTTTCTCCATATGAAAATACATATCCGTAAAGCAAGTGGTTCCTGTTTCAAGCATTTCCATCATGGCCAATTGCGAACCTACAGAGATGTCATCAGCCGTCAAAGTCTCTTCAGCAGGCCAGATGTAATCCGATAACCACGTTTGCAAAGGCAAATCATCTGCATATCCTCGTAATAAGGACATGGCCGCATGGCCATGCGTGTTAATGAATCCTGGAAGAATCAACATGCCCTTTCCCCATACCACATCGTCGAATTGATGTACAGGAGATTCACATGTGCCTGGTTGCACATCAATGAACTTGCCATCTTGTACGATAGCATACCCCAACTCGTAAGAACCTTCATTGTTAGTAAAATACAACACATCGCGAATCAATGTACGTGCCAAAACTGCTCACCTCGTTTCGTTTTGACAGACGCAAGAAACCCGACTTTCTAAAGTATCAATGACTACAAAAAACAAATCCCGCACTTTATGCACATTGTCGGTCATAACAAACAAAACTTCTTGTCCTTCTGCTATTCAATGATATAGTATGCCAATGATTGAAGTTCTGTCGTCATGTCTGTTCTTCGAACATGCACATTTGCAGGAACTTTTAAACTTGTCGGCGCAAAATTTAAAATAACACGGATGCCGCAACGAACCATCACATCACATACTTCTTGAGCCGAAAACGCAGGCACTGCAATAATTCCCATTTGAAATCCAATCGTTCTTGCATCTTCCTCAAGTTTCAAAAGGGGTTTAATTGTCAGTTTTCCTACTTGTGCATCCACTTTTTTAGGATCTTGATCGTATAAACCGGCTATAGTTATACGTTCATTTTGAAAACGCGTATAATTCGATAATGCCATGCCAAGATGTCCGACGCCTACAAGGGCTACTCGAATTTGTTGATCCAGATGCAGAATCTGTTCCAATTTTCGTGCCAGATATTCCACTTCATAACCTACACCTTTTCGCCCAAACTCCCCAAAATAGGCAAGATCTTTTCGTATCTGTGCAGGATTTAGATCCAGTTTGGCGCCCATTTCTTTGGATGATACGGTGTCTATGCCAGCGTCTAGAAGATCCTGGACATGTCTGAGATAAATGGGTAATCGTCGAACCACGGAAGGCGAAATCTTTGCCTCTTTCATACCTAATTACATCCCCCTTTGTCGATTACCTAATTTACTTCGTGATAAATACCACAAATCCCTTCTCGCTTGAGTTCTCCGACCAAGTGGCGTATTATAGGGATAAGTATCGTGGGCCGTTAGCTCAACTGGTAGAGCATCCGACTCTTAATCGGAGGGTTGCAGGTTCGATTCCTGTACGACCCACCAACACAAAGGCGGAGATCTTGAAAGTAAAAGATCTCCGCCTTTCTTGTTGTATTGTTTACTTTTGCAGGGCTTCTTTTGCCGCTTCAATAGCAGCCTCATAATTGGGATGTTGCGTCACTTCAGGGACATATTCTACATAGGATACAACGCCATGTTGATTGATAACAAAGACGGCACGAGCTTCAAGACGAAGGTCTTTCATGTATGTACCAAATGCGGTACCGAAAGACATGGAGCGATGATCTGACAACGTTTCGACTCGATCAATGCCAGCAGCACCACACCAACGTTTTTGAGCAAAAGGCAGATCAGCGCTGACAGTAAGTACAACAACGTCATCGCCAAGTGTACTCGCCTCTTCGTTAAAGCGCCTTGTTTGTGCATCACAAACACCAGTGTCCAAAGATGGAACCACGCTGACTAAGACAACTCGACCAAAATACGATGATAGTTGGACATCTTTAAGAGAATTGGTTAAAAGCGTAGCATCCGGCGCTTTATCCCCTATTTTCAATTCAGGTCCAACAAGGGTCACAGCCCCTCCAGCAAATGTAACTGCACCAGTACGTTCTTGTGACATGGTACTCCACCTTTCCCATCCATCTATCTATTATTACTTAACCATTATACCGTATAAATGAGCATGTTTGCCATGCAAAGGCAACATCAGACCGTGAGGACCGGCTACTAAGGTCAAGCTTCCTGACCCCTCCACGCGATAGACATCTGCCCATAGTTCGTAAAGGTTCTCAACGAGGTCCACCTTTTTGTTTGTTGAACTCTTAGACGTGTCATCGATAATAACAGCCACTTTAGGGTCAAGAATGGTCAAAACTTTAGGTTGTGGACCACCTTGTAACTTCGACAATTGTAATAGCAAAACGTCCTGTTCCCGTGGCCACGGGTCTGAATTCTGGCGTGGAACTTGCAGGACCGTTGCGACGTCCATATTGGGCACATCAACATGAAGCATCATGTAGGAGTGAGATAAACCTTGTTCATTTTGCGGCAAAATAGAAGCCGTTACCGAACCTATGCCATCAATACGCAAATTTTCCTTTCGGTGATAAAAGATCATCCCGCCCATGTCAATGGTAGGTCTTTCATCGACCCGGTCACCGACAAGCACCCGAACAGAAGCATGTAAATTGGCGCAGACAAGTTGATATAGAGCAAGATCATTTTTCGTCAGATGACCAATCGGAACGCCATACAAAATAACGACATTCGTGCGAATGAGTTGTTGCAAAGGTTGTTTTGCTATTTTCCTTAAGGAATCATAAGGGATGCCATACAGGATTTTATCTTGTACTATAACGCGAAAGCATGGCGGTGCAGCATACACGTCCAGGCGTGATGTGGCAGGCACATCAGGACTTGTTGCAGCTAGCACAGGTGCATGAAGCAACGCAATTCCTGACATACAAAGAATGGTACATATGATCCCCATCATGAAGCGTCTCCACATCATTATAGCCCCGCCTTAAAAGTAAGCGTCTGCTTGTTGTACACTGTCCTCAAGTGACCCAATGTGTTGCGAAAGCCGCGGTAATGACCGTAAAAAAAGTTTCCCATACGATGCTTGGAAAATGCGATTATCCAAAACAAATACAGCACCTCGATCCTGACTAGAACGGATGAGCCGACCAAATCCCTGCGTAAATCGAATAACGGCTTGTGGGACAGAGTAATCCATAAACGGGTGTCTGCCCTGCTGTTTGAGGCGCTCGGTCCTTGCTTCTACGATTGGATTGGTTGGCACATCAAACGGTAACTTGACAATGACAATACAGGATAAGTCTTCCCCTTTGATGTCAATTCCTTCCCAAAAGCTATTGACGCCAAATAAAACCGCTCGATTCGTTCGTCGAAATGTTTCAATCAATCGCGAACGGCGATGGTCATCATGCCCCTGTGCCAAAAGTCGAATACCCTGTTGTAAAAAGGGCTGATGTTGTTTTTGATACACCATTTCCAGCATCTGATACGAGGTGAATAAAACTAACGTACGTCCTTTTGCTTTCACCGCAATGGATCGAATAGCATGGCCAACGGCTTCAGAAAAACTCGGATCATTTACCTTAGGCAAATCATTCGGCATACATAAAATCGCTTGACGATCATACAAAAAAGGTGAACTCACGATAAGATCGTCGACTTTTCCTTCTGTCATCAAGGGCAACAAGCCAACTTGTGACAAGAAATAAGTAAATGATCGATCTACTGTCAACGTTGCTGACGTAAAAATGACGCTATCACGCTTGTCGTATAGCGATGACCGAAGAATGCCGCCAACGGACAACGGCGCCAGATGAAACGAAGCGCTGACACCGGATTTGCGCGTCCATTTTGTTAACCAACCAACAAACTCATCCTCACTTTGGGTGAGCAATGTAACATCAAGTACGACCGTGAACCCATTAGCAATATGCCTCACTAAACCAAAAACATCCTCCATACGACCTGCCATCGTATCGGATCGTTCGATCTCTTCAATCAATCGCTCATATTCTTTAATAACTGTGCTTAAAATTTGATTGGCTTGCTGTACACGCTGTGCACAGTCTAAGACAGAGGCATACCTATCCTCTTCCAAGAGGAGCTTTGTGATACGAACTTCCGTTCGATTAGCTCGTTCCTCGAGAAATCGATGAATCGCCTGAAAAAGCGATTTGCTTTCTTTGGCAAGATCAAGCACCGTTCTGTACGCTTTTTGCGCTACGGTAAGATATGGCTGCCACTCTGCCTTGCCTTGAACAATGGAAGCAGCCAACATCGCCTCTAATTCTGGCAAGTGACTCGTACGTGTTTGTACAAGCCGATCCATGAATCGACGCAATTCTTCTTCTTTGGCCTCAGCACCCAGATTTTTCGTAGCTTGCTCTTCTAAGTGGTGAGCTTCGTCAAGGATCACGTGTTTGTGCGGCGGCAAAACGCGATGATCAGCCATGATGTCAGAAAGTACGAGGGAATGGTTTGTAATCAAGATATCGGATGACAATGCACGCTGTCGCGCGACAAAGAAATAACAATCATGAAAAAATGGGCACCTTTTACCGAGGCAAGATTCCGTCTCACTTTGAATGGTGCGCCACCACTCCGTCTCTCTACCTTCCATCGCCAATTCTTCGCGATCTCCCGTGCTTGACTGTGTCAACCAACTAAGAACAGCAACGATAAAATTTGCTTCCTCATTGAGTAAGACTGGCAGAGCCTGAGCTTTCTGTGCAACCTTTCGCAAACAAACGTAGTTATTGCGCCCTTTCAAGATCGTACTACTAAAAGAAAAAGGCAATGCTTTTTTTGCAATCTCAATATCCTGGGTTTGCAGTTGCTCTTGCAAAGCTACGGTATGTGTAGCAACAACCACACGCTGTCCCGTCTGAACAGCATACGAAATGGCTGGCAATAAATAACCTAACGATTTACCCGTGCCTGTACCTGCTTCAACCACAAGTAAACGCGACGCAGCAAACGCTTGGGCTACTTTTTTTGCCATTTGCTCCTGGCCGATACGGCGTTCAAAGGCAAAATTCGTGATACCTTGTAGGGAATGGCGCAAAAGTTTAACAGTAGTCGCCACAAAGTCTTCTTGCACTGGATTGTTGTCTCGCTGTATAGCGTTCTCAGCGACTTTAGCAGCCTCTAGAAACGCCAAGTCGAAGAGTACTTTGATAGGTTTGTCTGATGCTTGGGACGCATTAGAAAACAAATACGTAATCGCATCTTGCATAATTTGGCGAAGTGAATTTGACAGGGAAGGTGCTAGGGCGATCGTCTGTAACGTAATCAATGGTAAGTCAAATAGTCCCTGAAACAATCGCGCACAAGTTTGCTCATATAATCGGATCAGGTCATATAATGGCAGCGTTGAAGGATCATCGATTGCACCCCCCATCAACCCATAAAATGCGGCTGCATCAAACACCAATCGTCGCGACAAGGTAGGAACGACGATTCGCACTAATGATCCAAAATCGATCCATTGCGCCACATCAAGTGACGCATAACCGAATTCTTCCACAATCCTTTCGAGTTTACTGGCAGCTTCGTCAGACTCTACAACGACAAAGGAACCGCCAATTTTTTCGCAAAGTATAGTCCACACTCGGCCAAAATCCTGAATCACCTGAGTTTGATCCCTGTTTTCGTCATGCAAGTGATAATGCTCTGAATTTCCATCGCGAAAGGCATGTACCTGAACACGTGAAATCGGATTGTACAAAATAATTTCCTGAATAACATCTTCACCATTCGATAATGGTACCCATCGCCACGCTAATAAACTATACTTCTGATTCAAAGACAAGCCACCCTCGTCCAATCCCATTTGAAATTAGTATCCGAGAATGTATGCCACTCTGTCAATTTAAGAGTACGTCACAGGGGAATTTTTCGTGTCATCATGGGTGACCTCATCCACATCGGATTGTGCTTGGCGAACAGCTGCACTCAAATACATCAAGGCATCCTCGTGCGTTCGGTCTACTGCCAAGGCACCTTGAAGATAACGAACAGCTTTTACCGCATTGCCTGTTTCTAAATAAAAGCGACCCAATTCGGTTAAGCCATGGACTTTAGCCCGTTCGTCCTTTACCTGAAGAATACGAGACAAATATAGCCGCGCTTCAGCAAATTGTTTTCGTGCCGTTGCAATGCGCGTTAACCCTGTCAAAACAGTCAAATCAGCCCCATGCTGATTGGTATACACCGTGAACATATGCTCCGCATCGTCGAGTTGTCCACAACTATACAATGCCCATGCCAATCGAGCTAATGGCTTTTTGGCCTGTGGTTGTAAAGAAGCCATCTTTTTGTACAAAGCTACCGCCGTTGTATAGTCGCCCATTTGTAAGGCCATTTCGCCAAGACCTGATAATGCTTTATCGACAGCTTTATGTTCACGTATCATACGCCGATACACTTGTTGTGCTTCATCTACTTTATGTAAGACACGCAAAATGTGAGCTAATTCCATGTTCGTGTCGATGTCTGACGGACTATACTGTACTGCCTTTCGATAACATGCTAACGCTTTTTTTGGTCGTTTCAGGGCGAATACCGCGGCACCGTAAAGTCGCCATGCAATGGCGTCTTTCGCGTCAAGGGATACAGCGGTGTGTGCTGCATGTGCCGCTTTACTATAATCTTTAATCATATAGGCGCAGATGGAAAGATTCACATGCGCATCAACATAGTCAGGTCGTTTGTCTGTCACCTGCTGAAGTTCAGCTAACGCATCATCATAGCGACCCTTTCGCACAAAAATCTGTGCTTTCGCCTCGTGGGCTGCCACTAGAAGTAGAGGATTTTGTGCTGTTAATTGGACGATCATCACTTGACGCTCTGACTCTTCGTAGCGATTTTTAGCAAGATAACTAATGGCTAGCAATAAACGAACCATCGCCGCGTCAGGATTCATGGCGAGTATGCGTTCAAAAGTATCGATAGATTCGTCATACATAAGGAGGTCAAAATAACCTAATCCCTTTTTTAACATAAGGAGACCGTTCTCAGATTGGAACAATACATCATAATCATCATGGGGCACAACATCATCAACCAAAGATGGAGGTGTTGGGACTTGGATGTCCTGCGAATCAGGGAAGTATTGTTCATACAAATCCTGCACTTGATCCTCAAAGTCCATCCATAACTCTAAACATCGGGAGTTCATCGCATGCAACGCTCGTAGTTCCTGGTAAAGGTACGTACGTTGCTCTTCATCAGCATAACGTAGTTGATCAGCAATACGAGTAACGGCACGTTGCAGTTGCGCGTACGGTTGTTCAAACAGCATAAAGGGACACCCCCAGTATTTTATCTTAGGGTGTCCCTTTAGAATGTATTTTTATGCATTTATTACAATATAACCAGTTCTTGGTTGTCAATTAAACGTGTGGAACCAAAATAACCTGCGATCGCACACAGCACAGAATCATTCTCACCCACTGTCGTTACTGGTGATAAAGTCGCATCATCGACAAAAGACAAATAATCAAGACGTAACCCAGGCACCGTGCGTAGCCTTTCTATCGCTCTATCTCGTAACTTTTCCACATTTCGTTCACCATCTTGAAAACGGCGTAGCACGTCCTGCAGCACCTGTTGCAAGATGGGGGCGTCACGCCTTTGTTCTGAGGTAAGATAGACATTTCTTGAACTCTTGGCCAAGCCGTCCCTTTCCCGAATGATAGGACATGGCACAATGGACACATCGATGGACAAGTCAGCGACCATTCTTCGTATAATACGCCATTGTTGCGCATCCTTTTTACCAAAGTAAGCTTTATCAGGCATCACAATTTGAAATAGTTTGGCAACCACAGTACATACACCATCAAAATGTCCAGGCCTTGATGCGCCACACAAATGATCACCCAATTGGTCCACATGTACCCTTGTCAGCACAGGGTTTTCACCATACATATCGCGAACGCTCGGAGCAAAAACAAGATCAACACCTTCACTGGCGCACAGTGTAAGGTCCTGTTCAAGGCTTCTAGGATAACGATCTAAATCCTCGGATGGTCCAAATTGTAGAGGGTTTACAAAAATCGATGCCACAACGATATCATTTTCTTCGCGAGCTTTTTGGATCAAGGAAGCGTGACCTTCATGCAAATATCCCATCGTAGGGACAAACCCCGTGTCACTCTTACCATCTTTTTGCGCTCTTGTCACGCTGAGCCATGCTTTGCATTCGGCAATCGTATGTACCACTTTCAAGCAGCTTTACTCCTTTCAAGGCTCACTGATTGCAATATTATACTGATGATCCAGGTCTGGAAACTGTCGAGACGTGACCTCGTCCCGGTAAGCTTGCAACGCCTCAATTGCCCGATCTCCCAAAGCGGCATATTGTTTCACAAACTTGGGTCGATTTCCCTGAGTTAGGCCAAGCACATCATGAAAAACTAAAACTTGACCATCGCAGGATTGGCCTGCACCAATACCGATGGTGGGAATCCTTACGGTTTCTGTCACTTGTTTCGCTAGAATCGTTGGAATGCACTCTAACACAACAGCAAATGCACCAGATTGTTCCACAGCCAAAGCATCATGTATAAGCCGATCTGCACTAGCCATATCCTTTGCCTGTACTATATAGCCACCAATATGTAAAACAGCTTGTGGCGTGAGGCCAAGGTGCCCACATACCGGAATCCCTGCTTGAACCAAGGCCTCGATATGCGCAGCAATAGCCGCTCCTCCCTCAAGTTTTACGGCATCGGCATGCGCCTCTTGCATAAGGCGACCCGCCAAACGTACCGTTGTCTCGATACTTTGATGGTAGGTTAAAAATGGCATATCAACGATGACCATTGTGTCGGGAGCTCCACGACGCACCGCTTTTGCATGATGCACCATGTCATCGATCGTAACGGGTATGGTGGAGTCATGGCCAAGTACTGTCATCCCTAGCGAATCGCCCACGAGTATAATGTCAATCCCAGCCTTTTGCACTAGGGCTGCCTGCGTGGCATCATAGGCCGTCAGCATGACAATCGGACTCCCCTGCATTTTTTTTGCATGAATGCTTGGAACCGTCTGCTTTTTTTGCTGTTGTGGCATCAGTATCAACTCCTTTAGGACAAGGCCTCGATAATTTCCCCGCTAATAAAAGTTAGTGAATGACCATCATCGGTGAAAAAATGTAAAGTTCCTTCATCATCCACCGTCTTTACAATGCCATCAAATACGTTAGCACCTTGAG
>JAKACU010000116.1 GCA_021821185.1 Bacillota bacterium
AACAGATCCTGGGGGCCAGAGGGTTTGCGTTGCCGGCGGCTGACCTGGAGCGCAATTCCCTGCTCACGGCGCGCGCACTGTCCAGATTGAATCCGACACTGGGCGTGATCGGGTTTGACGTTGGCGTTGACGCCAAGGGGCGTACCTGGTTCATTGAGATGAACCAATAAAGATCACACCCTCAAGTGGATGTCTAACTCGAAGTGTCCCACCTCTGTCCATGTGGTTTCTCGCGTGTAGTCAATGTGATCCACGATCTGTGAGAGTATTTTCTGCTTCTGAGCTGGGGTTGCGCTCTCCTGATACACCTGCAACGCATTGAGAATGGCATCGGAGGTTGGTAGAGCTTTGTTGGCGTGCACTTGCCGTTCCTGCGCCGTTGCCAGTTGTTGCCGCAAGGAGTTCAGCTTTTCGCCCAGTTCGTGGTTGCGAAGGACGAAGGTGTCTACATCGTACACGCCTTGTTCTAGCAGATCGTGCAATCTAGCTCGTTGACCATCTGCTGTTTTAATACCGTTTTTCAGTGTTTCGATCTCCTGCTGCACACGGGTGGTCTCGTTTGTTTTCTTATTATCCCCTCTACGGTGCTCTGCAGTGGCTTCTAGCGACGGTAACAGGGCATATAGGCTCTGGATGACGACCGTTTCCACATCGACCAAGCGCGCACTTCGGGTCGCGCACCCAAAGGTCTTGCAGCGAAGTTGGGGCGCCTTGGGCTTGTTGGGCACGCGTGCCATTTTGCGACCGCATTTTGCACATACGACGAGTCCTGCCAGGGAATTGGCAACGGGCTTATGCACCCCCACAGGCAGGTGCCGTGTTTGTCGCTCCTGGACGAGACGAAAGAGATCTTCGTCGATGATCGGATCATGGGCATTGCGCTTCCAAATCTGCGCATGGTCTGGCTGGATCACCTTGAAGAGGTGACCGTTTTTCTTTCGTCGGCGTAAGTGATTCCAGCGAAGATGACCGAGGTAAGCGGGGTTCGTCAAGAGATGCGCCATCGTGGACACATCCCAGTGGGCGTGACCACGCGGAGAGGGAATGCCCATCTCGGTCAGACGCCGACAGATGCGTGTACGGCCCCAGCCATCGGCTGCCCATGCGAAAATCATCTGAACAAGGGGCGCCGTCTGAGGATCCGGGATAAGCTTGTTTTCGGCATCGCGCAGGTAGCCAAACGGGGGTCTGGACGATATGGATCGACCGTCCGCTACGCTCTGTTGTCGCCCGCGCTGTAGACGACGCGTGATGATCTTTAACTCACGCCGCGCCATAAATGATTCAAACTCCGACCATTCCTCGTCCAGTTCATCCGTGAGGTCGTACGCCTTACGGGGCGTGATGATGAGCGTACTCGCTTCGCGAAACGTCTCCTGGATAATGCCCTGGTCGATCTGATTGCCACGGCCCAGGCGATCAACGTCCATGCACAGCACGGCGTCATAGTGATCGTTCTGGACGGCGTGAAGCATGCGCTGCACTTCAGGGCGTTCAAAGATCGACTCCCCGGACACGACTTCCTCATAGACATCCAAGATGGTGTAGTCGTATTTGTTCGCAAGCGCCAGAAGGGTCCTGCGGTGTTTGGATAAGGTTTCACCTTCTCCGCGTGTCTCTGCTTCGATATCAGCGCGGCTCTTGCGCAGGTACACGGCGGTACGCGTTAAGTTACGGGGGTGATCAGCCATGATTGCTTCAGGCGCCTCCTAATGCTTGTGCTTCGCGCCAATGCCAGTTCACCTCTGTTGTCTATCACGATCAACGATCAGTTTTGTTTTCTAAACTCAAAATAGTCCATCATTTCTTCCGTTAACAACACTTTCTCATCCTCAGTCAAACCAGTCATATCAGCCCTAAGGTAAGCTTTAACGCATTAGCTGCATTCTCTTGCGTCCAATTCATTTTTCGTTCTCTGAGTTCTCTGAATCGATCGGAAAAATTAGCCATATGACATCGCTCCTAATGGGTTAATTCTATCCTATCTTGTTCCCAAAAGAAACATCGACATTAGGAATGCATCGGCTTGACGATGTTCCTGAACGCAACAATCATGAAATCATCAAGTTCCGATAAAGAGCGAAAGGGTGGTGAAAATGGAGAACCGGGAATGCTTGATCAAACGAAGAAATGAATTAGAGCGTAGCCAAAGATCAGGTTGCGATCCGAGCGAATATATCGCGCGCGTACTACACGAATATCGAGTGTGGTCGCAGACTTCCTTCGATGCAAGTTGTAAAACGGATTGCCGATGCTCTCGGATGCAAAGTTGACGCTCTTTTTTCTTGGAGATGAAGCACAAAAAACCGCAATGTTTGAGTAGTCGATCAATACTGTTGCCTCCTTTCTGCCAACAGTGTACAGGAAAAAACGGGGGATTGGGGATAGTCAAGGGGACAATCCACGCCTGCATACTGTAGCCAGAGGGGGCGAAACGATGATGCGTAAGATGACCATCGGAAAAACGATAGTCCGAGTCTACGATCGGTCAGGCATTATCCTGCTATCGCCTGAAGAACAGCGGCTGGAATTTAGTCGTCGACTCGAAGCGCAAGACAAGGTCGCAATGGGAATTCTGCATGCGATGGTGGAAACGGCGCTGGCGAAAGAGCAATCGGCAGAGGAAACTTAAGCCTCTGCGGTGGACAAGCCCTGACCGTGTCAACCGTATGCTCGGATCATGTCATAGACTATACGGCGTAAGCAGTTGGTTTCCGTTGAGCCATTCTTGATATCGTCGGTGAGGTATACAGATGCAGATAAGGAGACTCGTTGCGACACTTATATAGTCGCGATTCCTTGGTGTCAGTCACCCATACTATCTGGATTAACAAGTGTACATATGACGTGCATAGGTTGGTAATCGAAATGAAGAAACCCCTGCTGAATTCACATTCTTTAAACATTATCCCTGCTCAAGAACCGACTGGAAACTACGTGGGCAATCCGGTTCTCCCCATATTCTATCAGACGTGATTAATGGTGCGACAGAAAATGAAATAGAATATCGTATACTAGAAAGCATGGCTGTCGGCACGGGTCCTTCTGCGCTTGGATCGACACAGCCGCTTGCGATGCTGCACAATCGTCGTCAGCAAGGTTTGCTCCTGCATACAATCAACCCCTCGATTTTGCGCCTTCGTCAGAGCATGCACTGTCTAAATCCATGCTCGCACCTTGTCTGCCGTCTTTTTGATTTCAAAGATACCGGAAACCCCCACTACTACATTCTTGTTTGACTCCGATGTCGCTGTACGGCGCCACCGGCAGGATGAAAAGCAGTTCGGTCGGATTCCTATGCTGTGCCCCTGTTCAAACATGGCTGCGCCATACTCGCGTCGGGCACAGCATAGGAATCCGACCGACAGGGACGATCAATTTTCGAAATAGCAGCAAGTACAATTATCGACTGGAGGTGTAAAAATTTACATTTTTAAACGAGTTATGGGTAGCATTGCAACCGATTGTGAGTCTCAATACTGGGGCCGTACTCGGGCATGAGTCTCTCATCCGTGGACCGACCGGGTCGGACTGGGAAACTCCGGACAAGATTTTTGCAAAGGCTCACCAAGCGGGTGAAGTTGCGGGCTTGGAAACGCAATGCCGGAAATTGGGGTTGGACGCCCTCGTCAACACGTTGCCTGAAGGGCAAACTTTATTTCTCAACATCGCTGAGATGTTCGAACAGTTGCCGATCGATCTCCTGCCCTGCGATTTGTCGCCATCACGCGTTGCCCTGGAGATTTCCGAGCGCGCCCCCATTGCTCGGCACTCCGCGGCACTGAAGATCATTGATCAGTGGCGTGACCAGGGCCATCCGATTGTGCTGGATGATTATGGGTCTGGATACTCATCGCTGGGCATGGCTCTCACTGTGCACCCGGATATTTTGAAGTTGGATCGCAAGATAATCGCAGGGGTTGATCGCGATCCATTCCTTTATGATGTGCTCCACAGCGTGGTTACCCTCTGGCAGGACAAGAACGTACGTCTGCTGGCGGAAGGGATTGAAACCGCCGAAGAGTTAGCCGCTCTGCAGTCGCTCGGCGTTGACTATGGGCAAGGATATTTCCTGGGCAGGCCGCAAGTGTCTCCGCGTCACGGTCTGATAGATCAGGCCATAGGGAGTCGTGGGCAAGTAACAGACAACTACAGGCATAGTCCGTATGAGGCGCTGCTCGACTGGTCCGCCCACGATCAAAGTGAATGGATGACTTATCGGAAAGAGATGGCGCTTATGCGCCCGGTGTTTCTGGCCATGGTCCATTCAATCTTGGAGGATTCCCTTGCGGAAGGAAGGTGGCGCAAAACGCCCGTCGAGCGTCTAAAAATGCTCATCCAGGCATATGGGGTGAACCTGATTCATGATCCTCGCGATCCAATGATTCGCGAACGCGCGCGAAAATTGGGTCGGGAGCATCGGCAGGCGGGTATTTCTCCGGCATGGTACGTGATGCTGTTTAACTACTACTTTCAGGCGTATCATCGCGTGCACGCCGATAGCGATTCGGCGCTTCCGCCGCTTAGTCTGTTTCGCAAGCGCTGGTTCTGGGATCTCGCCGATACCTTGGACGCATATAACGACACTTCAAAATCTTAGAGGTTTTACAATTCTAACAATCTACCTTCTTGAAAAAATAACAAAGCGAACCACCGGGATCAATCTTCCCAGTGGTTCGCTTTGGTCTTGGCGGCAGTCGGTGACTGAGCAGGGAACCTGCTGCGCCAGTACTATTGCCATAGCCTGCCTCCAGCCGTTCCTTTTGCAGCGCCAAAGCTTTGTTCCACACAAAGCGACTGCCCTCTTAATAGCGCGAGAACTTGCGAGCCTGCTCGTCTGAGTGCTCCAATCGAAAGCGGAACGCCTCGAGGATCATCATAGATCTATGATGATCTTGGTCTATGAACCCGTCAACGGAGATTCGAACCGGAAGACACTGCGCATTTAATCTCCATGGGTACTTGATCTTTGTCACCAAGTACCGCTGCGGCGTGTTCACAATAGCGATCTTGGACGACATGCGCCCGGTCCTGGCTTCTGTCTGCCGCGATTTTGAAGCGGAATTGATGGAGCAGGACGGAGAGGATGACCATGTGCATCTGTTGATCCATTATCCGCCCAAGGTGTCGATCTCCACTTTGATCAACAGTCTGAAGGGTGTCTCGAGTCGCCTGATTTGGTAAAAGGACTATCCGAAGATCCGTCAGAAACTATGTGGGGCCACCTTAGGCAATGTTGCACCAAAATGATTCGACCCATGCCAATTCTCCTCGGTTCTCAATCTGTCGTTAAAATGCTCGTTAGCGTCACAACCATTTTATCGATCTACAATTATCGTTTCTGTAATCATACAGTAAAAGCGAACACTACGCATCACGTGGAGCGAGCCTGTAAACCCCAACCGCAAGCCGCGAAGACGGCGAATCGAATAGGTATCAGCCGCATGGGCATCAGCGATTCGCTGGTGTTCATTCTCCGTTGTGGATTACGTGACTATTCTCAGGGGTCCGTTCCATATCGATGGACACCGGGTTCCCCAATCACGCACTGGATCGGACTATAATGGGAGCAACGAAGACGAAGAGCGGTGGAAAATCAACAGAAGGAGGCGGAATTCTTGCTCGTCTACGCGAATTTGTTCACGCTGTTCGGGATCGGTTCGGCGCTCATGGGCCTGCTATTTCATCGTATGAAAGAAGTCGGCGGGTTCAAGCTGCGACCCTGGCGATTCGCCTTCCTGATCGGATCGGCTGCGGGGAGCTTTATCACGGAGGGCTTCTACGCGCACGCCGGACACACGGGCCAAACGACTGTGAGCGTTCCCGTGCAAG
>JAKACU010000016.1 GCA_021821185.1 Bacillota bacterium
TCTGATTGTTATCCGAGAATGTAACCTGCGCGAAATAAGGATGTTCAATCGATTTATGCATCTGCTTGATCTGTTTTTCGCGCAGTGAATTAATGACGCGCTCGGTAAAATCGCGTGTGGGTTGTATATGTTTTGTCTGGTGTTCGATATCTATGTGGATCTGCTTTTTGACTTCTTCAAGATGATGCTGTTCAAGGTCAATGTCCTGAGTCATAAAAAGCCTCCTGCCATAAGTATGGAGATTAAGAGTATATCATAGTTAGTGGTGATGAATTTTCCATAACAAAATTTGATTCATTTGTGTCATGCATACACCGATGAGATGGCATATTCTCAAGGTGAACATGTTTTGCATGATGGCTCAAGGTGGCTGACATTCTGATAAGCCCTCTCTGTACGCCCTTTAATGTGAAATGTGTCACAACCTTTTTCGGCTAAAGGAGCTGAGACTTATGGGGCAAGTGGAGCCACACGCGAAAGAAAATTCATGTTGTGGCGGGCTAGAACATCGTGAGCGCATCTTGCGCGCGATAGAACGACATCGTGGGGTGCAAGGTGCACTTATTCCGGTACTGCATGATATTCAAGATATGTTTGGCTATCTGCCAGAAGATGCTTTGCAAGTAGTATCAGATGGATTGCAAGTGCCGATGTCCGAAATCTATGGTGTAGCAACATTTTATTCATTTTTCTCCCTTGAGCCTAAAGGTGAACATGTTATTCGTGTATGTCTTGGTACAGCCTGCTATGTGAAAGGTTCACAAGCGGTGCTGCAAAAATTAAGTGAAGAATTGCACGTTGAGGTAGGAAAAACGACGAGTGACGGTAAGTTTACCCTTGAAGCGATGCGATGCCTCGGTGCCTGCGGATTGGCACCTGTACTTGCGATCGAAGATCATGTTCATGGGAAACTCTTACCAGATGATGCAACAAAAATCGTGCAGCAATATCGATAGGGGCGGGATGAAGCATGATGACGGTCGAACAACTCGATCGTATTGCTTTTTTAGCTAAAGAACACAACCAGGATAAAACGGTAATCCGGATCGCCGCATGTATGGCGACGGGTGGAATTGCAGCAGGATCTCAGGCTGTGATGGATCTCTTATGGAGTGAATGGAAAAATCGTGCCGATGTGGACGTACAAATTGTTCGCAAAGGATGCATTGGCATGTGTAGGTTGGATCCTCTTGTTGATGTCTTTGTTCCTAAGCATGACAAAGTGACGTATGTAAAGATGACTCCTGAACGCATGCAACGTGTGATGGTTGAACACATCCTTGGTGGTCATGTGGTTCAAGAGTATACATTGCACGTGGCAAATGACAGATTGCTCAATGACTACACTGAGCTTCCGAGCTAGAAAGGAGGTTTACGGCTATGGCTATGTTTACGCGCCAAGTTGTGGTTTGTGATGGAACGGACTGCCATGCACTAGCGGCGGATAAAAATTTATATAAGATGCTGCGTCGTGAAATGATGAAAAACGGAATCAGCGATCAGGTTGAACTAACTCGTGTAAGTTGTCTGTCATTGTGCGAATTTGAGCCGATCGTGATTGTCTATCCGGAAGGTTTCATCTACAGCCGTGTTAAAGCTGCAGATGCGTCGGAGATTGTTCACGCTCATCTAATTCAGGGTACCCCAGTGCAAAGGCTGATCGCACCTGAAGACGAGTTGCACAGTGAGCGGATAGAAGCGATTGATGATATACCGTTCTTTCACGACCAACAACGCATCGCATTACGTAATTGCGGAATTATTGATCCCGAGAATATCGATGAATACATTGCTGCAGACGGTTATAAAGCGTTGGCCAAAGCACTCACGATGATGACATCTGGGGAAGTGATCGAAGAAATCAAACAGGCTGGATTGCGTGGGCGTGGTGGCGGTGGATTCCCTACAGGTAGTAAATGGGAATTTGCGGCTCAGCAAAAAAACGCTCAAAAATACATTGTTTGTAACGGAGATGAAGGTGATCCTGGGGCGTTCATGGACCGTTCCGTACTTGAAAGCGACCCGCACTCAGTTCTTGAAGCCATGGCGATCGGCGGTTATGCCATCGGTGCTACGACGGGATTCATTTATGTGCGCGCGGAGTATCCTGTTGCTGTACAACGCCTTGGCCTCGCTATTGCGCAAGCACGAGAGTACGGACTATTAGGAAAAAATCTATTTGCATCAGGTTTCGACTTTGATATTGAGATTCGTTTGGGCGCAGGTGCATTTGTTTGTGGTGAAGAAACGGCATTGATGAACTCAATTGAAGGAAAACGAGGTATGCCTAACCCCAAGCCCCCTTTTCCTGCTGTAAGCGGACTGTGGGGAAAACCGACAGTCATTAACAACGTTGAAACATTGGCTAATATTGCACCAATTATTTCAAAGGGAGCAAACTTTTTTTCAAGTATTGGGACAGAGCGCAGTAAAGGTACGAAGGTGTTTGCACTAGGTGGCAACATCAATCATACAGGTCTCGCTGAAGTTCCTATGGGAACGACGTTACGACAGGTTATTTTTGATATTGGCGGCGGCATTCCCAAAGGCAAACGATTCAAAGCCGTGCAGACGGGTGGTCCATCTGGTGGATGCCTGACGCAAGAGCATTTAGATACGCCCATCGAGTACGATACATTGACTTCGTTAGGATCGATGATGGGTTCTGGCGGCATGATCGTCATGGATGAAGATACATGTATGGTGGATGTCGCAAGATTTTATCTTGATTTTACGAAAGATGAATCTTGCGGTAAGTGTGCTCCATGTCGTATTGGGACGCTGCGTCTGCTTGAAATTCTTGAAAAAATTACGGTGGGCAAAGGCACGATGGAAGACCTCTCCTCGTTGCAAGAACTTGGGCAACAGATTAAGGCAGGATCTCTATGCGGTTTGGGGCAGACAGCACCTAACCCCGTGTTATCCACCTTGAAATATTTTTTCGATGAATATGTGGCTCATGTGGTTGAAAAACGCTGCCCAGCCGGTGTTTGTAAATCCCTTGTGCACTTTACCATCGATCCTGATAAATGCAAGGGCTGTGGTGTATGCGCCAAAAACTGTCCCGTCGATGCGATCGAAGGCGTTTTAAAAGACGTTCACACCATTAAAGATGATGTATGTATTCGTTGTGGTACCTGCGTAAAAGTGTGTAATTTTGCCGCAGTAGCCAGTCGATGACGCGAGGTGAGGGCAGTGGACGATATCGTAACATTGAAGATTGATGGTACTGATGTTCAGGTGCAAAAAGGAACGACGGTGCTTGAAGCGGCAAAGCAAGCCGGTGTGCAAATACCAACGTTATGTTTTTTGAAGGAGATTAATCAACCATCTGGGTGTCGCGTGTGCCTAGTTGAAGCAGGACCAAAGTTGCTGGCGTCTTGTTCACTTGTTGCACAAGAAAACATGGACATCAAGACCAATACGAAAAAAGTGCGCGAAGCAAGAAAGACCATCGTTGAACTTATTTTATCGAATCATCGTGAGGAATGTACGATATGTTCTCGAAGTGGCCATTGTGAACTGCAGACACTTGCCAGTGATCTGCATGTCCATTCGATGCAGTATCAGGGTAAACGTACACGAAAGCCACTTGATGATGTATCCCCCTCTTTAGTGCGTGATGCGGAAAAGTGTGTGTTGTGTGGACGGTGTATCGCCATATGTTCTGATGTTCAATCTGTTAGTGCCATCGGGCTCATCAATCGCGGTTTTGAGACAGTCATTGGACCTGCTTTTGGCCGTTCTTTGGGTGAATCTGTGTGTGTCAATTGCGGGCAATGTATTATGGCTTGCCCTGTGGGGGCTTTGACAGAGCGAGAACAAATGGATGAGGTGTGGGATGCGATTGCTGACCAGGGTAAGGTAGTCATCGTGCAGACCGCGCCTGCGGTACGGATTGCCCTTGGTGAAGAATTTGGAATGGAGATTGGCACGCGTGTCACAGGAAAAATGGTCAAAGCATTGCGCATGGTCGGGTTTGATCTTGTTTTTGATACAGACTTTGGTGCTGATTTAACGATCATGGAAGAGGGTACCGAGTTAATTCATCGTTTAGAAAGTGGTGAAAACTTACCCTTAATGACGTCGTGTTGCCCAGGATGGGTGAAGTTTGTTGAGCATAACTTTCCGGATATGATCAATCATCTGTCCACCTGCAAATCACCGCATGAAATGGAAGGTGCGATGATTAAAAGTTATTTTGCAAGCAAAATCGGTATCGCACCGCAAAACATCGTAACAGTATCAATCATGCCGTGTGTAGCTAAGAAATTCGAACAACAGCGGAAAGAATTGTCGTATGAAGGCATGCGAGATGTTGATTATGTACTGACGACACGGGAACTTGCTAGGATGATTAAGCAAGCTGGTATCGATTTTGTCCATCTTCCGGATGATCAGTTTGATGATCCTTTTGGGAGAGCAAGCGGTGCGGGTGTTATTTTTGGCGCCACTGGCGGTGTTGCTGAAGCAGCATTGAGGACTGTATATGAAGTATTGGCGGGCGAGGAACTTGATAAGGTGGACTATACCGCAGTTCGCGGATTAGAGGGTATCAAGGAATCCGAATTGCTATTGCCAAACGGCATGCTTCTTCGTACCGCTGTCGTTCATGGTTTAGCTAATGCTAAAAAGGTGATGCAAATGATACAACGAGGTGAAAAAACGTACCACTTTATCGAGGTAATGGCTTGCCCAGGCGGTTGTGTCGCAGGTGGTGGACAACCAATTGTCAATAGTAAAATTCGAGAACACGTGGATGTTAAGGAACTTCGAACCAAAGCAATCTATGCCGAAGACAAAGATATGCCTGTGCGAAAATCTCACAAGAACCCAGATATTATGCGCGTGTATGAAGAGTTTCTCGGTGAACCCAACAGCCATTTGAGCCATGAATTGTTGCACACGCATTACCAGCAACGAGCACGCCATTAACTAGGTTGTTGTACTGGAGGGGTACTCAATGACTACGCGACAAATCGCTTCTTTTATCGACGATGCCGAGATTCAAGAATCACTTGTTTTTGCGAAAAAAATGCAAGGGGATCGTGCTTATGTGACCGAATTGTTGGCTAAAGCCCGTCTCGCTAAAGGTCTGTCACATCGAGAAGCAGCCGTGCTTTTGCATATGCAGGAACAAGATCTTTGGCAAGAAGCTTTTCACGTAGCCAAAGAAGTTAAAGAGAAGATCTATGGTAAACGCATTGTATTGTTTGCTCCTTTATACGTAAGTGATCATTGCGTGAACAACTGCGAGTATTGTGGGTACAAACACACCAATGATAGTTTTGGTCGGCGGCGGTTGACGATGCAAGAAGTGGCATCGGAGGTAGAAGTTTTGGAATCCCTTGGTCACAAACGGTTGGTCATTGAAGCGGGAGAAGACCCTGTCAACTGTTCCATTGATTACATGCTGGATGTGATCAAAACCATCTATGCTGTGAAAGTTAACAATGGCAGCATTCGGCGCGTGAATATTAATATAGCAGCCACAACAGAGGAGAATTACAAAAAACTCAAAGATGCGCAGATTGGGACGTATATCTTATTTCAGGAAACTTATCATCGTCCAACTTATGCCAAAATGCATCCTAATGGTCCTAAGCATGACTATGATTGGCATACTACTGCGCAAGACAGGGCTATGAAAGCTGGCATCGATGATGTTGGAATCGGTGTGTTGTATGGATTATATGATTTTCGTTACGAAACAATTGCTATGTTGATGCACGCAGAGCACCTTGATCAGGAACTTGGTGTTGGTCCACATACAATTTCTGTACCAAGGTTGCGAAAAGCGGAAAATGTGGATCTTGACAAGTACGAACACTTGGTCAGCGATGAGGATTTCAAGAAGGTTGTCGCTGTGCTACGTCTGACTGTTCCTTATACAGGTATGATTCTTTCTACGAGAGAAGATCCTGTTTATCGCGATGAAGTACTCTCCCTTGGTATTTCTCAGATCAGTGCGGGGTCATGCACGGGTGTTGGAGGTTATACGGATGAGTACCGACATGGGAATGGGAACACACCACAATTTCAAGTCGGGGATCATCGTTCTCTTTTGGAGATTATTAAGAGTCTCGCCAAAGGAGGCTATATTCCAAGTTATTGTACAGCTTGCTATCGAGAAGGGCGTACAGGTGATCGCTTTATGCAACTTGCGAAGTCGGGCCAGATTCAAAACGTTTGTCAGCCCAATGCCATGCTTACGTTTAAAGAGTATCAACTCGATTATGGTGATGCAGAGTTGCAGACCTTAGGCGACGCTTTGATTGAGCACCACATGGAGCAGATTGTGAGGGAACCGGTGCGCAAAGCCACGATGAATCGCCTAGCACGCGTTATGCAAGGTGAACGGGACCTGCGTTTTTAGTGAAAGTGGACCAATAAGTAAGCTATATAACGGGGAGTGATGCTTTGTGTTGAAGACCCCACAGGCTAGTCGTCTGCATATCGCATTTTTGGGGCGTCGCAATGTTGGTAAATCAAGTCTTGTCAATGCATTGACTGGTCAGCAGATTGCTATCGTATCTGATGTTGCGGGCACAACGACGGATCCTGTCTATAAATCAATGGAGATTCTCCCCATCGGACCTGTTATGCTCATCGACACAGCAGGTTTGGATGATGATGGCGCGATCGGCGCTTTGCGCGTCAGTAAGACCAAACAGGTGATGGATCGAACTGATCTCGCCGTGCTTGTATTTACGTCACAAAGTACGGATTGGACTTTGGAACGGGAATGGTACGAAGATCTTAGGAGTCGCAAGATTCCTGTGATCGGCGTTATCAATCGTATCGACGAGAAGGACGTTGATGTGGCTTTTTGGCATGAGTATTTTGATATTCCTTTTGTTAAGGTGAGTGCCACAGAGCATCTCTATATCGATGAATTGAAAAAGGTGATTCAAACCTATGCACCTATCGATGCAGATCACGCTACGCTGATTGGCGATATTGTCAAACGTGGGGATCTGGTGGTTCTTGTTGCCCCCCCAGACATTCAGTCACCTAAAGGCCGGCTCAAATTAGCCCAAGTGCAGATTATCCGTGATCTACTTGATCATCATGCAACTGCACTAACGGTCACCGATGCGGAATTACCTGGTCTTCTTGCTTCATTAAAGCGTGACCCAAATCTTGTGATAACCGATGCACAGGTATTTGAACAAGTGAAGCATGTTGTCCCAGATCAAGTATTATTAACGTCATTCTCTATGGTGCTTGCGCGCTATAAAGGTGATTTGCGTTTGTTGGTAGAAGGCGCACGAGCGATTGATTCACTGCGTCCTCACGATCGCATCTTAATTGCGGAAGCCTGTACGCACCATGCACTTGAAGGGGATATTGCAAGGCAAAGATTACCGCAGTGGCTTAGCGAACGAGCAGGTGGAAAGCTGAGCGTGACAGTGAGTACGGGTATTGATTTTCCAGAGGATCTCGAACAGTTTCAATTGATTGTTCATTGTGGTGCCTGTATGTTCAATCGTCGACAAGTGACAAGTCGGTTACAAAAGGCGAAGGATCAAGGCGTACCGATCACTAATTTCGGTGTGGCGATTGCCTATGTCAAGGGGATGTTGAATCGTACGATTCGCGTGTTTGAGGAAGAAAAATCCACTGTATTATAATGGCAATATCAAGAGAAAAACACCCGGCCATATTATTTTAGGCAGGGTGTTTTAGTCTTCATCCATCATTTGTAACAGGCTGATTATTTGGGTTACCGTTATGGTATCGGGGCCTTCAACAAGCATGCCATCAGCGTAAACGAATGGGAAATCAATACAACGTTCACAACGATCAAGACAGGGATATGAAATGACTTCATTACCGTCCTCTTGCAACTGAAAAATAAGTTCTGCCATCGCATTGGAAGAGCATAGTTCTAGCAACATGGTCGTACCATTTGTTTCATACGGTTTTCACTTCATCCTCAGATCGGTTTCGTTTATTGGCGTACATCATAGCATCGGCTTGTTTGAGAAGATGGGACATGTCATGCCAAATATCATTATGTATACCAATGCTGACAAGAATAGGTTCGCCACGATGATCGCCATTTTTTACAGCGGCTTGCCGAATATGAACGGCAATATTATGCGCTTCAAGTTCTGTTGTGTTGGGCAATAAGATGACAAATTCATCGCCACCAAATCGAAAAATCAATTGGTGTCCCGGAGTTGCATAGCGCAATATTTTGGTTAGCGCCTCTAATCTTTTATCCCCTTCAATATGCCCATAGGTATCATTATACCCTTTAAAATCATCGACATCGATCAAGAGAACGGCTAGAGAATAAAGGGTTTCACCAAAATCATAGTCAAGTAACAGATTGTCCATAAAATTAAGTAAACTTTGTTCATCATGAATTTCATGCAAGGCGCGACGATTGAAAAGCCCTGTTAAAGGATCCGTGTGCGATTGGAGTTTTAGATCCATGACCATTCGTGCAAAATATAAGGAGGCACTGAGATGGTCTGCCGCTTCCTGCAAAAAGGCAATGTCTTGTGCGGTAAAATGGTGTTTTTCTGTTGATTTGATGGTCATGATACCGAAGACCGTACCGCCATGGAAAAAAGGGACACGGACGATCGAGTTGATTTTATCGTTATACAAGTAGACATCTTCTGAAAACTCCCGAACGCGTTCGAGATCTGGATTACTTTGTGTTTGCAGTTCTTGAAATACCCACTCTATGGCTGTTCCGGCGATCTCCATGATGGACCCTGGTGGGCAAAAGGCAAGTCCTGTCTTGGTCACAAGTTCGTGAATAATGCAATACTTTCCTTTAGGCTCGGCGATTAAAAGACCAAGGCGGTCAAACGAGACAACTTGTAGAATATGATCCCGGGCAGCTAAAAGAATTTCTGTCGTATCTAGGGAGTTTTTAATGGTTCGAAGTAAGCTGTTTAAAACGCGTAGTCGCGTAATTTCATGTTGCAACTCAGATTCGCATTCCGTCATAGCCAGTTCTCCTCCAAGATAAACCCAGCATTATCTTTATAGAAGAAACTATATCTCTAGTTTCGAAATTTGTATAGTATAGGTATGGAAAGGAAGTGCCTCCTCATGCAAGGCTTTGTACCTGATGATTTATATCGATTTACAAGATTATCATATGCCTAAAGCAGGTTCGAACGTTATGTATAATCGTTTCACGTGGAATTATCAAAAAATTTGTCGAACGAAAGGAGCGAATTTTGACTATGGAGCTTGATCTTCTGCAAGCAGAACGAGTCGCCCAAAAAGCGGCAAGAATAGCTGGAACGTTGATTCGTGAATGGATAGGCAGGCCGACAACGACAACGGAAAAATCTTCTCCATATGATTTGGTGACGGAAGTGGACAAAGCATGCCAAGAAGCTATCCAAAAATATTTATCAAAAGAATTCCCAGATAGTTCATTTTTAGGAGAAGAAGGGGTCGCTCCTGGTTCTGAGGCTGCAACGCGTGCTGCAGCGGAGGCGAATCGTGATTTTCTATGGGTTGTCGATCCAATCGATGGGACACTCAACTTTATTCGTGGAATTCCAGTTTGCACCGTTTCGATCGGATTGCTGTATGAAGGCCGGGATGTAGTCGGTGTTATTTACGATCCCATGCGCGATGAAATGTTTAGCGCAAGTGACGCTTCCGGCGCCACGCTAAATGGTCAACCTATGCATGTCTCGCCGGAAGCAAATTTGAGGAACGCCGTTTTAGCTAGCGGATTTCCGACGGGTGCCTACCGTGGAAAAAACGCTGAACAAATTAAGCGTTTTGGCTATCACGTGCGCAACGTAAGAGCTCTTGGATCAGCTGCAATTCATCTTGCTTATGTGGCAGCGGGCAGATTGGATGGGTTCTTTGAGAATGATCTTAATGCTTGGGATGTGACAGCAGGAGCAACACTTGTGCGGCTTGCTGGAGGTCTTGTTACTAATGTAGAGGGACAACCCTTTTCTCTTGATACACGCCATATTGCAGCAACAAATGGAAAAATCCATCAGCAATTATTACATGATCTGGATGTAGAGCTTCCATTAGAATTCTAATGCAGGAGGGATCATATTAACTCGTGCCGACAACAGTGAAAGAGCTTAGCATGCTGCCAGCCTATCAAAGCCAAGGCAACGGTCTTTTAACCGATTTTTATCAGATAACCATGATGTATGGGTACTACAAAAACAATATGATGGATGATCGCGTCGTTTTTGATCTGTTTTATCGTGTCAATCCTTGTGGTAATGGTTATGTGTTGAGTGCGGGTTTGGAACAAGTGATCATGTATCTTCATGCGCTCACTTTTTCAGAGCAAGAGATTGACTATCTGAGAAAGACTGGGGATTTTGACGAATTATTTCTTGAACTTCTTCGCGATTTTCATTTTACGGGAACTTTGTACGCTATTCCTGAAGGAACGCCGATTTTTCCATATGAACCAATGCTTCGTGTTGAAGGAAGAATTTTTGAACTGCAATTAATCGAGTCAGCGCTGCTGTGTTTTATGAATCATCAAAGTTTAATTGCGACGAAGGCAGCACGCATGGTACAGGCGACACGAAGTGCAGTGATCGAGTCATCACAACCGATCAGTGAATTTGGCTTGCGGCGTGCACAAAATGAGAGTGCGGCATTATTCGGTGCACGTGCTGCTTACATTGGTGGATGTTCAAGCACAAGCAATGTATCAGCTGGGTTTAACTTTTCCATTCCTGTGTCTGGCACGCAGGCGCATAGTTGGATTCAAAGTTTTGACTCTGAGTTGGAGGCTTTTCGCGCCTATATTTCGGTATATCCAGATAGGGCAGTTTTGCTTGTCGATACGTATAATACGCTTCAATCAGGTGTACCAAACGCTATTTTGATCGGGCAGGAATTGCGTACCCGTGGTTACGATTTGCTTGGTGTTCGTATCGATTCTGGCGATTTGGCATACCTGTCGAAAGAGACACGGCGTATGTTAGATCATGCCGGTTTTGAAAACACGCAAATCATCGTCTCGGATGATTTGGATGAAGAAACTATTCGAGATTTGCTGCTGCAGGGAGCACCTATCGATGGTTGGGGAGTGGGGACCGCATTAATCACGGCCAAGGATTGTCCTGCTTTAGGGTGTGTATACAAGTTGGCGGCTAAGTGGGACGGTGGTCAATTGGTGCCGCGAATTAAGGTGTCAGAGAACCCCGTAAAGGTGACCAATCCTGGTAAAAAGAAAGTCGTTCGATTTTATGTTCAGGGCAAAGCCAACGCGGACCTGATTATGTTAGACGATGAAGATGTGCCATCAGGGGAACCTATTGTACTATTTGATCCTGTTCATACGTACAAGCAGAAAATTATTACAAATTATACCGTCCGAGAACTTCTTGTCCCTATTTTTGTGGATGGAGAACTTGTATACACATTGCCTACGCTGGAACAGATTCGTGAGACGGCGCACGAGGAACTCGCAACATTGGTTAAAGAGACGTTACGAGCTAAAAATCCTCATGTGTATCATGTTGATCTTAGTTATAAATTATGGGATTTGAAGAGATCTTTGGTTGAAAAAATGCGATTGTAGCAGAAATTTCGTAGACGGGTGCTGTTAATATCCTTTTTTCTCAAATTGTACAACAAGGCGAGCGATATGGGATTCTACGGTTGCAGCTTGTTGCGATGTCACGCCGTCACTTGTAATAACTAGGGTGACGGGATGTCCGTTTACCCAAATTATGGAGGCGTCGTGAAATTCATGCGGCCAATTGCCTAGCACATGGGCGACCTGAATGTCTGCGCCTGCGATGGTTGCAATGCGACCTTCGCTAGGCGTGACCGTTAGGTCGTTTAGTAAAGGACGAACAGCCTGTGGGTGTGCTTGATCCATGGTATATAAATAATCAAGGTACAGGGAGTAATCATACGGCGTCGTCAAATGCGGTTGCAAAATGGAACTGTTTGTTCCCATCGTAGTCATGAAGCTGTTGATTTGGTCACTGCCTAAAAAACGTATCAGCATCGCAATGGCTGTAACATCGTTGTCGACAATAGCGGCTCGCGCTAATTGCGTTACGGTAAATGTCGTGCCGACGGGCATACCGCTTACGTAACCAGGTCCCGCCTGACGATCACTTGCTTGCAAGGTTACGATCGCATTTTTATGGATAATGCCTTGCGCTATATCGCTATAAAGCAGGATCGATACAGGAAGAGCAGTCATTTGCGCGGCATTGACTACTTGATTTTGATGGACGCCAAATGCAACGCCTGTAGCAAGATCTGTGCCTGCTACGGCAAAACCTTTAGGTTGTTTTTGTAGGTAGGCAGTTATCTCCGATGTTAAAAGGTGATAAGCGCGATTGGAGTATGGCAATGGAGCACTGCTTACTTGTTGCCAATCACTGCGCAATTTTGTGTAGAGTTGGGGAAGGCCCGCGCGTGCGGTCCAAAAACTAACATAGCCAAGACCTGCGGCTAGTATGGTTACCATAAGTACGCGACCCCAGCGAAGTTTTTTTCGGCGGCGCTTAGCGAGAGATGATGGCTTGCCTTTTGACGTCTGTTGAGGTAAACCGTAGGCAAGAGGCTTTTTGGGTGCAGATACCTTTTTAACTGGGTGAGGTTGCTTCTTTTGCATGATAATCCATCCTAATCTACAGTTACTTGCCTCAGTGATTTATAATGTAAAAAGCTAGTCCCATTATACTGGGTTTTTAGCGAAGCAACCATAGAACTTAAAAGTAGAAATATTTTGGAGGCGCAGGCCGATGAATGACATGCGAACGATGGTACCGCCAAAACACAGTTTTGGGTTTTCTGAAGGTAATGACCAGTCATTATCAAGACCAGGACGTATTCTGATCGTGGATGATGAACAGGGTATTCGTGATTTTTTACTTTTCGGGTTGCGTGATGAAGGATATGAAGTAAAGACTGCCCGCGATGGCGAAGAAGCGATGCAACTTTTGGAAAGTTTTCGTCCTCATGTCGTTTTGCTCGATATTATGCTTCCTGGTATGGATGGGTATGAAGTTTGTCGTTTGATGCGTACGCGCGCCCGTGTGGCGATCATTATGTTGACAGCTCGTGATGAAGTGGATGAGCGAGTACGTGGACTTGTCACTGGTGCTGATGATTATGTGGTAAAACCGTTTGCTTTTGCGGAACTCAAAGCTCGTATTGATGCGCGTTTTCGCAGTCAGTTTCCGGAACTTATGGCCGTTAAACGCATTGGTCGATTTGAAGTGGACACTGCACAACGATTGATTCGATACGAGGGAAGGTCATTAGCGCTTTCTCGAACAGAATATACGTTGCTTGAGATTTTGCTTGAATCGCCAGGTGTGGCATTGCCTAGAGAGCAGATTATGAAGCATGTGTGGGGCAATGATTTTAACGGGGAAGATAATATTCTTGAGGTTTATATTCGCTACTTGCGCCATAAACTCAATGATCACAAGCGACAATTGATCCGTACGGTCCGTGGTGTGGGTTACCGTATCGACGTACAATAAGTAGCTTATGCACCTACTTCGGTCAAGATTTAAAGGAACAACGCTCAGTCGTGCATTGTTCGTACGTTATACCGCCGTGGTAGCGATTTTGCTTGTGTTAATCGGAGTTATTCAAGTGCAATCGCTTGAAAGAGCCTTAGTGGTTGCGGGGCAAAGCAACTTGTCATTTGCCCTACGTGATGCACTGAATGAGCCGTTGATTGGCAGACAACTTCAGGTAATGCCTTTTTCACAGGTGGCACCAAATTTGTTGTATACACTCAATGTGCGTGGTATTAACGTTCGATTGTATGATAAAAACTTGCGCGATCTAGGTGAACGGTCATCAAAGTATGATCCAGTTCATCTGATGAATGTAACAAAAAAAGATGTCCAGGCTGTTTTGACGAATACAGGTAGCAATTCACTGGAACCAACAGCGTTTGGATCAGATGCTAATATGATTGTCCGTGAAGATCATGGGCAAATTTTATTATTCGCAGCTGTGTTTGTGAACAAAACTGTTGTAGGGTATGTGGAACTTGGT
The DNA here is from genome assembly GCA_021821185.1 of Bacillota bacterium. Next base: position 14,008 of record JAKACU010000016.1, read on the forward strand.
TATTTATCTTCATTGCTCTACCCAATTGTTTCTGGACAAACGGTTCTGTTTTTGGGCATCAGCATTTTAGTGTTACTTTTAGCGGCAGCTTTGTTATTTCCTGTAGTAAGAGCTCCACTAAAACCGCTGAATCAATTTATGCAAACAGCTGAACGAATTCGCAAAGGCGCCTTTCAGGAGCGTTTCCCTATGATGGGACCGCGCGACATGGAACGACTAGCTGAAGTGATGAATGAAGCATTGGATCAACTCGCAAGAGCGGTAGAACAAGAACAAACATCGGCAACACGCATGAAGCAATTTGTGTCAGCTGCATCGCATGAACTTCGGACGCCGCTTACGGCGATTCGTGGATTTACGGAAGTATTGCTAAGAAGGGTAGCGTCTTATGAAGAAGAGATTCAATTATTTCAAGTCGATGTCAACGATGAAGATGATGAGTTTGATGGCGATTTTTCACCAGCGCGAATCTATTCTGGGCAGTTATCAAGCGTTCGACTGGCGTTGAATACGATGGAACAGGAAACGATGCGCTTGGAGTCGCTTGTTCGTGATTTATTGCAATTGGCACGGCTCGATGAGGGACTACAGCCGAAAATTAAACAAGAGGATCTTGCTGAACTTGTGGATAGTATGCGCTCACAGCTTAATGTTTTATCGCGTGGCCAAGAGATGCGTTATGTGCTTGTTTACGCTCCTGTGAAATGTGATCGTTCGATGATTCAACAGATTATCTATAATCTTGTGATGAATGCTATTCAGTATACGCCTTCAGAATCGGGTGTTATCACAATAACCACAGGAGAGAGTCGACGAGGATCAGCGACAGCGTTTTTGTCTGTGAATGATACTGGTTCTGGGATCTCTGAAGAACAGAAAAAGCATATTTTTGATCGGTTTTACAGAGCATCCGAAGCACGTGAAAGAAACCCAGGTGGAGCAGGCTTAGGCCTAGCCATTGTCGCTGAAATTGTTCGTGCTCATGGAGGCTATATCGACGTGCAAAGCACGGTTAGGCAAGGTACCACCATGACCGTAAATTTATAAGCTTTGGAGGTTTAAAGGATGCGGGTTATTAAGATTGCTCCACGTGGGTACTGCTATGGCGTCGTTGATGCAATGGTGTTAGCGGCACAAGTAGCAGCGCAGCCTGATTTGCCACGACCTATTTATATTTTAGGTATGATTGTTCACAATCAATACGTTGTTGATGCTTTTATGGAACAGGGAATTCAGACATTAGATGGACCAGATCGATTGAGTATTCTTAATCAAATTGATCATGGAACGGTAGTTTTCACGGCTCATGGTGTGAGTCCTTTAGTGCGTAAGCGTGCTAAAGATAAAGGATTAACCGTGATTGATGCCACTTGTCCTGATGTTACTCGTACGCATGATTTGATTTTAGATAAAGTGGCACAAGGTTATGATGTTGTTTATATTGGCAAACGTGGTCATCCAGAGCCTGAAGGAGCTATTGGCGTTGCTCCTGGTGCTGTGTTTTTGGTTGAACATGAGTGCGACATTGAACAATTGCCGGCGGATCTAGGGAAACGTACTAAGGATAATGATGGTGAAGCCAAGATTTTGGTGACGAATCAGACGACGATGAGTCAATGGGACACAGAGGCACTTGTTGAACAGGTTTTAGAGCGATTCTCTACAGCTATTGTGTTTAACGAAATATGCAATGCTACACAAATTCGCCAAAATGCTGTTGCAACGCAAGCGAAAGAAGCAGATTTATGCATTGTAGTAGGTGACCCGCGTAGTAATAATTCTGGCAGATTGGCACAAGTGGCACAGGAAATTGCGGGTGTACCGGCTTTTCGTGTCGCAGATGTGACGGAAATTGATCCATCTTGGTTAATCGATAAAGAAGTAGTAGCAGTAACTGCAGGAGCGTCGACGCCAACACCGATTACTAAAGAAGTAATCGCTTATCTTGAAGCTTTCGATGCTACACGAAAAGAGACGCATTCGCCTGAACACCATGTGGATTATAGCCATTTATTACCGAATATTAGATTAAAAGATTAGACGCAGATGTAAGGATGGTGGTTTTTTGAAGATTGAGGCGTCGCTTGCAAAAGATTCAACGTCAGATTGTGTTGTACTTGTAGCACCCGAGGCGGAGAACTGGTTACGCAATGTGCAGGATACATCGCTTATTTCTTTGCGATTTGCGGCAGCATCTGTGGGGGTGCGGGCTTATCTTGCTATCGGGCTACGAGTCGAAGGACGTGGTATTGATTTGTTACTTGATGCGCAAGAGTGCGGTGTATTACGTGAAGACCCGTCGACACTTTTACTTCGTACATCGGCATCGGCATCGGAGTATGCAGTGATTTTTGATGATGCTGTATTTGATCAATTCCTTCAAGTCGTTCACGATATGCATCAACAACTGCCTGATCATTTCGTGTGGAAGGCATTAGATGATGTGTTACTTGATGAGTAGGTGTATGAATGGTTAGGGCCGCTAGGTATAGCGGCCTGTTTGCTAGTTGAAGTCAAGTGGTACGAGCAAGCCGATTGGATAGGCTTTTTCTCCCTGTTGACCTAGGACTTTTCCATAAGCGAGTACACCACGAAGTGACTTAACAACAAATAGGTTGGTGTCATTTTCGATACCATAGGTAACATCAAGTTGAACGTCTTGCGGGCTCATGAGGTAGGATTTTGCCATATAATAACGTTGTTCGTAAACTTGGTACTCACTGATCATACCATCATCGATGGCTCTTTTTGCGGATGTTTGGCAGAGTTCCATTTCCATTTGCAATTCTTGTGGTGTCATTTCGCTAAGTAATTTTTTCGGCATGATGATAGAATCCTCCATGAAAGATTACTATAGCTATGTTACCATAATATCAAGACATGTACAGGAGGCTTCCTTATGCTAAAGGATCAGCCGACATTGCGGGATTGTCAGGATTTCCACATTTGGCTTGACGAAGAAAAGGGTTTTTCGCGTGATCTGCCGTTAAATGTCATGCTTCTGGTTGAAGAAGTAGGTGAGGTGGCTAAAGAAGTTCGACGTATCATGCATTACACGGCAGACGACGTTTTACGCGAGTATGCACGGGAACATCTAAAAGAAGAGTTGGCTGATTGTCTTGCTTATATTGCCAAGTTAGCCAATTATACTGGTATAGACTTAGAAAACGCATATGTTGAAAAAATGCGCTATAACATCGAGCGAGTGTGGAACGAATAAGAGAAACTCCGATCGTGGGGCTTGGGAGAGGAAGATTTTTATGGAGAAGGTCCGTAAAGCAGTTATTCCTGCTGCGGGTATGGGGACGAGATTTTTACCAGCGACAAAGGCGCAACCTAAAGAGATGTTGCCACTTGTCGATAAACCTGCTATTCAGTACATCGTGGAAGAAGCTGTAGCGGCGGGGATCGAAGATATCTTGATCGTATCAGGACGTTTTAAACGGGCTATTGAAGATCACTTTGACCGATCATTGGAGCTAGAGCGGCATCTTGAAGAACATGGTAAACAACAAGAACTTGAGATGGTCAGAAATATCTCTACGCTTGCTAATATTCACTATGTAAGACAACCTGAATTGCGCGGCTTAGGGCATGCGGTTTATATGGCAAAGTCCTTTGTAGGGACAGAACCATTCGCAGTTCTTTTAGGCGATGACATTATTCATGGGCGAGAGTCAGCATTAGCTCAACTTTTGCGTGTGTACGAAAATTGCGGGACATCGGTGGTTGGTGTGCAACCAGTACCTCGCGAAAAAGTATCGAGTTATGGTGTCATAGCTGGGCTCAGTAGCGATGGCATTCACTATGCTGTTTCTGATTTGATTGAAAAACCGGCTGTGCAAGAAGCCCCCTCCAATTTGGCGATTGTTGGACGATATGTTATTTCTCCTAGTATTTTCCCTATTCTTGCTAATACACCTCCCGGTAAACAAGGAGAGATTCAGCTTACCGATGCTTTGCGCGGCCAGATGGATGCAGAAGGTTTATCGGCGTGTAAGATTGAGGGACAGCGCTTTGATATCGGTGATAAGTTGGGATATCTTAAAGCTACGATTGGCTTAGCCCTTACTAGAGATGATATGCGTGAGGACTTGTTACGCTTCTTCATTGAAACGCTAGCTCAGAAACAGCCTTTGTAAACAGTTGTAAACAGTAGTTATGAGGAGATCGAATATGGAGAGTCGGTCGCACTTTTTGCGCTTGTTACGTGGATTGGATGGGAAATCTTATACGGGGTACAAGAGCTTATACGGGTCGTATGATCTGGGACTTTATAGACTTTTCTTGGACCATGTACAAGGAGATCCGTATGCTCCGCCGTCAAGGGCGAGAATTCAGGTGCATGCTGATTTGTTGCGACTCAAGTCTGTTTGGATCGATCGGCAGGAACAACGAGTTGCGGTAGAGGATTTTTTGACGCGACGTTTGGTGATGGCACTTGAGGTGTTAGGGAAAAAACGTCGGGGAAGCGGACGTAGCGGGGTTATTTTGATCGATACTCCAGGACAGACAGTCCTTGCAAGGAGTAGTGTGCGTGTTTCTCACGATGAAATTGAAGTGCGTTTATCCATTGGTCTACCAGCTGATGGAAGGAGAATACGTGCAAAGGATGCGGAGGCCATGTTTCTTGATGACCTCCCTTTTATTGTGGATCAGGCATTTTCACGCGCCTATCTAGCCGTAGAAGATTTAGAGGAACATGTTTCTTTGTATTGTGATCAGTGCTTTATTCGTCAATCATTGGTGGATAAAGGCCTTGTCGCGTTCATTGGTGATGAATCGATTCTCGCTAGACGAAGCGGTATTAGTGAACTGCCAATGGATGACAAAGTAGCTGAAAAATTTGTGTCACCAGATTCGATGCGCATAGCATGGCAACTGCCAAGTGGAAAATCGATAACTGGAATGGGAATTAAAGAAGGCGTCACCATTATTGTCGGGGGAGGGTTTCATGGTAAAAGTACACTACTGCAGGCTATCGCAGGTGGTGTATTTAATCATATTAAAGGTGATGGCCGGGAATTTTGTATCACGGATGAAAGTGCTGTAAAGATTCGAGCGGAAGATGGCAGGCGTGTCAGCCGTGTGGATATTTCCGGGTTTATCTCCAATCTCCCTAGAGGAAGATCGACTAGTGCTTTTAGTACGCAGGATGCAAGCGGATCTACGTCACAGGCTGCTGCTATTGTGGAGGCGATGGAGCTTGGCGCTAAAGTGTTTTTGATTGATGAAGATACTAGCGCAACTAATTTTATGATTCGAGATGCGCGAATGCAGAAGCTTGTTGTTAAGGCTAAAGAACCGATTACGCCTTTTATCGATCGTGTCAGAGAACTGTATCGGGGATTTGGTGTTTCAAGTATTCTTGTTATTGGCGGTTCAGGCGATTATCTTGATGTAGCCCATACGGTAATTATGCTTGATGAATACAAACCTTTTGATGTAACGAAAGAAGCTCGCCAGATTACAGAACAAATGCCTGTAAAACGTAAAGCAGAATCGGTGGGACCACTTGCTGTTATGCATTCGCGTTTTCCCCAACCTCTACCTGATGGTGCAAAAATGGAACGTCTAGAGGCGAAATCACGTTTTGTTCTGCAATATGGCGATGAATATATCGATGTATCTTCTCTTGAACAGGTAGTTGATGAGAGCCAGGTCCGCGCTATAGCGGTGATGATTAGGTATGCACAACTGCACTATGTTGATGGTTCTATGCCGCTTGCTAAAGTTGTACAACGCGTGGTTCGTGATAGTTGTGAGCATGGATTTGAGTCGATTAGCCCTTATGAAGGATGTTCTGGTTTTTATGCTTTACCGCGAGCACTTGAGGTTGGTATGGTATGGAACCGTGTTCGTGGTTTGGTGATTCGCTGAGAGGAGATGGGCTTTACGGAACTGCCTATGCAGAAAGATCCTGTTTTTGAGCGCTTGATTGCCCTTGTTGGCGCAGTAGGGAAACGAAATGGATCCAGTGCAGCAACCTTGATGATTATACGTCAGGGACAAATTGTAACTGAATGGTACGATGGCAGGCAAACTCTTGATCGCCAATCTCGGGTAATTCAAAGTGATTCGCGGTTTAATGTGTATTCGGTGCGCAAATCCTATATTGGATTTGCCGTTTCTTATGCATTACAACAAGGCTATATTCATTCGTTGGATGATCTTGTAAGTCGCTATCTTGATGAACCGACGTCACTTGTTCTAGGGCAAACTACGTTGCGCCATTTGCTTACGCATACACATGGATTAGATGGTGAGAATGGGGCACTCATACGACGATTTGAACCAGGGGAAAAATGGCACTATACCAATACAGGGATTCTCCTTCTAAATCATTTGGTAGAGAAAGTATCAGGGATGACAGTCTCAGAACTTTTACAAAGAGAAGTTTTTACGCCGCAAGGATTGACTGACACAGGCTGGTGCGATAAGGAAAATGATAAGTTAGTTCATGATGTTTCAGCATTTCGTCGACAAGCTCCTATTCTTTTAGGCTCTAGTCATGGGGATGATCGTAATCTTTACGTTAGTACTCGTGATTTGGCTTATTGGGGATGGATGCATCTTACAGAGAATCCGATCTTTAAGCGAACGATAACGGTACAAACACCGGAATCGTTAGATCGACATTTTCCAAGGCAGGGATTTTGTTGGTGGGTGCAAACCCCCTCTGTTAGAATGTCGGAAATTGGTAGTTCCGTACCAGAAAATTCAGCTCAGATCATGGGATTCTCTGGTTGTTTATGCCTTATTATTCCATCTTTTCAGGTAGTTGCGGTTCGGATGTACAACAGCTTTGGTGGCAGGTTGACCTTTGTACGGGACGCTAGGAACTTTGGTGATCGATTAATGGATTGTCTTCAATAAAAAGAGAACATATGTTTGATTTTTAATCGAAATAAGTATACTACTTTACATAGCGGATGGTCTGAACAGCAAGGAGCTATGATCTGTCGTGATGACCGTGTTTATGATATGACGGAATCGCTTATGCACACAGGTGTTAGACTTGGTATGAAGCGATTAACTGCCGAACGATTGGCGCCATTAGCCATGGTAGCAGATCGAGAATCATTTGCCCTGCCTGATTTTTTTCATTTACAAAATACATCGAAAATAGATGTTTTGTAAAAAGGTTTTTTAACGCGAATTTTTAACAGAAAACTATAGATCATTTGATTGCGACTTTCAAAAAATGAAAAGAGGAGATCCTATCTTGTTTTTACTTCGTCATCGCATAACAGGCGTGTTAGGAGTTCTTTTTATTTTGAGCTTTTTCATCGCAGGATGTGGACCATTAGAAACAGCACAAGATACAGAAGTTCCTGCTGCTGTACATATGGGTAATGAGATATTGCTGTGGGGCCCGGAAATTAAACAAGAAGCGTTAAACATGATTGGGCACAGTAAGACGTTTTGTCATGTCACGATGTATGAGTTAGGGGATCCGGATATTTTGCAAGCTTTGGCCAATGCACAACAAAGAGGTGTTGATGTGAAAGTGATATTGGATGCCAAAGAACCTCATTCTGCGGGGACTGCAGTTCCGTATCTTCGTCAGCATGGCATTAACGTTCGCTTGTTGCAAATTCCCGGTGGAATCTCTCATATAAAGTCTGTTGTTACCATTGATTCATCCGGGATGCATGCATTATTAGGCGGTATGAATTTTGGCGAGTACAGCTGGCAAAATCATGATGCCTCTGTCTATTTTGCGCATGCTGGAACAGGATTTGAGGGCTTATTTGAAGAAGATTACGCACGAGCAGGAGGGATGCCTGAGCCATTTGTGCGCTTCCCCTCACCACTATTGTATGACAATGAGATTGAGCCAGCTATGTTGCAAGCTATTAATCGCGCGCAACAATCTATCGTCATTGAAGCCTTCGCCTTTACAAGTAAAGATTTGATCTCAGCTCTCGAAGCGGCAAAAGCACGCGGTGTTGCTGTGAAAGTCCTATTAGATGCGCGACAATATTATAATAAAAAAACAGCAAAGTCTCTACAAAACGGTGGTATCGATGTGCGCTTTTATATGCCATACCAAGGGGAATACTTGCACGCTAAAATTATCTGTATCGATCACGGTCAAGAACTTTTCATCGGCAGTGCTAATTTCTCCTATCACGGTTTTTCTGTGAATCACGAAGGCGATGTTGAATTACTTCATGCGATACTTTTTGCGACAAGTATTGAACAGGACGCTACCAGACAGTTTGAACGGGGTACAGATTTAGGTTCCACTACGTAATTTTTTCTGTGCTTTATAGACAATGAAATTTCGATGAAATTGCTGAATCAAGTCATTAAAGAGTAACTTTGCCGCAATCGCGTGACCTTTAGGGTTTGGATGCCATCCATCTGCAGCCAGTTTGGATTCAACAAGATGATGGTTGCGGATGTATTGCATCATTTGGCTGAAAACACTAAACACATATATGTTGTTGGATGTATGGTCCTTAAAAGTTTGAATTTGTGCTTGAAAGTACTGGTGCGGTAAATCTTTAAGACCGTTGCCATACGTCGCCGGAGTGACAGGTGGTGTGACAATGAGGACGACGGCCCGTGCATGTTGGCTTACTTTCACTTCGTTCTTGACATTTTTAATAAATTGAGCAACTGGTGTCCGTGCAGCTGCATCATCCAAGCCTCCCCACGATAGGATCACGATAGTCGGATGGGATTTATTAATCATTGCTTGAAAGTGAAGTGCTAAATCTGTCGTCGTAACTCCAGGGATAGCCCAATTAAGGATATGAAAAGATTGATTGGTAAAGTGAGCAAAATCAGCTAAAGCACGAATTAAATAACCACCATGATTATCATCGCCCCACCCTGCAGCTACAGAGGAGCCAATGATCAAAACGGTGGATGTTATCTTTTTCTTGACGGCAGGGCTCCCAGACGTTACCGTTACAATGATATTTGGACGGTCAAATAATGGTGCAGGAATAAATGTCGTTAATGGAAACAGGAGCATGAGGGCAAGTCCTGTGATAAGCAATTTCTGCTGCAAAGAATTCACCCGGGTGCTCACCTCATTATGATGACAGTATACTTATAGGCCTTGGCACATCATATCATATTATGACAAGCTGTCGTTCTCCTGAAAGAAATGTAAAGGACGTGCAGATGTTGCAGTTTTATGCTTATTGTCGATTACAAATTGACCGAGTAGACGTCAAACTATGCTATTTTTTTGATCGTGTGCGCCGACATCGCGGCTGGGATCAAGTTGTTATGAAGATAGTGGCACAATATGGTCCTTATTTCTTTTTTATCGTAATGGCTCTTCTTCTTGCAGGAGGATCCTTTGCACCTTTTTCCTTCAGCTATCGCGTAAAAGGGGTTATCGTCGCTATTGTGTGCGCAACGATGACGAAATTAGTGATTGATCCTATTGCACGATTTTGCACAAGACAGCGACCGTTTATTACCTTGCCTATAAGGCCCTTAATCGAGAAAGACGGTACAGATCCTTCTTTTCCATCCAATCATGCAGGAGGCGCATTTGCCCTAGCTGTCGCTCTTAGTTTGTACTTTCCTTCTCTACTGTGGCTGTTTTTATTCTTGGCTATGCTTGTTTCCTTTTCACGTTTGTATGCAGGTGTACATTATCTAACTGATCTTATCGCTGGCGCAATCCTTGGAACCGGGTTAGCTGTTGTTATCTGTATTTTCCTCTCTTAGATGGGAACCACTATGATAAAAGGACGTGGGGAAAAAACTTGGTGAAACAATTGGGTCATTCCTTACCAGCTATGATTTTAGTAATCATGATATCGTTCATGATGTTACCAAACTATGTACGGGCAGAGACGTATAATGTTGTGATTTCTGACCATTCGTTTGCACCAACGATGCTCAGGGCACGGCCAGACCATGTTGTGAGGATCAACATTGTTAATAAAGGAACCAAAACGCATAATTTTATCCTACCAGCATTTTACATCTATACGCCGAATTTGCCGGCCAAACAAAGCACATGGGTACAATTCACACCCGATAAAACGGGAAAATTCCCGTTTTATTCGGATGCAGATGGAGATCGAGAAGCAGGTTTGGCGGGTACTATGCAGGTGCGATAGCACAATAAATTAGCCTAGTGCAACGTTTAGATTTCTTCCACCAATGACGTGATAATGCAAATGGAAAACGGATTGTCCCGCCGATTCACCGGCATTCGTGACGACGCGAAACCCGGATTCTTCTATTCCAGTAGCTTGTACAATATGCTTTATGGCCGCCTGAATTGCTGATAACAAACGCATATCCTCTGGATCAAGCTCCGCTACGTTTTGCAAGTGTTTCTTTGGTACAACTAAGACGTGGACAGGGGCTATTTTGTTGATGTCTTCAAAAGCGATGATATGCTCATCTTCTACCACGACGGTGGCTTGCAGCTCATGATTCGCAATCTTACAAAAGAGACATTCCACATGATCACATCCTTTTTTCATTTTCCTACTAACAGCATGATACCAAAGGCACGAATACTTACCAAATAATTAACACGCGAAAAATTTTAAAAAATTGACCAATCAGTCAGAAAATCTATATTCAAATGAAATGAGCTCTGCTATCATAGGCTTCAAGTGAAGGGGGCTGATGATCGTGTTGCCGATTCGACGTGTGGCCGTACTAGGGGCAGGTGTGATGGGGGCTAGCATCGCAGGGCAGCTAGCTAATGTCGGTCTAGCCAGTCTATTGCTCGATATGGTACCAACGAAACTGACTGAAGACGAAGCACAAAAAGGACTTACTTTTTCCGACTTGGAAGTGAGAAATCGTTTAGCACAACAAGGCAAACAAGGTCTCTTGCGCAGTAAACCTGCTGCGTTGTATTCCAAACAAAATCTTGATTTGATCACAGTAGGAAACTTTGAAGATGACTTCGAAAAAATTGCTTCGTGCGATTGGATTATTGAAGTGATCATAGAACGGTTAGAAAGTAAACGAGCGATTTTGGCCAAAGTGGATCAGTACCGGCAATTAGGCAGCATCGTAAGTTCTAACACTTCAGGTGTTTCTATTCATGATATGGCACAAGGACGTTCAACGGATTTTCAAAAACATTTTTTAGGCACGCATTTTTTTAACCCACCACGCTATATGAAATTGTTGGAACTTACGCCGACAAGCTATACGGATACACAAGTGGTGACTCACTTACTTAAGTTTGGTGAAGACGCACTTGGAAAAGGATTAGTGTTAGCAAAAGACACGCCTAATTTCATCGCTAATCGCATTGGAACATTTGGACTTCTGGTTACTTTAGAGGAGATGAGCAAAACATCTCTAGGCATTGATGATGTGGATGCGATAACTGGTCCTGTGCTTGGACGACCCAAAAGCGCAACGTTTCGCACGCTCGACCTTGTCGGACTGGATACTTTTCTACATGTTGCTAATAACGTAAAAAATGCAACGCAAAATGAGGAAGAAAGGCGGGTTTTCACGGTTCCTGAAGCCCTGGAGGATATGGTTAAAAGGGGTTGGTTAGGTGAAAAGACGGGTCAGGGATTTTTTAAGAAACAAGCATCAGAAGACGGTAAAAATGAAATTTTGGTGCTTGACTTGCTGACCATGACGTATCGCAAGAGACATCGTCTAATTTCCTCATCCTATGAAACAGCCAAGCAAGTACCACAGCTCGCAGACAAAATGAAAGCGCTTGTCTATGGAAAAGACGAGGTTGGAAAATTTGTTTGGAATATTGTCAAGCGTATTTTACTTTACAGTGCATCACTAGTTGGCGAAATTGCTGACGATATCAATAGTATCGATCAAGCCATGGAGTGGGGATTTAATTGGGGATTCGGGCCATTTCGCACATGGGATGCGATTGGCTTACAATCTTCTGTTTTACGTATGCAAAAAGAAGGACTTGTGGTTCCTGACATCGCTTTAAGAGCTTTAGAACAAGCTGGCTCTTTTTATCAAAAGGAAAATGAAATCGTGCGTCAGTTTACTTGGCAGGGTTATGAACCACTGCGCGTACGCCCTCGCAGTATGGATTTGATTGCCCTAAAACAAAATGGGAACGTAATTCTAACCAATCCGGGGGCGAGTTTGGTTGATCTAGGTGATGGTGTCGCCTGCCTTGATTTTCATTCTCCTAAGCAAGCGATCGGAATCGACATGATTACGATGATGAAGAAGGCTGCAGATGAGGTAGAGAAAAACTACCAGGCACTTGTGTTAAGTGGCAGTGGCACGAATTTTTGTGTTGGCGCCAATTTGATGATGATGCTTTCGGAAGCACAAGACGAGAATTGGGACGACATTGACTTTATGATTCGTTCCTTGCAACAAGCGACGATACGCTTAAAGTATCTTGCGCGCCCCGTGGTCACCGCTCCATACGGTATGGTCTTAGGCGGAGGTGCCGAACTCTGCTTTTTAGCAGGTAAGGTTCAGGCTGCAGCAGAGACGTACATGGGACTTGTCGAAGTTGGTGTTGGGTTGATTCCAGCCGGAGGCGGCACGAAAGAGATGGTTTACCGAGCGATGGAACAACTACCTGTAGGTGTTGAATTACAAGCGCTGCCTGTCATCCAAAAGGCATTTGAAACGGTGGCCATGGCCAAGGTATCAACGAGCGCTAAAGAGGCGCAAGAACTTGGTTACTTACGACAAACAGACGGCATTTCAGTGTCTCGCGATCATGTTTTGTATGATGCCAAGCAGATTGCTTTAGCGATGAGTCAATATTTTAATCCTAAAAAACCTACTCCAGTAACTGTTCTTGGTGAATCTGGCGCAGCACTTTTAAAAATGGGTATTTTTTCTATGAAAGAAAGCGGCTTCATCAGTGAGTATGATGCTGTGATCGCTACTAAACTACTTCATGTCATGACTGGTGGCAAAGTTACGGGTGCTACGCAAGTTGCTGAGCAATATCTGCTTGATCTGGAACGTGAAGCATTTTTGTCTTTGCTTGGTGAACAAAAAACACAGCAACGCATGCAATACATGTTGCAAAAGGGTAAACCGCTTCGAAATTAGCAAGCTTTTACCTTATCTGTTACAAGGGGAGAAGGGGATCCGGTTGATAGA
>JAKACU010000017.1 GCA_021821185.1 Bacillota bacterium
TTGAAGGTACGTGTGCGGAGCTCTTTCAGCGCAATGACGTGTTGCATAAGGCGCATTTGCTTGATGATACGACGCTTTACGATCACACGGCCGTGGTAGGTTTGTATGATCGTGATGAGATGACGGGAAAAAAACAGACCTTACCAATCTTCCAGCTACACCCATCTGTTCTCTTTGTGGGTATGTTTGCAGCAACGATGGTAGCGATGTTTGCTTATACCTTGCCACAGGCTATTTTTATGTTACTTTTGCCCGTCGCCGTGATGATGGGTCTCGCTTTTATGACCCCGTTTAAGATTATTAAGTTAATCCTTCCGTTTTTGGCCCTTTATGTCTTGTACATGTGGTCAACAGTCGCTAATGTAGCCGTTCCACCAGGTGTGCATACGATCAATTTCTTATGGTACCGACTCAGTTATTACGGCGTTATTGAAGGACTCATTTTATCGATCAGGATGCTCGGCTCTGTACTCTTTGGCATTTTGCTTGTGACAACGATCGACTTTACAGACCTCATTATTGGGTTTTGTAAAGATCTCGGTGTGCCGCCCAAGTTCGCTTACGGTACGATGGCAGGATTGCGGGTCGTGCCACTGTTTTCATCAGAATGGATGAAATTGCGGCAAGCGCGTCAGGTGCGAGGCAATGATAGTCGGTTCACTTTTACGCGTTTTATTACGTATGCGATACCTCTTCTAAGTCAAGGTATTCGTATGAGTGAACGCGTTGCGATCGCCATGGAGGCGCGCGGATTCTTTGGACGCGCTGCCAGTTCGCGAAATGGGCGTTCCTTTTACCGTGATGTGGCGATAAAGAGTATCGATATCGAGTTTTTCATCTTTCTCGTTGGTGTTAGCCTATTTGGCTTGCTATGGCTAAGGTAATGTATACTATAAGCAAATTGACAGATAGTCATGAGGTGGATCGTGTGTCACAAGATATCTCGTTTACTGCACGAGATGAAATGATTTTATTACCTTTTTTACTGGAACAGTTACCATCACGAGGTCGCAACAAAGTGAAAAGCTTATTGACGCGAAAGCAGATCAGCGTAGACGGTCATTTAGTGTCTCGTCATGATTACGTGTTGCATCCTGGGCAAATCGTGACCGTGCATGCGCAAGGGTTTCGACCAGCTGGTTGGGCAACTTTGGCTTATGGTTTGAAACTTCTTTATGAAGATGATGACATCATCGTGGTGGACAAGCCGCCAGGTTTATTAACGATTGCTACGGATAAAGAAAAAGAACGCACCGCATATCGAGTGTTGATGGATCATGTACAACTAAAAGATCCTACTGCGCGTGTGTTTATTGTTCATCGCCTTGATAAAGAAACATCGGGTGTCATGATGTTTGCTAAAACAGAGAAAGTCAAGCACGAACTGCAGGACAACTGGACGGATGTCGTGTCAGAGCGATCCTATGTGGCTGTCGTGGAAGGCAATGTTGGAAGAGAACAAGGCTCCATTGAAACGTGGATAAAGGAAACAAGTACGCAACTTATGTATGTGAGCACCCGCGGTGTTGGTGATCTTGCTGTCACCCATTATCAGGTATTGCAACGGACCAAGCAGTACTCACTTTTGCGTGTGAAATTACAAACTGGGCGAAAAAATCAGATTCGCGTGCATATGCAACATATTGGACATAGTGTTGCTGGCGATAAACGTTATGGGGCAAAAACCAATCCTCTTGGACGACTCGCATTGCATGCGCAAATTCTTGCCTTGATTCATCCTGTTACAAAGAGAGAGTTGCGCTTTGAAACAGTGATTCCCAGTTCTTTTTTGCTGTTGACCAAAGCGGTCTAATACAGTTTAAATCAGGCTTAAAGGACGTGCGCAACCTCTGTTTATCGGGGGTTGCGCACATGGTAGTCAGGATATGCGCCGTTCGTTACCTGCCAAAACAGCGATGAGTTGCCATAAGGCACCGAGTCCGATCAATGTATAAATGACTCGGCTCATCGCTGTCATAGGTCCGAAAATGGCCGCAACCAGATCAAAGTGAAACAATCCGATGAAACCCCAATTGAGGCCCCCGATGATGACAAGAGCCCATGCGACCCAAGTCCAACCGCCCCATCTCATGGTACATCCTCCTTATTATGTAGCTGAAGATAGCTATCGTTAATCAGCATTCTCAAATTGAGCCATGGTATACTTGCCATGTACTGTATAATTTTTATCGTGGAAAATGGAAGTGTAAGTCGATGAGAATGATTTGGATCGATGCTGATGCAGCACCTAAAGATGTTGTCACGACG
This sequence comes from Bacillota bacterium, assembly GCA_021821185.1. The sequence goes on from JAKACU010000017.1 coordinate 2,269, forward strand.
GTTCATCGTTTGGCTGAAGAACTTGCTTTTTCAGTACGCACGGTGAGTTCCATTAACCACATGTTGACGGGTGACAACCATATAACGGTTGATGCAAGTCCACAAGCAACTGATTTGCGTATTATCAATGCCATTACGGACGCCTTGTCAACGATTGTTGTTACACAGGATTTTGGATTAGCTGCGCTGGTGTTGGTCAAGGGTGCCTTTGCGTTGTCTGTCAAAGGTATGGAATATACAAAAGACAATATAGATCGACTTTTATTTGAACGAGCACTCCATCAGCATATACGTAAGAAAGGCCATCGTAACACGGGACCCAAGGCACGAACGAAACAGGACCAAGAATTTTTTGCGAATACGCTGCAACGCATGATGGTCACAATCTTGAATCAAGAAAAGGTTTGAAGGAGTGAATGCCGTGTTAATTGGTTATTTAGGTCCAAAGGGGACGTTTAGTGAAGAAGCAGCTACTCGTTATTTTGCCGGTACGAGTGCCACGTTGATTGCTTATCCAACTGTTCCGGAGGTCATGGAGGACGTCAGCAAGGGCGTTATTGATCAAGGGATTTTGCCGCTAGAAAACACGATTGAAGGCTCGATCAATCTTACGCTTGATAGTCTAGCCGATGCTTCGAATGTGTTTGTGCATGGCGAATTGATTTTGTCCATTTCTTTGCAACTTTTAGGTATACCTTCTGCCAAACTGGACGAAATTGAAGAGGTGTGGTCGATCGCTCCCGCAATTTCGCAATGTTATAAATTTATACGTGGGCTTGGGGCCACCATGCAGTTGACGGATAGCACAGCATCTGCAGCGAAGTTGGTAAAAGACGCTGACGATGTTCACCGCGCGGCTGTCGCATCGGCATGGGCCGCTAAAGAATTTGGTTTACAAATTTTGGCCTCCGATATTCAGGACGTTGCGCTGAATCACACGCGATTTGTTGTGTTTTCACAGGAAGAAACGTTTCGATCTGATGCTGATAAAACAATGCTATTAATTACTCCATCGCAAGAACATGCTGGCATGTTGGCCAATATTTTGCAAGTATTTGCCACCCTTGAGTTGAACTTAGCGTGGATCGAGTCACGGCCGACCAAGGCGCGATTGGGCACGTATCAATTTTACATGGAAGTGCAAGTTGGAAAAAATGACGAGCGCATGGGTAAAGCGTTAGCGATTCTTGATATATTGGGCCATCAAGTGCGTGTTTTGGGTAGCTTTGTAGGGGGGGAATTGCAATCGACAGAGGCGTTAACATTGTAGAACTGGTCAAAATTCATGTACTTGAAAATGATTTTCGCGGAGCCAGTATCCTATGTCAACGAGTTGTAGCACAAGATGATCAGACGATTTTACGTGATGCCGTGCCATTGCTTCGTGCCTTATACTATGCTTATCATTTTGATCACGAGCGTGCCGTCTCCCTTTTGGGGGATTTTTTATCGCAGACAGATTTCCGTGTATGGCTTCGATTGGCGAAAGATAGACGAGAATCCGGCACAGTCTTCATCTTAGAAGAACTTGTTCATCAGATGACGATGAATCTACGTGGGGATGATTTAGGCGCTTTTTTAACGCGCTTTTACCGCTTTCGTGAAGTGTTGATGCGATATCTTTTGCAACAGTTTCCTGTACCGGATAACGATGAACTCTGGACTTACGGCCGAGCCCCACAGATGTTGATGCAAATTGGCAAATTGCTTATGAGCTCTGAGAAAAAAGAACACCTTGGCGCATACTTTTATTTGAAAAGCCAGCAAGTCGCACAGACGATTGACTTGCGCAATCATTCGATACTGGGTCATGGACGTGTCGGATTTTCGCATAAGGGCCTGTGGTCTCGGTACGAAGGATATGCGCGAGCGGGGGGGACAGATCAAGAACACATCGAACATTTTTCGTCCGATTTGCACTTGGTTATGGCAGACCTTGGACATGAGATAGGGCATAACCCTTATGATATTTTGAAAAATGCTATTGTATCGCTGCTGTCACAAGCCACGATCAGTGATCACTTTGTGCTTCAAAAACCTCATCGCAAAGATCATCCTCGAACGCTTCTACGCATTTACACCGGTTTGTATGAGTATCGTGGCATGCTTGCTGCCACTGAACAAGGGCTTTTACCAGCCTCGCTTGCAGGTCTTGCCGATGTGTCGCGCCGTTTATTGATGAGTAACATCAGTGAGCAAGATGCGACCATGCTGACTTCGGTCGTGAAACGCTCTCATGAACCGCAAAAATTCACTTTGTGGATGAAGCTCTATCGCGGAGAACAATATGCTGTGATGAATTTGCTTGTCGCGCAGATGCGAGCATTTTGTGTGCGCAGTGATTTTGGAGAATGGCTGACAAGGGTGTATCGGTTGCTTGAGGAGATCGTTTGGGTCTACTTTGGTCTCGACATTCATCAAAAGACGTTTGCTTTGCTGCACAAGAAAAGTCCTGTGGGTGCTGTACTGTATGACGTCAGCACAAGACATCAGGCGATGCTGCACTTGCTGATTAAAAAACTTAATGATCAGCCTGCATATGTGAAACAAACGACAGCACATCAATTATTGTGTGAAGATTGGGTGATGGACGTGCTACAGATGCGAACAGATGGCATGATTGGTCACGGTCTTACCTCAATCACCAAGGAATATATCGAACAACATAGTAAACCCCTAGATCATATCGAGAAAAGCATACTCTCTTTATTTGAAGCGTTAGGCGTTCCTCGATATCACGATTGTTTTCAAACTTTGCATAGGCTTATGGAAGATGTTGTGGAATGATATTTGGTGACCTTGGAAATCCTATCCCTTGAACTCAATGGGGGTGGTTTTATGGTGGATTTGTCCAATGCCTGGCCGAATTATTATGTCGGTTTTTTATGGCTTGTCGTGTTTATCGTGTTCATCTTTTTACGCTATCCCGATCATGGGAGGCATGATTGATGAACTGGACGAACAGGGCTAGGGAACACGCGGCAAGAGAATTTGCTTGGGACAAGTTGTTGCCCTCTGAGCAGCCCGTGTATGTATCATCGCTGGTGTATAGCTTTGGTGTATTTACTCTAAGCAGCATGGTTGTGGTGATCGTATCTGGGATCATTATCGCAGCCAAAGATCCGATGTGGTACCAAGTTTCTGCTATCGGTGGCTATCTGCGCGCGATTCATTTTTGGGGTGTACAAGCGTTCTTTTTTTTCATGACGATGCACCTTGTTGCGCAGTTCTTTATGGCCTCTTGGCGTGATGGTCGGGGAGCTACATGGGTGCTCGGTGTTCTGTCCTTTGCGATCAGTGTTCTTACGGCCTTTACCGGGTATCTCAGTCGCGGTGATTTCTTTAGCCAGTGGAATCAGGTGCAAAGCAAAGATGCGTTTAATGCCGCTGGCGCCGATGGCTTGCTTAACATTCTAAATAACGCACAAGTTTACGGTTTGCACGTGTCGGTGCTACCAATCATCTTGATGATTTTGGTGGCGTGGCACTTGCTTTTTGTACGCAAAAAAGGTGTGGTGCCGCCATACGACGATAGGAGGGCAAGGTCATGACAACAAGTGTCCCTGATGCACGGCGCAGCGATATGAAGGACTTTGACTTGATCAAGGAGGGCTTCGTGAGTCTTCTTATCATGGTTATCCTCATTCTCGTTGTGGCCGCTTTTGCCAAAGCACCTTATCGTCCTCCTGTGACGAATCGCCAAGTGGCCACGAGTGATCCAGTGCTCTTTACAAATACCACATTAGGGTACTTGGATGGTACTGAGGCAATCGCTAGTTATGGCCCCCCTTATAACAATGGATTTCAAGGTCAGCAAGGCGGCGTACAAAGTTTAGGAAGTTTTGCTCCACAGACATGGTGGGGGATACCCTATCCCATCAATACGACGCAAGATTTTGTGTTAAGGCCGCTTTCACAAGTGGCGCAAGCTTCGCAAAATCAAACGCTGGCAGCCGCTCTATCGGCTTATCAAAGCACCCCTGTCACACAACAAATTGCATGGGTGTCCACTTATCGTAATGCCCTGTCTCATGCCACCGTCGTTTCAGGACAGGTAGTTGTACCACCAGGTAATTATGGGCCACTTGCTGTGATCATCCCGGCGCAACTGCGTCTGGCCCAATCGGGATTGCTGTCCGGTACACTGAATCAAGAGACCAATCAAGGTCCATATCGGTGGAATGTTCAAAACGACCTGCTTTACATCCAGGGAGATGCTTTGCATAACGCAGCTCAATCAATCAACATGCTGGGTGAACAGTGGGGTATCAATCATGATGAGCAGGCTTATCCAGGTCCTTGGTGGTTAACGCCCTACACCTTTTTGTACCAAGTCCCACCATGGTCAACATCACCTGTAGGTGACATGTTAGCTGCCTATACCGTTGCTGTTCTGGTGATTATTTTAATCTTCGTTCCTTGGATTCCTGGTTTAAACCGGTTGCCAAGAGTGTTGCCAGTATATCGTCTTATCTGGCGTGATTGGTACAAACGATAATATGTGGATTTGACGGTGAGGCCGACACGACCTCACCGTTTGTTTACTTTTCTTGTTTAAAAGCTCGCCATCGATGTAGCCATTTTTAAGGCGATACTGGCTGACGATGTGCTTGAAATCGAGTACAGTATATCTTTGCTAGCCCAATAAAAATGGCTAAATTGGGCAACTGGTGTGTTTTTTACCCACATGTAACCTGTGGTTTCTGGTAATAGGTGCGTGGCTAAGTAAGTAACAATCTGCGTAGAAAGTTTCACGTCCGCGGTCGAAGATCCGGCTTCTACGTCGAATGTCCACTGACCTTCTTTCCATTTGACGAGTCCTAGCTGAGAATAAACGGTTCCCTCAATTCCAGATCCAAGATTTACGGTCTTTGACACAGTACCTGCATAAGATGGAGTCGCAGCCATTTGCTGGACGACCGATAATGCAGTGGGTTTTTGCACATAGCCTTGTCCACCAAAACTAGCAAAAGATGTTGATGCGCTTTTCAGACTTAAGTTGACTTGATAATGACCATAACTTGCCGTATCCTGCTCTGTCATCGAGGATCCTTGTGCGGCGGTAATGCCCAAATTGAGTGGGGCAAGTAGAGGGATTGCTGTTGCGCCGCTTAGATGATTTATCGCCGCAATCATTGCAGGTGCCGTTACCTTTGATGTGGATGACTGATACGTTTTTATCGAGGAAGCCATCTTTAAAGCATCCGTGGAACTGTGGTAATTGGCTACGGTCATGAGCGTTGTGCCAGAAAGAAAAGCCAACTGTGTATGCTCACCGTCGCCTGCATTTTGTACGACCATCTTACCTTGTTCACGAGGTAACGCCGCATTTTGCACTTGGGTGATGATCGCCTCAGCAACGCTGACATTTGCGGTAGGATTGCCATTGTTAACCTGAAATTGCCATGTACCCATGTGCCATGTGATGGTACCCGCATAGATGCCATTATACAATTCTCCAGTCACCCCAGAGCCTAGGTAAATGGGATGCGGTGTGCCTGTAAGATGTTCAGCATAGCTTAGTGATCGGTTTAAAGCGGCGTGAGCAGCGCTTAAAGTTGCGTACTTATCAGCGCCAAATCCGCCCATCCATTGTGCGAGTCCATTATATTGTGGATCGTTGATGTCGGGGCTATTGATAGGTAGTGGCTTGTTAAGGGAGCGGATAGTGACACTGTAGCTCGTAGCGTTAGCCTGGACGAGAGCTGTCAAATATTGCCCACTTTGCTGTTGTGCAATATAAGTAGGAGCCATGAGCGCAATTTTTGTGCGCGGCTGTATATAACTCATCGCTGCCGTAACAACAGAAGGGAAATTTGTTTGCGGCACCGCCGCTTGAGTGATAAGACTGTCTTGAAATCCCCACCCACACATTGCAGTCACTCCACAACTTACCACGAATAAAATGCTAGAAAGACGCCAATTCATTTCATCAATCTCCTTTGTCTCTATTTCAGCTTATTAGACGATGGAAAGCAAGATAAGTTTCATAAAATTGATTGACGGTAATCAATCCGTGGAATATAATACTTTTATCTTAATTCATACTAAACTGATGAGATATAAGGGGAATTGATATGCCGCGTGGGTTATCTTCGGACGTAATCGCTGATTTGGCTCGTACTTATGAGAATAAGTCGCCGCAAGAAGTAGTAACGGAAGCTGCAAAATGCATTTCCAATTTGACGTTTGCTTGCAGCTTTGGTGCTGAGGACATGGTGATTGTCGATATGATTGCTAAGCTCAATCTCAAGATCCCTGTGTTTTACCTAGACACCAATCTGTTATTTGGCGAAACCTACGCGCTTTGTGATCTGGCACAAGAAACCTATAAAAATGTGCAATTCGTGCAGGTCTTGCCTGCTGTGACACTGGAAGATCAAGCGCAAAAGTATGGTCAAGATCTTTTTAAAGTACGACCTGATCAGTGTTGTGCGCTGCGAAAAGTACAGCCATTAGAAAAACATTTAGAGGGTTTTGACGGCTGGATTACAGGCATACGCCGGGAGCAATCCCCAGCGCGGGCCAATGCGCAAACATTTGAAGTGGATGAGCGTTTTAATCTAACCAAGGTCAATCCTCTCGTGTTGTTTACAGAAGATGATGTGTGGGCTTACGTGCATGAACACAACGTTCCTTACAATTCACTTCATGACCATGGTTATCCAAGCATTGGTTGTGCTCCATGCACCAATCCCGTTGCAAAAGGTGATGATCCACGCAGTGGTCGCTGGGCGGGGTTTGCTAAGACCGAATGCGGTTTGCACCAAGATACATCAGCGTCCTAAGGAGAGGTAAAGATGTTTAACGGAATTTTGCCACATGGTGGTCTATTGGTACAGCGACAAGTTGAGGTACAACAACAACAAGAATATCTTCGCGAAGCGCAAACGTACCGCAAAGTAACGATCACTGATTGGTCGTTAAGTGATTTGGAAATGATTGGTGTGGGAGCATTCTCGCCATTGACGGGTTTTCTCGGCGAAGCGGATTATCGGTCGGTATTGCAGACAATGCGCTTGGCGAATGGTCTAGTGTGGACGATTCCTGTGACCTTGCCGATAAGTAAAGAGGATGCCAAAGAAATTCGAGAGGGACATAAACTGTCCCTGTGCGGTGCTGATGGCGTTATTTATGGGACTATGAGTGTGACGGAAGTTTACCCTTACGATCCATTACAAGAGGCACAAGCTGTCTATGGTACCACCGATCAAGAACATCCTGGGGTTCACCGTTTACTCTCCCAACCGCCATTTTATGTAGCTGGGTCCATCATGTTGTTAAAGCGAAAACCGATCCACGAATTTGCATCTTTGTATCGTGATCCAGCACAGGTTCGCGCCATTTTTAAGAACCGTCAATGGAAAACGGTGGTCGGATTTCAAACACGCAACCCAATTCATCGCGCGCATGAGTACATCCAAAAGACGGCGCTTGAAACGGTGGATGCTTTGCTGTTGCATCCTTTGGTAGGGACGACGAAAGCGGATGACGTACCAGCGCATATTCGAGTTAAAAGTTATGAGGTATTGCTTCAAAACTATTATCCGAAAGATCGCGTACTATTATCGGCGTACCCGGCGGCGATGCGTTATGCAGGACCGCGTGAAGCTGTATTTCATGCTATCGTGCGCAAAAATTACGGCTGCACCCATTTTATCGTGGGTCGCGATCATGCTGGTGTTGGAAGTTACTACGGAACGTATGACGCGCAAAAAATCTTTGCTCATTTTACGAGTGATGAACTTTCGATCAAACCTTTATTTTATGAAAATAGCTTTTATTGTGTGAAATGCGATGGAATGGCTTCGGAAAAGACGTGTCCACACGACGTAGGTGAACGCATCATTCTTTCTGGAACAAAGGTTCGGGCGATCTTGCGCGCTGGAGAAAGACCGTCACCAAAATTTTCCCGACCGGAAGTGGCAGATGTTCTTGTACAAGGTTTGGCGGAGGTGGTCCAATGAGCAACGAAAAAAAACAGTTGACAGTTGAAGAAATTAAAAAGAAGAGTCGGCATTTGCGAGGTGCGATTGTCGAGGAACTCGCCAATGGTAAGACGTATTTCACGGAAGAAGGCATTCAAGTTTTAAAGTTTCATGGCATGTACCAACAAGATGATCGCGATTTGCGTCAACAGCTAAAAAAAGAGGGTAAAGAAAAAGCCTACTCAATGATGATTCGTGCACGTATACCAGGTGGCGTGCTTTCATCGAAAGCATATCTGACGTTTGATCGACTGTCAGAACAGTTCGGTAATAGCACACTACGGATCACTACACGACAAACATTTCAAATTCATGGCATCCTTAAAAAAGACGTAAGACAAACGATTCGCTCTCTTCATGACACCCTGATTACCACACTGGGGGGATGTGGTGATCAAGTCAGGAATATTCTCTTGTGTCCAGCTCCTCACGAAGGATTATTTCATGAGCAATTACGTGTTCAATTAGAACGACTTGTTGATGCGTTATCGGCAAAAACGGCCGCTTACCATGAAATATGGTTGGATGGTGAGAAAGTGGCGTCAAACCAAGACGACGAAGAGCCACTGTACGGGCAAACCTATTTGCCGCGTAAATTCAAGTTGGCTATCGCCGTCGAGGGAGACAATTGTCTTGATGTCTACGCCAATGATCTTGGTATCGTCGCGCATCGTGAAGGTGACGTGGTCAGTGGGTATACGCTGTTAGTTGGTGGCGGTATGGGGCGGAATCACACGAAAAAGGATACGTACCCGCGAGTGGCTACTCCACTTTGTTTTGTTCTTCCAGATGATTTGGTGGAAACGGCGATAGCAATCGTGTCAATCCAACGTGATTATGGTAATCGTACCGACCGTCAACACAGTCGCTTTAAGTATCTGCTTGATGAGCGTGGGCTTGACTGGTTTTCGGGAGAACTGCAACATCGTTTAGGGCGCTTGCTCGTGGCTCCACGTGATCTCACCTGGTCACAGACCACGGATCATCTTGGGTGGCATAAACAAGGGGAACATACTTGGTTTTTGGGCCTGCCAATTCAAAATGGCCGCATCCATAATGCGGGCTCGTTACAACTTAAAACGGCGTTACGTAGTATCGTGGAACGATTCGCGCCCGAAATTCATTTGACGACATCGCAAAATATGTTGTTATGCCATCTTAGGGAAGACGATAAACCACTGATCGAAAGTATGTTGCGTGAGCACGGAGTTCACTTCGTAGAAGATATACCTACGATTGAGCGGTACGCCATGGCGTGTCCAGCCTTGCCAACATGTGGGCTGGCCATCACTGAATCTGAGCGGGTTATGCCAACAGTTCTTGCGAATCTTGAGCAGGTATTGGTCGAGCTTGGACTTGAAAGAGAGGAAATTTCCATTAGGATGACAGGATGTCCGAATGGGTGTACTCGTCCCTATGTGAGTGATATTGGCCTCGTTGGACGCGCTCCAGGTAAGTATGATGTATATCTTGGTGGTGATTTTTTTGGAACAAGACTTAATGAACTGTATGCGGAACTCGTTTCGCTATCCTCGTTGTCTGTCGTACTTTATGACATCTTACGTGATTTTAGGGATCATCACGTAAAAGACGAGCGTTTTGGTGCCTACTGTCATCGAGTTTCTGTCGAAGAACTTAAGAAACGCGCCGAATCACAGAGGTGAGAGGGGTCAATACCAATGAAAAAAGGCATCGTCTATCTTGTTGGTGCAGGACCCGGAGATCCTGATCTTTTAACCATTAAAGGGAAACGGTGCCTGCAACGTGCTGATGTGGTGGTATACGATCGCTTGGTAGCCAAAGCAATTTTGAAAATGGTTCCCAAGCGTGTACGTCTCATCGACGTGGGTAAGGAAGCAGGTCATCACAAAGTACCCCAAGAAGCCATATCAGAACTTCTTGTGCATGAAGCTTTGCAGGGAAACCGTGTCGTTCGACTGAAAGGTGGTGACCCTTTCGTCTTTGGCCGAGGTGCCGAAGAAATTAACGAACTTGTTGAAGCGGGAATCGTGTTTGAAGTAGTGCCTGGCATTTCATCCGCAATTGCTGTACCCGCTTATGCAGGTATTGCGCTTACGTGCCGAGGAATTGCTTCGTCCTTCACGGTGCTGACCGGACACAAAAGTGTATCTGAGGATGGATTTTCAATGCCAAATAAGTACACTGGTCAGGAAGGTACGCTTGTGATTCTGATGGGTCTTGACAACCTATCGTCAATAATGGATGAATTACTCAACAAAGAGTGGCCATCATCGACGCCTGTTGCGGTGATCGAATCAGGTACGACAAGGGAGCAAAACGTCGTCGAAGGAACCATTTCCACGATCGTTAACATGGTGAAGGAGCGGAGACTGCAGGCACCTGCCGTGATCGTGGTTGGGGAGGTGGTGCGACTGCGCGAAACGCTTTCATGGTATAAACCTTTTAAGCCAGTGTCCTCCATAGGGAGTCTTGCGGGTGGTCAAGGGCTTCTATGAATACAGAGCAGCCTGTTATGCAATCACACCATGATTCCTTAGGGATCATCGTCTTAGGTCACGGTACGCGAGATGAGCAAGGATATCAGGAGTTTCTTGTATTTGTGGATACTTTATCACAATGGTTGACGGTTTCCCTACCTACAGACAGTTGGTGCGTAACCTATGCCTTTTTAGAACTTGCAAAACCCGATTTTATGCAATCTATTAGGGAGTTGCATGCGAGAGGCATTCGCAAGATCCTCGTTGTTCCTGTGTTTCTGGTATTGGCAGGCCATATGAAACGTGATGTGCCGCTTTTGATAGAACGAGCTTTTCATACCTTTCCTGGATTAGCTATGCAGGTACTTCCTGCTTTTGGTGACGAGGATGCTATTATTCAAGGACTGCTAAAACGGCTGCATGATATGACGGCAAATGTAGATGTCAGCCGCTGTGCTATCGTCCTTGTATACCGTGGAAGTAGCGATGTATCGGCTATAGAGCAGGTGCAAAAAGTTGCTGAAAAATTAGCCGATGCTCTTTTAACAAAGCAAGTTATGATGGCGTCGATGTTTGGCGTAGGAGAGTCTGTCGACAATGTGGTCGCGAGGGTACGCCATGCAGACGTCGATAGGATCATCATCTTGCCATTTCTGCTCTTTCACGGTTTCTTGTTTACGAAGCTGCGAAACCTAGTTAAGGATCGAGAAAGTGAAATAGGTGTGGTGCCTTGTGCGTTATCTTCTTATTTGGGCGTTCAAGAAACGCTTGTAGAACTCACCGCGCAACGCATCCTCAATTTTATATGGAAGGTGAAATCATGAAAATTGCTTCTTCAATTACGGAACTTATTGGGCACACTCCCCTCATTACATTGCGTGGTATTAGTGAAGAAACAGGCGCCATAGTCGTTGCCAAAGTTGAAAGTTTTAATCCTGGTGGCAGTGTGAAAGATCGCATCGGATTGGCGATGATCGAACAGGGTGAGGCGCAAGGTATCGTTCATAAAGACTCTATTCTCATCGAAGCGACAAGTGGCAATACAGGTATTGCCCTAGCGATGGCTGCGGCGGCCAAAGGGTATCGACTTGTCCTTGTCATGCCAGATACCATGAGTGTGGAACGTCGTCAAATCCTTCGTGCCTATGGTGCGGACTTGGAATTGACGCCAGGAGCGCAAGGCATGAAAGGTGCGATTGCACGGGCCCAAGAGCTTGTTGCATCGGATTCTCGATACGTGATGATGCGGCAGTTTGAAAATGAAGCGAATCCAGAAATTCATCGGCAAACCACAGCCAGAGAAATTTATGAAGATACGGATGGACAGGTTGATTACTTGATTGCGGGGATTGGAACCGGTGGGACATTGACAGGTGTAGCTCAAGTAATCAAAGGCTACAAACCATCTTTTAAAGCGATTGCGGTTGAGCCCACAGGATCACCCGTTTTAGCTGGCGGTTCTCCCGGCCCACACAAGATTCAAGGCATTGGTGCTGGATTTATCCCACAAGTGCTTGATCAAAGTGTGATTGATGAAGTTGTCGCCGTAGAAAATGATGAGGCCTTTGAAGGCGCTCGGTATCTCGCTGCCAAAGAAGGTATCTTAGCAGGTATTTCTTCGGGCGCAGCCTATCATGCGGCAGCGATTTTGGCAAGGCGCAAGGAAAATAAGGGGAAATTATTAGTTGTTATTTTGCCTGACACAGGTGAACGTTATCTCTCGACCACGCTCTTTCAATAAGACAAGCATGTATAATCTATAATAAACGATCATATGTCCTCACAGAGATAGTTGCATTATCGAAGTGGGGTGGATCGTCTTGTGGAATGTCGTCTGGGTAAGTTTTTTGTCCGGTATGTCAACGCCTCTTGGCGGATTTTTCGTTACGCAATTTTCTTCAGTGACAAAAAAGACGCTGGCTTTTTTTCTTGGTTTGGCGGCAGGCATCATGATCACGGTGATTTTGGTGGACTTGATGCCTGCATCTTTGCGTGCACCTAGGGGTCAGGAGCTGTTCGTATGGGGTACTATGGCGGGCTGGGTGTTTTTATGGGCGATCCGACGTGTCGTTGCTCGGCTAGATAGTTCGGTCGTAGATCCCTTACAACCGAATTTTCGGCAAATGGGAATTTTTATTGCCCTTGCCATTGGGCTGCATGACCTGCCTGAAGGCCTTGCAATTGGCGCTGGACATGCTGTGGAAGCCCAAGTGGGGTTAATCCTTGCACTTGCTATTGCCATGCACAATGTTCCTGAAGGTATGAGTGTGGCTATGCCGTTGTTGATGTCTGGCATGCGGCGTCGTAATATTATTCTTCTAACGGTGGAACTAGGCCTCATTACACCGTTAGGGACACTTTTAGCTCTTTTGTTATTTCACATATCTCAAATCTTCATCACCTTATCTCTTGCCTTTGCAAGTGGAAGTATGGCTTTTGTCGTCGCGCGGGATATTTTCCCGGAAGCGCTTCATGCAAAAGCGAGTTTGGCGTTACTAGGTATCGGCAGCGGTGTGCTCATCATGATGGCGGTTCATGCCCTACATGTGTAGATGAGTCAGGTTAACAAGGAAGGATAGTGAACGATGCATATTGAGACGCTACTGGCGCAAATGGGCAATCATCGTGATGCAGCTACAGGTTCAGTTTCTATGCCCGTGTATCATACGACGACCTTTGCTCATCCAGGTGTAGGTCATAGTACAGGGTACGATTATAGTCGAAGTAAAAATCCCACGCGTTTTGCTTTAGAAGAAGAGTTTGCGATTCTTGAGCAAGCGTCTTTCGGATATGCATTTTCATCGGGGATGGCGGCTGTAGCGGCTGTTATGTCGTTGTTTGGATATGGCGATCATATTATCGCATCGCAAGATTTATACGGAGGAACGTACCGACTGTTTGAGACGGTAACGAAGAAGGCAGGTATTCATGTTTCCTACGTAGATACAGGGGACATTGCACAGGTGAAGGATTCGCTAAGCTCAACAACTCGAGCCTTATTTGTCGAGACACCTAGCAATCCGACGATGCGAATCACAGATTTATACGCGATGGCCGCGATAGCAAAAAAACATGGACTTGTCTTGATCGTTGATAATACGTTTATGACACCATTCTTGCAAAAACCGTTGTGCTGTGGTGCTGATGTTGTGATTCACTCTGCCACCAAATACCTAGGCGGACACAATGATGTTTTGTCTGGACTAGTTGCCGTAGCAAATGCTGAGTTAGCGGAAAAAATCGGGTTTTATCAAAATGCGGTAGGTTCCGTGTTAGGCCCACAAGATGCGTGGCTGTTAATGAGAGGCATGAAGACGCTCGCATTGCGTATGGAGCGCCACGAACAAAATGCTAAGGCCATTGTTTCGTGGCTAGAGGCGCAACCTGACATCACGCGCATTTATTATCCGGGACGTGTTGAGCATCCTTCGCATGATGTTCACAAGAAGCAAGCTACGGGTTTTGGCGGCATGATCTCTTTTGAAGTCAAGGATCCTAGAATGGTTAACTCCTTGCTCAGTCACGTCCAAGTCATGACATATGCAGAAAGCTTAGGTTCCGTAGAAACATTGATCACGCATCCCGTGAGTCAGACACATGCCGACATTCCGCGAGCGATTCGCGAAAGCTATGGTGTAACCGATGGTTTATTACGGCTATCGGTAGGTATTGAGCATAGTGATGATTTGCTTCGAGATTTGGAACAAGCCTTCACGTTTGCTCGAAGCCAAAAATAGGATCCAAAGGCGGTCGTTTAGCGATGAAATTTGAAACGCGCTCCCTGCATGGTGAAGGGATGATTGACTCGGTCACAGGCGCGTCGAGTACGCCGATTTACCAAGCATCTACGTTTCACCAAGCCGATTTTGACCATCCACCTGAGTATGATTATGCCCGTTCAGGCAATCCGACGCGGCATGCACTTGAAGCGCTTATCGCATCGATGGAAGGGGTCTCTCACGGATTTGCTTTTGCCTCAGGCATAGCTGCGATGACTAGCGTTCTTCTGACGCTAAAAGCTGGTGATCACGTGATTGCTTGTGAGGATCTTTACGGGGGTACATTTCGTGCGCTCACGCGCATTTTTTCGCGCTTGCAAATCGCTACGACATTTGTCGATGCAGGCGATGCTGACGCTGTAAAACAGGCTATAAAGCCCAATACACGCATGCTATTACTTGAAACGCCGTCCAATCCCACGTTAAAGATCATCGATTTGCGGCAAATGGCAGACATAGCACAGCAGGCAAAGCTGATTACCGTCGTTGACAATACGTTTATGTCGCCTTATTTACAACGTCCGCACGAACTGGGCATAGATATTGTCGTACATTCAGGGACGAAGTTTTTAGGTGGGCATTCTGACGTTTTGGCTGGCCTTGTCACGGTGAACGATGAGCAACTTGCTCACGATGTGTATCAGATGCAAAACGGCTTTGGCGCCGTTTTATCGCCGTATGACTCATGGCTTTTGATGCGGGGCATGAAGACCTTGGCAGTTCGTATGAAACAATCACAAGAGACGGCACATTGCCTTGCGCTCTATCTTCAAGGTCATGACAAAGTGCAAAAAGTCTACTACCCTGGTTTGCCTGATCACCCTATGCGTGATGTTCATTTTCGTCAGGCGGCGGGTGCTGGTGCCGTGCTGTCCTTTGTGCTAGAAGACAAGGATGCTGTCAAGAAATTTGTATCGCATCTTTCGATTCCATTGTACGCTGTTAGTCTGGGCGCGGTGGAATCCATTGTATCCTATCCTGCACGCATGTCGCATGCAGCTATGCCCCCTGCGGAACGTTACAAAAGGGGGATTACGGATGGTTTATTGCGTTTATCTGTTGGTTTAGAAGATGCTGATGATTTGCTAAGTGATCTGCAAAATGCACTCGATACTGTCTAAGGCGTACAGCACAATGCAACAAATGCTTTGGGTAACGCGTCCGCCATGTGATCCCGATGAGCGACGACATAAAAAGGGCGCTCTGCTAAAAAAGTGTGAAACACATGAATGGGTGTCGTCTTTTCTAGACTACGCCATTCAAGATCCGAAATGATGGCAAACCCCATATCAGCTGATACCATCGTAATAATGAGGTCGGAATCATTCGTATGTGCGATACAGGTAACCATGTTCTTATCAATGCCAAGTTCAGATAATGCCATGTTGGCAGCCTCAGCAGTGCCTGAGGAGCTTTCTCTTAGGATAAAAGGACCGTCTCGCCATGATCTTTGTTCGAGACGCCGTTTGTGACCAATTACGACCAAGTGATCATTGGCTATTTCGATACTGAGTAAATCAGGTGTGCTCGGTTGTTTTCCTACAATACCGACATCAAGATGATGGTGACGCAGATGGTCTACTATGACACCAGAATCGTTTACTGTGACGGCAAGCTCTACATTGGGGTATAAGGTATGAAATTGTGACAGATAGCCGGGAAGTAAATGCTTAGAAGGAATTGTGCTGGAACCAATATGCAGCTTACCTGCCAACTGACCTGCCTGCAAACCAAGTGTTTTACTTAAGTTTTTCCATTGTTCGACGATAGCTCGACTCGTCTCGTAGACTTTTCGCCCAGCTTCAGTCAGTCTCAGGTGGCCCTCTTCTTTTCGAAGTAGAGGTGCGCCCAGTTCGCTTTCGAGTTTTTGCATTTGTTTGCTGACGCCAGGCTGGCTCATGTTAAGGGCTTCTGCAGCTGCCGTATAACCGTCAAGATCATAGATCTTTAGGAACGTTTCCAACCATTTGATATCCAAATCGCCGCGCCTCCTTCTCTACCGCAAAACGTATCATGATGCCGAGCTGGAGGCAACGGCGCATGGCGCATTTTTTAGCGATTTGTTTGTTGTGGATCTTGTGCTTGCGACAACCTGTCTTGCACGTCGTCAAGTACTTTTGAGACACTCGCAAACGCTTGTTGATTCTTCACGTCATCGGCCATTGGTGAATTTCTCCTTCTTGAATCAACATATCACTGCATCCTTAGCGTGAACACGCACAATATTTCTATTCTGGTTTGCGGAATCTATTTGTCTCTTCCGTAACAATTGACTTTTTACAAGATCAATGGTTTATTTGAGCATGATTCATGTGATGATAAAAGGAGAGGGAGTTTACATAATGCCAATTCGGGTAAGCAAAAAATGGAACACATTGGCTGCAGGTATGGTGTTATTTACCTTAGTAGGCACGCCAGCATTTGCCGCCACAGATGGTAGTACAACCTCGCCACCTTCTCTTGTCGCATTGGGCGACTCGATAACGTTTGGTTATAATCTCGTGCCGGGCAATCTTAAGCCTGCACCTATGGCGTTCCCATTTCTCATGGCAAAAGCCTTACATGCAACAGCACTTGATTTGGGGATTCCTGGTTATCAGTCAGCCAATCTAGTAACACAGTTAAGCGAACAAAGTGTTCAAACCGCGTTACATCAGGCTACTTATGTTACGATTGATATCGGCAGTAATGATATTCTTGCTCCGGCAGTACAAGATGGGCTTTTGTCACCAACGCATCCCGTGACGATCATCACGACGAAGGAAGAAGCACAATTTGTGCAAGCAGAAACGCATTTTGCGGAAAACTTAGCGGTCATTTTGGCGAAAGTAAAACAAGAAGCGCCAACGGCGAAGGTGGTTTTGTACAATATCTACAATCCCATACCGCCAGCAGACAAGGCACTTCGACTGATTAGCAATTCCTTAGTTCGTCGTGAGAACGCTACAATTGCCACTGAGGCGAAATTATTTGATCTCCCTGTGGCCGATGCTTATAATGCGTTTGAAAATAAAACTACGGCCTATGTTCGAGCGGGTGATGTGCATCCAAATGCACTTGGACAGCAAGTCCTTGCTAACGTGGGACTTTCTGCGCTAGCGACAAATACTACGTCAGCGACCAGTAGTGGGTCAACGGGCACAGGGTCATCCGGTTCAACGTCGACGCCTGCTGTTCCTACGATTCCTGCTAGTTGGCATTTGACGGTGGCAGAGAAGACGGCTTTAGAAGAAGTGCTGACAAGTGGTGTTAGTACCCCTTATGTGCAAGAGGTCTCGCAAACGGTAGAGAAGGTATCACCCGTCTTGTTGCCTAAGGCAAAAGTCACTTCCACAATTAAGGCTTTACTGGCTTCGTTTGGTGGCTTGACAAAATCCATGATGCAAGTGACAGAGCAGCGAACGGCGTCCACGACCTCTGCACTGATCACTATGACACAAACGACGAATCAGTTAACCAGAAAAATTCTTGAATACCTTAACGGAACGAATTTATATCTGAATCAAGGGTCGGGATGGACTTTAGCATCCAATTCGACGAACGTTCAAGCGTTACTGCAAGCCGCAAGAAATTCTACCATCTCATTTCAGGCGCTGGATCACGTGACGGCTGTACCGGCAGGGAAAGGTTTTATTTTCCATGCTACGTACAATAGTCAAATGCTAAGTTCCTATGTACAAAAGATTGTTCAAAGTATGGGGCAGACTAATCAAACGACAAATTCGCTTATTGCCACGATGATCAAACGTATGCATGTTGCCGTACAATTTACGGTTGTACAGGACAATAAGCAATACGTGTTGACGCAGGAGAATGCGCATATTACGATGAACTTGCCAAAAAGTATGATGCAAAGCACTATGGGAGCAGGTACATCTTTGGGCGTTGTTGCCAATGTGCTCGAGGGAATGAATCTTGACGAGATAGTCAATAGCACGCTGTCGTACGACGTCGTTGCTGTCACGGTGCCCTCTGGATTGCCTTCTTTACCACCTTCGACGACGACAGTTAAAAACTAAGGTCTTTAGATAAATGATAGGTCTAAAAGGCAGGGGACGTTGTCCCTGCCTTTTTGTATGGTACGCCCGGTATGGGCGGAATCTGTAGGATTGCTTGCTTATCACGCATTCACTTCTGTTGATTTTTGGCAGGCATCAGAAAGAAAAAGACGAATACAGCCAAAAAGGCAGCTCCAAGAAAGATGACTGGTGTACTTGGTTGTATCTTAGGTAGATCAGATAAGGACATAGCTATCACATCCTAGGAATTCAGACCAGCTTTTTGCAACACAAGACGTGTGTAATCAGCAAAAAACGCTCTCTTAATCGCTACTTGCGGTACAGCCTTTAACCATTTGGCGCCGAAAGCGGGGCCGCTCAGTACAATGGTGAATCGACCAGCGGTGATATACGTACCGACCACCTGGATCTGGCGTAAGAGAAGAAGTACGGCGGTCAGGATATTAAGTCCGTTAAGTACCGGTTGAGCTTTTTGCTCATGTTGTTTTACCACTGCACCACCGCCTGTAATTGGCCCGGACAAAGACAGTGAGAATCCGTCAGGTTGAATAAAGACGCCGCTAATACTGATTTGGCCTGTGATCAGTAAAATAGCACTAAGGATATCAAGTGTTTCATGGACGACGTCCATAGCAATCACCATCCAGGTAAGATATGTTATGAGGACGCGAAGCAAACAGTGTCAACAAAGAGCCTGGGTATAATGACCCAGGCTCTTTTTGCAAAGTGTTGAGCAGATGTTGCCCTTACGACTCTTTTTCTTGATATTGTAATTTAAGGGATTCCACTACAGAGGGATCGGCTAAAGTGGTTGTATCACCAAGTGCCCTTCCTTCTGCAATATCGCGAAGTAAACGGCGCATGATTTTTGCGCTTCGTGTCTTCGGCAATTCTGCGGTAAAATAAATTTCTTCGGGTCTCGCCATCGCCCCGATTTTTTGACTAACGTGTTGCTTGAGCTCAGCCATCAGTTCATTCGTGGCGGCTGTACCTTCTCGTAGGGTCACGAAAGCGGTAATTGCCTGGCCTTTAACATCATGTGATCGGCCAATGACTGCGGCTTCAGCCACTGCGAGATGGTCAACAAGTGCACTTTCCACTTCCATCGTGCCGATCCTGTGACCGGATACGTTGATTACATCGTCAATCCGACCAAGGATCCAAATGTAGCGATCTTCATCCAAGTGGGCCCCATCACCCGGCAGGTACATGCCGTCAAATTTCCCAAAGTATGCTTGACGAAAACGCTCATCATCTTGCCAGATTGTTCGCATCATGGAAGGCCAAGGGCGAGAGATGACCAGGTATCCCCCTTTACCAGGTTCAACAGACACCCCTTGTTCGTCAACCACATCAACGAATACGCCAGGCACAGGGTGTGTGGCAGACCCCGGTTTTGTCGTCGTTATTCCTGGCAGGGGGGCCACCATGGCGCAGCCTGTTTCAGTTTGCCACCACGTGTCAACAATCGGGCAATGTTCTTTTCCGATATGAACGTGGTACCACATCCAAGCCTCTGGATTGATGGGTTCTCCTACACTGGCTAACAGTCGCAAGGAGCTGATATCATGCTGATCGACGTATGACGTACCCCATTTCATGAAGGTTCGGATCGACGTCGGTGCCGTGTATAGGATTGTGACACCATACTTTTCGATGACAGACCAGTAGCGGTCACGATCGGGCCAATCAGGAGCACCTTCGTACATGACGACCGTTGCGCCAGCAGACAACGGTCCATAGACGACGTACGTATGCCCCGTGACCCAACCAATATCCGCAGTACAAAAATAGACGTCGTTATCTTTCAGGTCAAACACCGTGCGCATCGATGTGTTGGCACCTACGAGATAACCACCTGTCGTATGGACAATTCCTTTTGGCTTTCCCGTGGTTCCAGATGTGTAAAGAATATAGAGAATATCCTCCGCATTCATCGGTTCGGCAGGGACAGGTGTTGTCGGCGCATTGTTCATCAATTCGTTCCAAGAAACATCGCGCGGTTTCGTCATAGTACTATTGGCTGCTTCACCGACGCGGGTGACAACGAGCACGTGCTCAATGTTAGTATCTTGAACGGCAGCATCCGCATTTTGTTTCAAGGGGACTAGGTTGCCGCGGCGAAAACCCGCATCTGCTGTAATAAGTAACTTCGCATCTGCATCAAGAATACGATCTCGCAAGGAAGTAGCTGCAAAACCAGCAAAAACGATGGTATGGATGGCGCCGATCTTGGCACAGGCAAGCATGGCGATGGGTAGCTCAGGGATCATCGGCAAGTAAATGGTTACGCGATCCCCCTTGCACACGCCGAGACTTTTTAGGACATGCGCTGCTTTATCCACTTCTTTTCCGAGCATGTCGTAGGTTAATACCTTGCTGTCGCCTTGCTCTCCTTCAAAAATGATGGCAGCCTTATTTTTTCTTGCGCTTTCACGATGACGATCCACGGCATTATAAGCAGCATTGAGCGTACCATCGTAAAACCATTTGGCGTGTGGAGGGTCCCAATCAAGCACCTTGGTAAAAGGTGTAAACCACGTCAGATGTTGTGCTTGTTCTGCCCAGTATCCCTCCGGGTCCTTTGCTGCTTTGTCATAAATAGACTCATCATTGACGTTGGCTTGATTTTTAAAGGCTTGTGATGGCATAAACGTACGATGTTCTTTTAATAATGTATCCAAACGGTCAGCATCACTCATGATAAGACCCCCATTTTCCTAAGTGAAAGCGGTTACTAATATTTTAATAAAGTAATTATAGCACAAATATACTGTTGAATAACACAAATTGCATTAAATAGGACTAGTAAGTTCGCGATCTGATCTTCTATTTGATTTCTTTATATCTAGCTAGTTTTGAGGATGTGAAAAATTTATTTTGTCAGGTATCTTTTAGGTAGGGTGCGGGGTATGGTATATGGTTTATTACTCGTATAGAACCAGGAGTGAAGTGGATGGATAGACAGCGTGTGGTGGTTGTAGGAGGCGGCACTGGCGGTGTTATGACAGCAAATCGATTGGCGCGCATGATGCCGCAGCAGGTTCATCGTGGTTCACTTGAGATTGTGGTGATTGCGGATACCCAGTCTCATTTGTACCAACCGGGTCTACTTTATGTAGCGCTTGATTTGGCACTTCCGGAGGGATTCAGTCGATCGCAGCAACGTGTATTGCTTCCTGGTGTCACTCATCTTTTCGATCCGGTGGTTGCTATCGATGTTTCTGGCAAAAATGTGACGTGTCAAAGTGGCAAAAAAGTGTCCTACGATGTGTTGATTCTGGCGACTGGATCCGTTCCCGATCTTGATGCAATTGATGGATTTCGCACAGGGGCAGAGTCTTTTTATACGCTTCCTGAAGCCATGCATTTACGTAAACAAATTCAAGACTTTGATCACGGCAAATTGCTGTTGATCATTGGTGTACCGCATAAATGCCCAGTAGCTCCCTTGGAATTTGTATTCATGTTGGATGACGCTTTAAGAAAATCAGGAAAACGTAAGCAAGTAGAACTGATGTATACGTACCCCATCGGGCGGTTGCATTCGTTGGAACCTGTCGCAGAGTTTGCTGAACGGGAATTCGCTAACCGCGACATCGTCGGGGAAACGTTTTTTAACGTAGAGACGATCGATCCGACCTCGCGAACTGTGTATACGCTAGAAGGGGAAGAGGTCTCGTACGATTTGCTTGTAGGCGTACCACCTCATAAAGGAGCTAAGGTGATCAGGGATTCGGGTCTTGGTGATGATGATGGATGGATTCCGACGGATCGCCACACTTTGCAGATGAAGGGACAAGAAGCTGTTTACGTGCTTGGGGATGCCACAGACTTGCCGATTTCAAAGGCGGGTTCGACGGCTCATTATCAATCAGAAGTCGTTGCGATGAATGTGGCTCGCGAATTACGAGGGGAAAAACCAAAAGCACTGTATAACGGCAAAGCGTTTTGCTTCATTGAGGCAGGGCTTGAAGACGCAACGCATATTACCTTTGACTACAATCATCCGCCAAAACCATCGGATCCAAGTCCGCTTGTTCATGATTTTAAACTGGCATTTAACGAAATGTACTGGTTGAGCCTTCGGGGTCTTGTGTAGGACGCCCAAAATGGAGAGGAGGTCGTAACATTGTCGTTTGATGGAAATGCGCTGCATGAACCCGATCATCTCTCTGTACTGCATGCTATGAACGATGCCGTCACCCCTGAAGCCATTCAATCGATGACGAGGTTTGCTGTGTCATTTGGCGAGATGGCGGATATTCTCAACCATCCTGATGTACCGGCGTTACTTTCGGCCGTGTCAGATCACGCCGTTGATTTGACAGGTGTTGTAGTACGAGTGGCTGATATGGAGAGAATGGGTCAGATCGAACGGGTCATACAACTTTTGTCTCTCGTATCCTCTGCGCTAGATGCCATGACTCCGGATATTATCGCTGGTCTCGTTAAAACAATGGCGGGCGCTATAGAGATAGGTGACGCAGTGCTTTCTTCCGAAATCTTTGCAAAAATGCCGATCGTTTTGGAAGAATTGCAACATGTGCTGGATCATCCGCCAACGACAGAAAAAGGAACGGTTCGTACCGTTATGAACGCTATGCGCGATAAAGATGTTCGAGTGGGATTGGATATCGCGCTGACGCTATTACGGCGATTGGGTCAATCTGTCAACACATTAAAAGGAGGTACAAATCATGAGTGATAACAGTAATCGTATGAGTATGGTCGTATTTAATGGAACGATTGATAAGTTGTATCCCGTGGCTATTATGGCTTCAGGCGCAGTGATGAATGATATGCGCGTCGATATTTTCTTGACCTTTTGGGGGCTGATGGCATTTCGAAAAGGAGAACCCTATAAAGTCACCCAGGTGAGCAAAGACTATGCGGAGCTAGGGCCTGAAATGATGAGAGTTATGCAAGAAAAGAATGTAGCACCGTGGTATGATACCCTGCTTCAAGCGATAGAGCTCGGTGACGTGCACATTTATGCTTGTGCCATGACGGCCGACTTGTTTGGCTTAAGCAAGGATGATTTTGAATCGGTGATTGAGGACATTATTGGCGTTGGTGAATTTATCGATATGGCACAAAAAGCAGGAACTACATTATTTATCTAGTCTTGGAGGCGAGAGTGAGATGGCTGTACAAGTGACAAAGGAAATTGATGCGCGTGGCAGTTTCTGCCCGGGACCGATGATGGAACTGATTCGTGTCATTCGTAGTGCGCAAATCGGTGATGTGATCGCAGTTTTATCTACAGATCAAGGGTCAAAGAAAGATATTCCTAAATGGGTTGACAAAGCGAAGCAAGAATTTATTGGAGTAGAAGAATTAGAAGGCTATGACCGTATTGTTGTAAAAAAGATTAAGTAACTGGTACATCAATAGGCGTATGAAAGCTGATTTTCTCTCTAGAAAAGGGCTATCCACCAGTAGAAAAAACTACTGGTGGATAGCTTTTTTGGTCATCTATAGTTCCCAATGGCGTTTACTGCCAATCGTTTTTACTAATTGTTCCTGTTCTAAACGCCGCTGTTTACGAAACGCCATACGTTGTTCGGCGGATTCGTACAACAGGACTTCTTGTGGTGTCTCTGGCTTAATTTTCGGTACAGAAGTTGGTTTACCAGTACCATCTAACGCTACAAAGGTGAGAAAAGCGATCGTGCATATGGATCGATCTCCAGTAAGCAAATTCTCTGTAGTTACTTTAACAAAAACCTCCATTGATGTCTTGCCTGCCCATGTGACGAATGATTCAACACAAACTGAATCTCCTAGACGAACAGGGTGAAGAAAATCGACGGAGTCAGTAGATGCTGTGACAACAGGATGACGTGAGTGCCTTGTAGCAGAAATGGTCGCTACGTCATCGATATAAGCCATGAGTTTTCCCCCGAACATCGTACCGTGATGATTCGTGTCTGGAGGTAAGACCATGCTGACTTTGGTTGCGTGTGATTCTCTTGGATGTTTTGCTTCTACTTCATTCATTTACTTCACCTCGAAATAGCCTCATGGGCGTATGTGATTACTATGCAGCGTGCTACAGAACATATGCAACTGTTATATTACAGCATTGAAGGTACACCTTCCAAGTGTAGAGTTTCCTGATAGCAAGATCAAGGATTTCCTATCTGTATCATAGTTATCCTATAGCTGTTCTAGGATAATTATATATGATAATTAAGAATTTCGTAGCATATCATGTAACAGGATGCAATAATCTGTATTTATAATTTACCATGAAACGGTTGTTTTGGAGGTCGATTGGCCGTCTAGTCATCACAGAACAATGAAGATAGTCCTAATGGACTATATAAAACCACCACATGAGAACATGTGGTGAAGCAGTATCAGT
>JAKACU010000117.1 GCA_021821185.1 Bacillota bacterium
ATGGAACGCATAGCCTTAACGAGGCAAAGATTCGACGGACTGATGCGCCTGCTTCTGCCCCATTTGCAGTTGCGGTAGGAGGTACAACCCTGCGTAGCAACGGTACAGAGTCAGCGTGGACGTATGGTGGGAATAATGGAGGGGCAACAGGAGGAGGTGAGTCTCAGGTTTTTGCAAATCGCGGCGTACCTGACATCTCGCTTAATGCCGATCCTGCAACTGGGTATCAAATTTTTTATAATTATCAACCAACGGTAGTTGGTGGGACGAGTGGCGCAACTCCGGTCTTTGCTGCGATTGTGGCGATGGCAAATGAGCAACGAGCTAAACATGGATTAGCACCTATTAGTGGTTTACGTGCATGGATGGCAGATCATCATGACGAGTTTGTACGTCCTTTATCAGTAGGAGATAATACTTTTAATGGTGTAACAGGCTATGACACCACAGAAACCTACAATCTATGTACGGGGTATGGAAGCCTTGATGCAACGAAATTTATTAACGCCTTATCGACCGTACAGCCTACACAACCAACGACACACGATTACCACTTAACCATCACAGTAGTAGATTCGACTGTGAAAGATCATTGGACGCGGTTTACGGCTACCTTAGTGGACGATTCTACACCAGTGCCTAATGCTAAGATACACTTTACGATTACGCGTTCAGTAGGTACGTTTTCTACCGTTGTCGTAACCAATAACGAAGGACAGGCATCAGTTACAATCGGCACGCCAGATACACAGACGATCCATGTAGAAGCTACGTGGACTTCACCTACAGGGAAACTTGTACAATATCAGTTAACATTCACCTATCAAGATACACCTAATCCTGTCGCCGCCAAAACTGTGTACTACGTGGAGACAGGTGAATTCGCTAGTCAAGTAGATGCACAGGTGATTGTTGATTTCTGTAAAGCGCATGGTTGGGGCGCGGTGATGAAGCAAGTTGAAGTAGGTGGAGTATCGTGATCGACATTCGGGCAGGTGACATCCTGCTCTACTATCACTCTCCTGATTTAATTGATCGCGGGATTGACTTTTTCGAGTGGTTCGAGCATCCATACCAACCACTCTATTTTTATCACGCAGCGGTTGCACTGAGCCACGATAGACAAATTGAAGCCTTTCGCCACGTCGAAATTCGTGCCATTCCATATACCGATCGCCCGTTTATGATATTCCGTCCACCGATCTGTGACAGTGTGATTGATAAGGGATTGGATCACATACAGAGATATGTGGGTCAATCGTATGATTATACAGTCATTGTAGACGACGCTTTAAGATACGTGTCGCACAATCGCATTCATCTGCCAGTCTCGTGGATTGAAAGCGACGAGCGTAAAGAGAAGGACTGCAGCGCGCTTGTCGTTAAATATTTAGTCGCTACAAGAATGCTCAAGGCGCTACGATCATCTCATAACAATCTGACGCTTGATCGAAATGCAAGTCCGGAGGATTTATACATCTTACTGCGTTCCTACAAAGTGGGCTAACCACGATCACATACAGTTAGCGGGTGAAGAATTGGAAGAAATCACAGGGTTAAGGCGTGTATCAGACGGCGAAAGGTTGTCTATTGTGGAGACGGAAATCAAAAATTTAAGCTCGCAGATTACGGAAGTTAAGACCACGAACGCCAGAATCGAGCAAAAATTAGAGCAGGGCATAGCAGGATTGATTGCCAAATTAGACGTATACGCTGAAATCTTTTTGCCACGTAAGGAATATACAGAATCCATCGCGCTGAGAGACGATCGGATTAGCGCCCTGCAACGAGAGCTTGTTAGGATTGAGGCGGAAACTAAGACGTCCGTCGATAAATTAGAGACAAGAATCGAAACAGAAATCACACGCGTGGACAAAGATGTCGAAACGGTACAGAAGGAACAAATTGGTCGCGTCGAGCAGGAACGGAGCGATCGACGGAGAAACCGTCCTCATTGGTTCTTGGTGGCTATTGGAGCCGTATCTCTTCTGTCTAGCATCATGGCTGTGGTTATTGCCGCGCATCATTGGTAGGAGGTGGGGAATGAAACGATTTAACAACTACATCGCTAATCAACTTGCAAAATCCATGGCGACCATGTGGATGTTCTGGATAGTAGCTATGCTGTGCATGATCGCCTATGCTTTACAACGTCCTATCGGCGCACAGGGTCAAGTCTTATTTTGGGTATCCATTTTTTTTCAAGGTGTTGCGCTTCCTGTTTTAGCTTTGGTTAGCAATCAGCAGGGCGACAAGACAAACGCTCTCTTGCAAGAGACACACGATGCTGTCATGGGCGAATTAGAAAGCGCGCGGAATGTGCAAACCATTTTACTCGACGAGTTAGCAGACATGAAAATTAGGCACACCATGCAGGAACAGATTCTAGCAGAAGTGAAAGCTATACACAAAGAAATGGGGACAAGCCGTGAATGAGGTATTAGGAGCACTTGGCGTTATACAGGGTACGCCACAAACCACGCGATTGGTCACGCCATACGCAAATGGTATCAAGGCATTTTCGGCGTTTATCGGATCAGCAAAAACCACAATGCGCACCATGATTTACGGCGCCACGTTGGATACGTTTTTTCAAGACTTATTGTCGGCAAAAGAACGCGGCGTGGACGTGAAGGTTATTTTTGACCATGACCAATCAGCAGGGCAAACAGAGCATCCGAAGATTATGGAACTAGTGCAAACCGGATGGGTAGACGGCAAAGACTTTGTGATCGGTACAAGCCCACAATCGGGGCAGATTATCCATATTAAAGCAACGTGGATTGATGGGCGTTGGGTTGAAGACGGCAGCCTGAACTATTCCGTGAGTGCCTTCAAGCAAATTAACACGATCGGCATTATGAATTGGCCTGAGTACGCGGAATACTTAGATGACATTTTCAAAAAATCGTGGGCGTGGATTGTCGCCAATGACCAACGGTATCAAATCAAATAGGCGGTGAAAGTATGCTAAAAGGTATTGATGTATCAAGATGGCAGGGGCATATCGACACTGCACAAGTAGCACAACAAGGTTATTCATTCGGCATCGTAGAGGCGCAGTACGGTACAGATACGCCGAATCCTCTATTCCGTGAACAATATGATGGGTTTAAGGCGGTCGGCATGGTATGCGGAGCGTATCAATACGCATTACCAGGTCACGCATCTGCACAAGCACATGTCCACGCTTTCGTGGATGTAGTGACACAATTCGACGGATTACCGCCCGTCCTAGACATTGAGGTTACAGACGGTCTGGACGACATTAAGCTAATTGCGTGGTGTCGGGAATGGGCGAATGCTACACACGTCATTGATCGTAGGAAGCCCATATTGTACGCAAGCGCAGCGTTCATCAAGGAACATGGTTTGACGGCGTTATTTGACACCTTCTTGCTATGGTTAGCTGATTACGAGAGTGAGACGCCAACGGAATTTGCGTGGACCTTTTGGCAACACTCCCCTACTGGTGTCGTGGCAGGCATCCAAGCAGAAGTGGATTTGAACGTTTTTCACGGCTCTGTGATTGATCTCATTCGGCTATGCTCGCCTACAGTGATATACGACCCCGTACACATCCAAATTAACGGAGAAAAGCAGGATCAGGACGGACTGATGATCCAAGATAATACGTTTGTGTCATGGACAAGTTTACGTGCCTTAGATGACAAGATAGAGGCGATTCCTACGGGTGAGAAGCCCTATGGATACAATTTCACGACAAAGAGAGGTTGATAACGATGCTATTTACAGGCAGCGAGTGGACGACGATTGTTTCAGATGTGGTTGTGGGTGCAGTGCTGTTATCTACGATGTGGAAATGGTTGAAGAGCCACGATCCGAAGTTGGCTAATGAAGTTCCGGCAGGCATCAAGAAGGATTTGAATGCCGTGGAGCAGATTGGTCTTGATCTTGCGAAATCGCCGTGGTTTGCAAGCGCGGCCGCTGCTGGAAAGATTGAAACGAAGCACATTCTCGATGCGTTGAACCACCAACACCTAATGACTCTAGCTTCGCAGGCGGTGGCTGCAACAGAAAAACCCTTTGCAGAATTATCTCAAATCGAGCAAGGTACGATGATTAGTGAAATTCAAGTGGATCTCAAGGCGTTTCGTGCTGACTTTACGGCGTCAGACATTGCGAAAGCTATTGTGCAAGTTGAGAAAGACGTGCAGACGTTACTTCCCAATATGGAAAAGGCGAAAGAGTTGTCACAGGCGATTGTTGCTAAGGCTTGATACTCTTCTTAGCTAAGGAAACAGGTATTCATCACACCAAAATTCGATGCATTGCATACCGTGAGTGTCGTGAATGGGCGTAACAACGATTGATGTTCACGGCACCCATTCACGGCATTCAATGATTTAACCTTCGCAATCGTCGGTCATCACGATCGATGAATGTTCACGAAAATGTTTCATCGCCTTGGTTCGGATCAAATAGTATTCATCGTGGGTTTTCGGAATACCATTTTCGCCTAATTCGCACTGCACACGATATAAAGCGTGTTTCAACACGTAGCGGTTATAAAGCAGGAGATATTCGTCATAAAAATATTCCTTCATTTCTTCGAGTGTTTGTTTGATGGATTCGTACCGTTCTTTCACGATCGGCAATTTGAATCGCGCTTTAGCGATGTGCGGTGCGCGTGCAGCGGCTAACCGTTCTGTTGCTGTCATGGGTACGGATTCGTCGCCTTGTGTTTCGCGCAATAACGTGTAGACGGCTTGCAAGATTTCGTTTTCATCCTTGGTGTCAGCGAATGTGTCAGCCAACCGATCAGCTACCCTTTGGCGTGTGGCGTATGTAAATGCCGCTGGATCAAGATAGCGCGATAAGGTGTTGATCGTATCATTTTGAACATCCGTCCACGTCTCGGTTTGCAATCTCCACAATACATCCAAATCATCCTCGTCTGGGCGCTTATTAGCCGTAACACTAGGCATAATCAATAAGCCTTCTCCACTTGCATTCTTCTCTAACCGCCTGATCTCCGCTGGAGCCACTCGAAACCATTCCAACAAGTGTTCAATGCGCTTTTCAATCTCCGAACTTTTTGGCGTGTCTAAATCCAAGCTGTGTTGAATGCCTAGTTTCTCCACCGCGATCGCCACCTACCTCACCCCGATTTCTTTTCTATTAGTGTAGTGTGATTTTTTCACATATTCAATACTTCAAGCTACCGTGCCGATAACTGCGCGTTTTGTTGTACAACATTTTCGACACGAGTGCTTGCGGCAAGTCTAGGTGATTCGTTTTTGCTGTATCAAAGACACGGATAATCACGTCGGCTAGTTCTTCAGCTACTAACTGATCGCCCGCGTTTTTCCTATCTGCTTGAATGGCTTCCCCTAACTCCGACATGATGAGCGCGATGGATGTGGGAAACGGGACTTCTTGTTCATGCCACCCCTTAGATTTCGCTGTTTCGTGTGCTTCGCGGGTTAGCGCGTCGATAGCTAATTGATACATTTTCCATTCTGGCGGTAAATCGTCTTCTATTGCGTGGCTTTTCGTATATTCATTGGCCATTGGTTGATCCTCCTGTGTAACTTCTTGTTTGTGTGACTCGATGACCTTTTGCTCTGCATTGTTTTCTGGTTTGCGCAAAATGTCAGTAATACCTACATAGTCTCTGATCGCCGCACGTTCCTTAGTGGTGTCATCCATTCCCCATCGTGACAAAGCGCCACCTA
>JAKACU010000118.1 GCA_021821185.1 Bacillota bacterium
GATCAAGCACCACACGATCAAGCACCACACGATCAAGCACCACACGATCAAGCACCACACGATCAAGCACCACACGATCAAGCACCACACGATCAAGCATCACACGATCAAGCACCACGACGGTGGTGGAGATCGTTCGCACCATGGCGACAACTCTGGCAGGGCACATCACAGCGACAATAAATCAGGTAAATCACCACACTGAACGATTTGGTTATACGCTCCTCCTATGCTATAGTGCAAAATGTTAGAGGTAGGTGAGTGACGTGGATACGAATGATTTTGATTTTGTGTTACCGCAAGAGCTAATTGCTCAGCACCCCACGGCTGTCCGTAGTGAATCGCGACTTTTGGTATTGGATCGAAGTAAAGATCATATCGAACATGTACATTTTTACGATCTTATCCAGTTTCTCTCACCAGGTGATTTGCTTGTCGCAAACGACTCACGCGTGATTCCTGCACGCTTGTTTGGCGTCAAGGAGGGAAGCGGCGCTGCAGCAGAACTTTTGCTCCTTAGGCCAATGGCTGAACAAGGCACATGGGAGACACTCGTTCGACCAGGTAGGCGATTGCAACCAGGGCATCGAATTCTATTTGGGGATGGACGTCTCAGTGCAGACATCATAGCAACAGGCGCTGGTGGCACACGACAGATCCGTTTTTCAGCCTACGGTGAACATCTTGATGAACTGCTACATGAGTTAGGTGAAATGCCGCTGCCGCCTTATATCCGTGAAAAACTAGAAGACCCTTTGCGTTATCAAACCGTGTATGCTAAAGAAAAAGGGTCTGTGGCGGCACCCACTGCTGGCCTTCATTTTACGCCTGAGTTGCTGGAATTACTTAAGCAAAAGGGCGTTGATATTCTTTTCATCACGTTGCACGTCGGATTGGGGACATTTCGTCCTGTGCAAAGTGATCGTATCGAAGAACATCACATGCATGAAGAATGGTATCGTGTAGATCCCGAAGTGATCGAGGCTATCGTCAAAACGCGCGAAGCAGGTAAGCGTATAGTGAGCGTAGGTACAACTACGGTACGTGCTCTTGAATCGGCATGGCTCTTGATGGAAGAGCAGGGCATAGTGCCGGACCGTGAGCATCTACCTCAAGATGCTGTGACAGGTTGGACCGACATCTTTATCTATCCTGGCGTGCCACTTCGTGCGACAGATGCGCTTATCACCAACTTTCATTTGCCAAAGTCTACCTTGCTTATGCTTGTGTCAACGTTAACAGGTAAAGAACGGTTGATGCAGGCGTATGAGATGGCCGTAGAAGAACATTACCGCTTCTTCAGCTTTGGTGATGCGATGCTGATTCTTTGAAGTTTTGTAGGAGATGACTTGATGAAAGAACCGGTTCATTTTGAACTATTGCAAGAGAGTCAAGATAGTATGGCACGTCGTGGACGTGTGCACACACCACATGGTACGATTGAAACGCCGGTGTTTATGCCAGTAGGTACGCAAGCCACAGTAAAAACACTCAGCCCAGAAGAAGTAGCGCAAACAGGTGCAGGAATCTTATTGTCCAATACATATCATCTCCATTTGCGACCTGGGGAAGACATCGTGAAAGAAGCTGGCGGCTTACATCGTTTCATGAATTGGCCAGGGGCAATTTTGACGGATAGCGGTGGGTTTCAAGTCTTTAGCCTGTCATCGCTACGCAAAATTTCCGAAGAAGGCGTGGCATTTCGTTCCCACATCTCTGGCGAACCTTTATTTATGTCACCAGAGGATTCCATCACCGTCCAAAATGCGCTGGGTTCCGATATCATGATGGCTTTTGATGAATGTCCACCCTACCCAGCCGATCGCGAGTATGTACAGCAATCTTTGTTACGCACCACAAGATGGGCAAAACGGTGTCTTGATGCTCATCAGAGAAAGGGCGAACAGGCGCTTTTTGGTATCGTGCAAGGTGGAATGGAGTTTGACTTACGTCAACTTGCGGCAAGTCAACTTGTAGAGTTGGATTTTCCGGGTTATGCTATCGGTGGACTAAGTGTTGGCGAACCGAAGCCCATTATGTATGACGTGCTGGAATTTACAACACCGCTTTTACCCAAACACAAGCCTCGTTATCTCATGGGGGTAGGGTCTCCTGATGATTTATTTGAAGGTGTGCTTCGTGGCGTAGATATGTTCGATTGCGTATTGCCGACGCGGATCGCTCGTAATGGGACCGTATTTACGGAAAAAGGCAAGCGTGTCGTACGCAATGCCGCCTATGCGCGCGACTTTGCGCCGCTCGATGAGGCATGCGATTGCTACACGTGTAAAAATTATTCGCGTGCGTACATTCGTCATCTAGTAAAGGCTGACGAAACATTCGGAATTCGATTAACATCGTATCATAATGTGTATTTTCTGGTAAAATTGATGGAACGCATCCGAAATGCTATTGAACAAGGTACGTTGCGAGCATTTCGTGCATCATTTTTTTCCAAATACGGCTATGAGCAAGCCAACGATTAGGAGGAAAACATTTTATGCAATCACTAGCCAGCTATTTACCTTTAGTCGTTATTGTTGTGCTGTTCTACTTTTTGCTGCTGCGACCACAACAAAAAAAGCAGCGTGATCGGCAGAATTTACTTAATGCTTTAGGCGAAGGTGATACGGTAGTAACGATAGGCGGCATGCACGGCGTTATCGCTAAGATGGACGATAAAACAGTCACGTTGCGTGTCAATGATGGCACCAAAGTGGTGTTTGACCGCAGTGCCATCAGCTCCGTCCGTGAAAAAAGTCTGCAGTAGAAAAACTTAAGCAAAAAGCAACGTAGTAGATTATTCTCGCAGGTTCCGTTTTGGAGTGGAAAGAAAAAGACAAACGAAATGGCTTGCAAATGACCTAATCATTGGCAAGCCATTTTTGTGTACGCAGAGTATGGGCGGAATCTAAGCGGTTTGAGACTTATGAGGACTATGAACGGTTTCAGGAGCTAGAGGACGCCTGATGGGGAGAGCAGGCTAAAAAAGCTGCCACTGAAGGATTTATGGGCGCTAATGAAACTGCATTGTGGATTACGGAACGACTAAATGAAACTCCTACTGAGTAATATATCACGTCATTTTTTAGATACCCTGCCACCTAAGCAATTTCGCCAAGTTGTTACAACGGTATTTAGACTTTTAACAGAGCCTTATCCGCATGATTCGAAGCAGTTAAAGGGATATTCCTATTATCGTGTAGACATTAAAGAATATCGAATTGTATACGACGTAAATGATGATGAAGTATATCGACAACTCAAGCGGATACTTTTATAGCAAAAGGAGCTGATCTTGATGAGCAATAGGCGTAAATAACGTATACGCGAAGGAAAACGAGATCCGGCCTTATCACGCCAGATGTGGCTACGCAAACCACAAACACAAGTTGTACCTAATGCGTGAAAAAATAGCTCTGAAGGGAAATGGGCAAATCACGTTTTCATGGCTCGAAAGTTGGTGCACCCACCGTGCAAAATCGGATAGATTTCGATGAGACATTTCAGAACATAAAGAACGACATCGATAAGTAACCGACATGATCTCTTCCTTGGCTGCTTCGGAATTTTCACGTTGTCCTATTTGATATTTAAGGCATAGTAGTCGCAAATATAGGGTGGGATGATGCCCGTACACCGGAATCATCATAATGTAAGTATGCCAGAGTGCCCAAGTCTTCATAGATACTAAAACGCCCCTGAAACTCTTTTTGGAGTCGCAATAATGACTTCGTGCATTTGAAAAACACCTCAATGTCCCAGAGAATCCCGTAAATCCGGATGATCTCTTCGACAGTGAGTGTGGTGTCCGTGCTGAGAATCGCCAACCACTCATTCTTCTTGCTCCGATGCCGCACAAAGACCATCATGATTGGAATTCCAGGGATCAATTCGGACCGATGGCGACCTAAGGCGCTTAATATCCTCTATCGGCGGAAGTCCAAACATGCGGGAATACTCGCGGCTGAATTGCGATGGACTTTCATAACCAACCCGAAATGCGACATCAGCGGCATCGGCTGACTCAGCAAGTAATAGACGCCGGGCTTCCTGCAGTCTTAATTTTTTTTGAAACTGAATGGGGCTCATCGCAGTTACCTCTTTAAAGTGCCGGTGAAGCGAAGGAACACTCATGTTCGCTATCTCGGCAAGCTTCTCAATCCGGAACGAGTGATCAAAGTTGTACATGATGTGCCCGATAACGTCTCTGATTCGGTAGGTGTTGCTTCCTTCTACCGCTATTTGCCCGAGTGCCATTCCGTGCTGTCCTTGCATAACCCGATATAGAATTTCTTTTGTAAATAGAGGCGCAAGCACTGGGATATCCTCAGGATTGTCTAGCAAACGAGCCATCCGGATTATCGCATCCAACAAAGGTGATTCCATGTGGCTGACAAACATGCCTCGCTTTGCATTTTCTTTCGGTCCAACCCTGATTGCGGAATCCCTTAGAACCTCCAGGATTTCACCCGGCGTAAATTCAAGCCTGAGACTCAAATACGGAACGTCGGATGAGGCTTCAGTGACTTGGGACGTAACAGGTAAGTCAACAGATGAAATAAGGTAATCGGCAGGACTGTACATAAAACGTTTCTGTGCCAACCATACCTCCTTCGCCCCTTGAGCCACAATGCATAAGGCAGGCTTGTAAACCCCATGACTTGGTTCGGTCACATTCGAGCGACGGATGAAATATAAAGACGGGATTGCAGTCGCGCTAACACCCTCTCTGTCTACGTGACGTTCAATGAGTTTGGCGAACTCATTCTGTCGTTTATCTATATGTTCAATCACAAATTCCGCCTCGTTCCATCATTCTTGATGGTTCAATTATAACGCCATTTGTGGATTTCTTAAGTGGTCGTGAGAGGATTATGCAATGATTTGAGACAAATGGGATAACGGTCTTTTTTTTATTTGTTTCATAATAAAGATGCCGAAGGTTTGGAGAAGCGACTGCAAAAGAACTTGCTTCGAAAGGTGCAATGTTGGTTCTCGCAGCGCGTCGTGAAGAACGATTGAAGAAGTTGCAGGAAGAAATTCAAAGCAGTGGTGGTCACGCGATTTACCATGTGACCGATGTGGCTTCATATGAACAAATGGAAGCGCTGGCTGTGTTGCCTACCATAATGAAATGATCATTCGCCCTACAATTCAAGAACGGTAATCTTGGCGACCAACTGAAAGGAAGATCGATATGCAAAACGACAATTAGAGAAAAGCAGACTCGGGGCTCGCTGTCAGCCAAAGGAGGAGATTTGAGATGTCAAATTCAAAAGAGTTAACCCGTGCACAGAAACTGATTGGAGATATTGCACCGAAACTGGCGCAATTAACCGATGAGGTATTATTTGGAGATGTATGGGCGCGCAAGGAGCTTTCACCACGCGACCGTAGCTTGATTACGGTTTCCTGTCTACTTACAAGCGGAAATACAGAACAACTGAAATCCCATTTGAATTTAGCAAAACAAAACGGTCTTTCCGAGGAGGAGCTGATTGAAGCCATTACCCATCTGGCTTTTTACGCAGGTTGGGCGAAGGCAATGTCTGCTATGATGATTGCAAAGGAAGTTTTCAACACATGAGTGCTGCCGAAATCGCACGCAGGGGAGGAGAACATTAAAATGGAAATCCGTACATTGGGTAAAACAGGATTAAAAGTAACGAACCTGTGTCTTGGTACGAT
>JAKACU010000119.1 GCA_021821185.1 Bacillota bacterium
CCACCTGATCAAATACCGTTTGTGCAGTCGCGGCGGCACGCGCAGGGTCGTAAAGCTCATTTTTAGCATGGCTGATAAACGATAAAATGGCACGCGGATCAAATTTCTTGCTGTCGAACTTAAGTGCTTCCAAACTGCGGCGAACGGCTGTCAATTGATCCCCTGCATCGAGAATGGTAAATTGCTTTGAAATCCCAAGTTTATCAATATCTCGACGCAAAATCTTGACACATGTTGCATGAAAGGTAGCCACCCAAACATCAGCCGCATATGGACCGACCAAAGACGCCACGCGCTGGCGCATTTCGTTAGCTGCCTTATTGGTAAATGTGATCGCAAGGATACTCCATGGAGCTACGTTACGCTGCGTAATGAGATACGCTATGCGGCGTGTCAATACGCTTGTCTTACCGCTGCCAGCGCCTGCGATGATCAAAAGCGGCCCTTCTGTCGTTTCTACCGCTTCTTTCTGGGGCGGATTAAGCCCTTCCAGTAACTGCATCGTATTTTTCGGATCCACCGCCATATCTTTTCACCAACTCTTTCTCATGCGTCTGCGCCAGTTTCACAGCAGCAGACAACGAATCCGCAACGGCCAGAATATGGCCCATTTTGCGCCCTGCTCGCGCCTCGCGTTTGCCATAGTAAAAAACGGCGAGATCTGTCCGGCTCCCTGGCGCAAATCCCGTGTGGATAAACGGCGAGTCATCCGCATCAAGAAAAATATCGCCAAGCAAGTTGATCATGGCTGCAGGCTTTTGTTCGGTTGAGCCGAGCTCCATGCCTGCCATCGCCCGGCATAATTGTGTAAATTGACTGGTGACGGCAGAAAGTTGCGTGTGATGACCAGAATTGTGCGGTCGAGGCGCAAGCTCATTGACTAGCACTCGCCCGTCTTTGGCATAAAACATTTCTACAGTGAGCAATCCCACCAAACCACAAGCTCTGGCAAGCGATAGACCAATCTCTATCGCTTCTTGCTGTACGTGATCCGGCAACGTCGATGGCGCGGTCGAAAGGTGCAAGATGTGGCGGCGATGTTCGTTGTCAATTACGGAAAATGTTTTGCTGTGACCCAGTTGATCTCCCGCCACGATCACAGACATTTCGCGTTCAAAATCGACCCATTCTTCTAAAACACAAGCAACGGAACCAAGCGTGAGAAAAGCATCGTGCGCTTTTGCCGGGTCATCGATGCGAACCTGTCCCTTGCCGTCGTAGCCCTGTTCCGCTGTCTTTAGCACGCAAGGCGTGCCCACAAAAGCGACAGCCGGCAAGACATCAGCCTTATCATGAATCACGGCGATACGCGGGATGGGAATGCCCTGACGCAGTAAAAATTCACGCTCACGAATACGATTTTGTGCCATAAACAGGATGTCTGGATGAGGAAAGGCGTTTGTGTATTTTGCAGCCAAGCGAACCCCATCGATCGGCAGCAGCTCAGTATCATAGGTAACCGCGTCAACAGACTGCGCAAATCGGGTAAGAAGATCAGTGTCCGTCCAATCGCCAACCCATACCTGATCGGCGACTAGCGCTGCCGGGTTTTGTCTATCACTTGCCAATACGTGCATCGTCAAGCCAAGGGCCTGTCCCGCGAGGCATGTCATTTGCGCCAACTGACCGTCTCCCAAGATGCCCAGCGACTTTTTCGTCATGCCATAACCTCCGGATCATTGGAGTCATCCAAAGAATCATGCAACACACTTTGTGTTTGTGTTTCTCGATACACTGTCAGTCGATCGGCAATCTCCGCATCAAACGTGCCGAGAATCTGCAGCGCTAAGAGGGCCGCATTTTTAGCGCCAGCAACACCAATAGCCACGGTCGCAACAGGGATACCTGCTGGCATCTGGACAATCGACAATAAGCTGTCAAGACCTTGTAACGCCTTGCTTAAAACCGGTACACCGATCACCGGAAGCGTCGTCATGGCAGCGACCATACCCGGAAGATGAGCCGCTCCGCCAGCGCCGGCAATAATCACTTGTAAACCGCGGGAACGTGCGGATTTCGCATAGTCAAACAATTTTTCCGGTGTACGGTGCGCAGACACAATTTGCGTCTCGTAAGGTACGCCAAAAGAACGCAAAATATCGGTTGCATGGCGCATCGTCTCATAATCTGACTTGCTGCCCATAATAACTCCGACTCGCAAGGATTGCATATCATTCACCTCGTCCTAACCACTGTCTCTACTATACCCGAAGCAACCTGCCTTTGTCCTTTGCAAAGCAAAAGGCCACTTACCATACGCGCAGGATGCGGTAGACAAGTGGCCCTCAAAAAACAGATGGTCGGAATGACAGGATTCGAACCTGCGGCCTCACGGTCCCGAACCGTGCGCTCTACCAAGCTGAGCTACATTCCGTTAACGTCGAATACTATAACACCTTTCGCGCCGCTGCGTCAAACACTCTTCTTGGATCGGTGTATAGTGCATTTCCGACGACCACGGTTGAAGCAACGGAACCAAAGCGTTCCAGATCAGCGAACGATGCAATCCCGCCGCCGTAAAACACTTGCACATACGGCAACAGCGAACGCACCCTGGCTACGACCTCGTCATCGCCCAGACGTCCGCTGTATTCGATATAAAGTGTTTTCATGCCGCAAAGCTTCGCGCCAAATTCAGCTAAGGCCAATACGTCGTAAATATCGCGCGGTACGTCTGCTTTTGTTCGTTTTGCCACAGCGCAATCACTGTGCATCACGATATAGCCAGCCGTGACGGTATGATTCCACGAAATTTCCTCTCGATAATATCGCAGCGCCTGGATATGTCTGCGCGCCAGGTAGTCTATATCCATTGCATTAAGAACCAGGGGAATAAAGTAGCCGTCGACACCAAAAGCAACGGCTTGTACATCAGAAATCTCCTGCCAGACCGGAATCCTGATTCGACGCCGACGAAGCAAAAGTGCGAGATCGGTAGCGTTATCTTGCGTCACCCCGCATGTCCCGCCCAAAAGAATAGCGTCGACAGGACAATGAGCGATATAATTCAGCAAGTCATCGCTGTGGCTTTTTTGCGGATCAAGCTTCGCTACATATCGCCACGACTGAATGGTCACTTCTGATCACCGTTTCATTCTGTCTAGTACCAATCGGTACCCATCTGCACCATAGTGTAGACAGCGTTTGACACGGCTAATCGTGGCAGTGCTCGCTCCTGTCTCATCTTCGATATGGCTGTATGTCATACCTTCATCAAGCATGCGGGCAACCTCAAGCCTTTGTGCCAATGACTGAATTTCTCCGATAGTGCACAAATCATCAAAAAACCGGTAGCACTCCTCGACGCTTTTCAGTTGCAATACTGCTTTATACAGTTGATCGATCAAAGGATCGCTCTGTTTGTCCAGTTGCATAGGCCTCCACCGTCCCTTCATGACGAGGCTTCGGCTGGCAATCTGCACAATACCCTAATACCTCAAATCGATGCTGCAACACCATAAATCCCTGAGGCACCATCCCGACATCAGGCATGGGGCAATGATCGATCACCATCGTTTTACCGCACGCCACGCAAATATAGTGATGATGGTGTGTTGACTGACAGGCAATGCGATATTTCGTTTCATTATCTTCAAAGCGCGACTCTTCGATAATGCCCTCATCACGCAGCGTACGAAGGTTTCGATACACCGTCTCAAGGCTCATCGTCGGGTACTTTTCTTTCATGGAATCGATCAATTCGCGCGCGCTAATATATCGGTTATGACGCAATAAGTAATCGAGGATATCTCGGCGTTTCCCTGTGGCCCGATATCCGCGATCTTTAAGTTCAGACATATACACATCGGTATGCATCGGACCACCCCCATGTTCTATTGTAGACCACAGGGGATATACAAACAACCGAAATGACAGAGCAGTTGGCATCGTCAAATTCGATCATGTATGCTTAAAGAAACGCTATGTCATAGATCATTCGGCCAAATATCCAGTAAACTCATCTCTAGGGCTTTGGCGATGCGTGTCAGTTTCTCGATACGCGATCCTCGTACGCCAGCTTCAATGGCGTAGATATAGCTTGCTGAGACTTCGGCGCGATCAGCCAGTTCTTGGACAGTGAGACCGAGCGATACTCGTTTTTGTCTAACCCGTTCACCCAGTGTTTCCTTCATAGTTAAAGGGCACCTCCGTTTTTCTATTGTACACTTAATTTATGCAATTGAGGAATCTCTCAAAGGATGATTTTCTTGTCTTTCTCTTTACAACCGTATGGTGTTGAAGCCGCAGAATCTCTGGCTTATGCGAGTCAGACGGCATTTGCCGGGCAAACATCCGATTTATGGCGATTACGCGAGTGGCCCTTTGCTGACACACAGGCAGCCGTACAAGCGGCATTTGCGCTATGCCTGCAGACGGTAGACGGCCATATTCCATGTGCATGGAGTGTTTTAGAAAATGAGCATGTGATTGGGGTAATCGCAGTGACACACATGGATGATGCGTGCCAAACCGGGCTCTTAGGAACCTACATCACCCCGCATAAACGTGGACAAGGCATACAAAAAATCGCTAAAGAACTACTTTTTGCTCGTCTTCCCAAACCAATCGAGACACTCTTTTGCGTGATCGTTACGGCCAACCGATCATCCCTGCAAGCAATCTGTAAGATTCCGTATGCAACGCTTGTTGATCCGGCTGACTATAACCGATTGCCCCCTGCTGTTTTAGTCGAAGTATGGCGGGCAAGAACGCCTGTCGCGGTGTATCAGTTGCCGATAAAAAACGCCTGTCGTACAGAAAACTTTCCTTTTTGTCCCGAGTAGGGTATTTTCGGTGTATAGTACAGAAAAGGTTATCTGAACTGGATGACGCAGGAGGATTTTATGGCGAAAGACAAGGAATTTGTTAAAGCGATTACACTCCAAGGCGAGGATTTTTCACGTTGGTATATTGATGTGATCACCAAAGCTGATCTCATGGATTACGCGCCCGTTCGCGGCTGTATTGTCTTTAAACCGGACGGCTATGAGCTGTGGGAAGCCTGTCAGCGAGAACTCGATCGCAGGTTTAAGGAAACAGGGCATCGCAACGCGTATTTTCCTTTGTTTATACCAGAAGGCTTTTTCCAAAAGGAAAAAGAGCATGTGGAAGGATTCAATCCCGAATTGCCCTGGGTTACACAGGTTGGCGATGACGCGTTGGAAGAGCGACTGGCTGTACGTCCAACTTCGGAAACGATATTTGGTTATATGTATAGTCAATGGATTCAGTCCTATAGAGATTTGCCGCTTTTGATCAATCAATGGGCTAATGTGGTGCGGTGGGAAAAACGCACACTGCCGTTTTTGCGGACAAGCGAATTTCTCTGGCAAGAAGGGCATACCGCGCATGCCACGGCCAAAGAAGCAGAGGAAGAAACGCTGCGCATGTTAGAAGTGTATACCGACTTTTGTGAGACAGAACTTGCTATTCCGGTCATCCAAGGTCAAAAAACGCCCTCGGAGAAATTCCCCGGGGCCGTGGCGACATACTCGCTTGAAGCGATGATGAAAGACGGCCGGGCACTGCAGGCGGCCACATCACACTATCTCGGTGAC
Source organism: Bacillota bacterium (assembly GCA_021821185.1). The sequence continues at coordinate 5,559 of JAKACU010000119.1, forward strand.
AATTTTGCGCGAGGTTTTGACATTCAATTCCTTGATAAAGACAATGAACGCAAGTTTGCTCACACCACA
>JAKACU010000120.1 GCA_021821185.1 Bacillota bacterium
TTCCGCGTGTTTTACCGCCACTTGGTGTCCACCTCACACATGCATTCAAGGTACAGCATATCACATTACAACTCGTCTGGCTTCTGCAATCGTATAGAGCGAACCTGATACGACAATGGTATCCGTTGCCTGATGCGTCGATACCCATTGTTTTGCCAACAGTAAAGCATCCTCCACGAAAGCTGCACAATCTACATGAATCCCTCTGTGCCCTACTCGATCAGTAATCCATGAAGCAAGTGTGTCGTGGGGCAATTTTCGCGCCGTATGTGGTGGTTCCGTCGCAACCACATAACACGCACCAGGTAAAATCTCCTCTAAAATACCTGCCACATCTTTATCTTTTAGGACACCGAGAACTAAAACGTAACGCATCGTACCGATTGATAAAAGTCCCATTTTTAAAGCTTTTGCACCAGCAGGATTATGCGCTCCATCAAGCAAAATTTTCGGATCATGCGCGACAATTTCCATTCGCCCAGGCCACTTGGTCGAACGCAAGCCTTCACGAACTGACTCATCAGATATTTGATATCCAACTTCTTGCAAACATTCAATCGTAGCAAGAGCCGTCGCTGCATTTTGCGCCTGATGAGGTCCCAGCAAAGACATCTGCAGACCGTAAAAATCGCGATGTCGTCCAAAAAATGTAAATCGTTGCAAGCTCTCTAGAGTAAAAGCATCCTCAATAGCCCAACGAAAATCATACATACTGCGATAGAGCGCACTGGCCTTATCCGATGCGACACGGGAAATCACATCAAGCGATGCACCAGAAGCTCCTGTTACTATAGGTACATTCTCCTTTATGATTCCCGCTTTATCCCAAGCAATTTGTTCAACGCGATCACCAAGAATTTTCGTGTGATCCAAGGCGACATTGGTGATAACAGACACGTCTGGGGTAACAACATTCGTAGCGTCATACCGCCCGCCGAGTCCCGTTTCCCACACAACAACATCGACGTTCTGTTTCTTAAAATACAAAAGAGCCATGACAGTCGATACTTCAAATTCAGTTGGCTGTATCTCCTCGTCATCAGATAAAGTTTCAATGACCGCCTTTACCTGATTGGCACAAAGGACAAGATCCTGCTCGCCGATCCTTTCTCCATTGACTGACATCCGTTCAGCATAATGTGTCAAGGATGGGGAGATATATTGTCCGACCCGGTAGCCTGCGCGTTGTAAGATGCTAGATAAAAAAGCACACGTCGAACCTTTACCATTCGTGCCAGCGACATGAACAAAATGCAAGGATCGGTCCGGATTGGCCAGAGCATCGAGCAAATGCATGGTGCGCAAAAGTCCGGGGCGGATGCCAAAACGTTGTCTGGATGATAGAAAATCCAAAACCTCGGCTACTGTTACCCATGGGCTCATGATTTTACCATCCTATTCATCACCTTGTCCTAGTGTCACTCTGAAAGCGATGCGAGCATCGCAATTACCTTATCGCGCTTTTCCTCGTAATCGCGGAGTTTTTCCCGCTCCTTTTGAACGACATCTTCAGGCGCACGTTCTACAAAAGAGGGATTTTCTAGTTTTTTAACTAAACGCATGACTTCGAATTCGAAATTTTGTTTTTCTTTTAGTAACCGTTCACGTTCTGCTACTTTATCGATAAGACCCTCCATGGACAGCATGACTTCAACGTCGGTTAACACTGCCACTAACCGTTCCTGAGGCACATGCGGCGCCGTTTCGATCACAAGACTGGCGGGATTACATAACCGTTCGATATAAGGTGCAGTACTTTTCACCATGGCAAGTCGCTCATCACTTACTTTCAAAATGATAGGGACCTGTTTCGACAGCGGCAAATTAGCATCATGACGAAGCGTACGAACAGCGCGAATGATATCCATAATGAGATTCATCGAAGCCATTGCATCGCTATCGATCCATGCTCCATCGAGATGAGGAAACTCAGCTTTCATGATGGTTTCGCCATCCGTCGGCAAAGCCTGCCATATTTCTTCAGTAACAAATGGCATCATGGGATGCAATAAACGCAACGATTGGTCCAGTACAAAGACTAGTGTTTCTTTCGCGGATACTTTCTTCTCTTCATTTTGTCCATATAAATGAACTTTTGACGTTTCAATGTACCAATCACAAAAATCATTCCAGAAAAATTCGTAGATCGCTTTTCCGGCTTCCGCAAAGTCAAAAACTTCCAATTGTGTCGTCACTACATGGATAGTTTCATCCAAGCGATGCAGGATATAACGATCAACCACATCAAGTTGATCTTTTTGCGGTACCCGTACCCTTGCGACATCGGCCGTATTCATGGTAACAAAGCGAGCTGCATTCCAAATCTTTGTAACAAGGCCTTGCGCACTCTCCATACGTTCCGTATAAAATCGCATGTCCTGACCAAGAGTGGCCCCCGTCACCAGCATAAAACGCAAAGCATCCGCACTGTATTGATCAATCACTTCCATGGGATCAATGCCGTTGCCAAGACTCTTTGATAACTTCCTGCCTTGTACGTCTCGCAAAAGACCATGCATCAACACATGACGAAATGGCGCCTTTTCAGTAAAAGCTAATGACGTAAAAATCATGCGTGCTACCCAAAAATAAATGATGTCAAAACCGGTCACAAGCACTTGCGTCGGAAAATAGCGCTGTAAATCATCCGTCTTATCTGGCCAACCCATCGTTGAAAATGGCCATAACGCTGAAGAAAACCATGTATCAAGCACGTCCTCATCCTGATGAAGATGTGTTGATCCACACGCTCTACACACTTGAGGGTCTTCGCGCGAAACGATAACTTCATGACAATCATCGCAATAAAAAGCGGGAATGCGATGTCCCCACCACAATTGGCGGGAAATACACCAATCTTTAATGTTATCTAACCAATGTGTATAAATCTTCGAAAAACGTTCTGGCACAAAACTGACATCGCCTTGATCAACAGCTTTTTGCGCAGGCATGGCCAATGGTTCCATTTTTACAAACCACTGCGTTGATAACCAAGGTTCGATCACCGTACCACAACGTTCACAATGACCAACAGCGTGCATGTGACTTTCCTTTTGCAAAATACCTAACGCGTTTAACTCTTCTTCGATCTTTTTGCGAGCCGCAAAACGATCCATTCCTGCAAATGGCCCTGCATGGTCATTTAGCGCACCTGTCTTCGTCATCACATTGATCGCTTTGAGATGGTGACGCAAACCCACCTCAAAGTCGTTTTGATCATGAGCGGGCGTGATCTTCACAGCACCTGTACCAAACTCTTTCTCGACATACTCATCAGCGATTACCGGAATTTCACGATGAATAAACGGTAAGATGAGTTTTTTGCCGATCACATGCTGGTAACGTTCGTCATCAGGGTGTACAGCGACAGCCACGTCGCCAAACATCGTTTCAGGGCGCGTGGTAGCGATCGTCAAAGCACCCGTACCGTCGGCAAATGGATACGCGACATGATATAAGGCTCCCGACGTTTCCACGTGTTCGACTTCGATATCCGACAACGCTGTTTCACAACGTGGACACCAATGAATGATGTAATTACCCCGATAAATGAGCCCTTTTTCATAAAAGCGGACAAAAACTTCGCGTACAGCTTTCGACAGACCCTCATCCATCGTAAATCGTTCGCGTGAAAAATCACAGGACGCACCGAGCCGTTTTAATTGCTGTCGAATCGTTGCGGCGTATTCTTCCTTCCAATCCCACACGCGTTTCACAAACGCCTCACGGCCAAGATCATGGCGCGTTTTTCCCTCTGTCTTTAACAATTGCGCTTCGACGCGCGTCTGTGTCGCAATGCCAGCATGATCCATACCAGGCATCCAGAGCGCATCAAACCCTTGCATGCGCTTCATACGAATCAAAAGATCTTGCATCGCATTGTCGAGTGCATGCCCAATATGCAACACCCCCGTCACATTTGGAGGTGGCATGACAATTGAATAGGGTTTCTTCGTCTTATCGTTTCCCGCTTTAAAAAAACCTTTTACAAGCCACCAATCGTACAGTCGACCTTCCATTTCCTGCGCGTTATATGTGCCTAATGCAGGCCTTTCATCTGCGATACGGCTTTCCATAGCCCATTTCCTCCCTAAAATACAAAACCGCCCTTCTATCGAAGGACGAAAGTCAAACTCTCGCGGTACCACCTTACTTTTGCGCAGGATCATTATCCATGCACAACACTTCATGGCGATACGGAACCACCCGATAGCCTTTTCGAAGAGGGACGACATTCTACGAAAAAGGCGCAAAGGGTTTTCAGCCAAGACCCTTCTCTCTAATGCGCCGCAATCCGTGTACTCTTTCCCCAAGCTACATGGTATAGACAATGGATACTTTTAGGTATTATACGCATGGCAGATAGCACAGGTCAAGATCTACGATCTTCTCCGTTTGCGCTTTTTTCGACTTTTCCCATGAGAAGGAAGGCTTGGTGCTCCCCGAGCAATTCGAACAACCGGTTTTTCTTCTTTCGCAGTAGCTGTCAAACCCAACTTCACACGTCGTTTATCCGCCCAATCAGCCATCCACGTCGTCAGCCACGCCACAAACAACGCAAAAATAATATCGAGTACACCAGAAGTCAACATGCTCATACGGACAGGCCAATAGGTACCCGTTTCAAACATCAGCATAATCGCTGCAGCTACAAGTCCACCAACAATACCGCCGATCCAGCCTTGAATGGCGCGGTTGGTTTTCGTACGCTGAACCACGATATATGGTGCAAGAAATGTGGATAATCCCAGACTCATATTGACACCGTTAGCAGGATCACCCGTTGAAAAAACACCAGCCACACCGCCGATCGCTCCTAGGGCGACGCCACTCATGGCAATCGTTCGCCAGCGCCAACCTGCTGGTGGCGGAGACAAAAGTGTTGCCTGTGAATTGGCGCGAGTCCTTGCTTGAGCTTTGAGACGCGCTCGTTTCTCCACGATAAGACACCCATTTCTCTGTACAAAATTTCCTGCACGTGAATCTTTGTTCATCATACCACGGAGAGCGATAGGAAGAAAAGACGCACCATCAGGAAGTTCAAATCATAGCCTAACTTTATGCAACCGTACATGGAGGGCAATCCTATGCCAAACTTCTTCGCTCCACTAGCTCGTTTTGCCAAAGTCATTTTATTAGGTTGTATTTTTCTAACGATGCTGCAGATGTTATTTTTTCCATCCATTATCAACTTACTAATACTAGCCGGACTCATTACGGTGCTTGTTGCCTTTTTTCTGGGCGGGTAAGATCACTGTATGTCGACTTTCGTCATGCAGGCGACCCGACTTCAAGGTCGCCTGCAGCGTCTACGATCTCACTGGAATGTATAGTAAGCTACCCATTGGCAGTCCTTCTTGTGTCAATGGATTTGCTCTGAGTAAATCATCTAGATTAATGCGGTACAGTTGAGCGATGTCTTCTAATGTTTCAGAAGGTTGAACAATCCGAAATTTCATCATAAAGTTCGTTTCACCGCTAGGGATATTTAGCGACTTCCAGAACCACTCTGCCGTCGTCAGGGTCGTCTCTTCTTCTTCAGTCACTTTGTACGTTGCTTGTACTTGAGATTCACTA
>JAKACU010000121.1 GCA_021821185.1 Bacillota bacterium
CGCAAAAGCAGATCGGATCTCCCTTTGGCGGACGATTTCACGAGATGCATCCCGCTGATCTGATCGCCATGTCTGTGCGCTTAGGTTGGCAGCCTTTTTATCCACAATTCCGGGAAAACACGCTGGATATTGTAAAAGAGGCGCGGCAACGAGGCATTGTTTTAGAAGAGGACATTGTAAAGGACGTAGCCCAGAAATTGCAGTCTGGGGACTTGCATTTTGCGGTGGAAGAACCGGACAATCCGCAGAATTTTCCCCGTGTCTTTTTCAATTGGCGGGCGAATTTGCTTGGGGCAAGCGGTAAAGGTCACGAATACTTTTTACGGCATTTGTATGGTACAAGCGGTCATGTGCTTGGACAAGAAAATGATGCATGGCGCCCAGAAACCGTGCAAGTCTCTGACACGATTCCCGAGGGCAAAATGGATCTTATTGTCAATTTGGATTTTCGTATGACAAGCAGCAGTGCGCTGTACGCAGACATCGTGCTGCCGGCCGCCACTTGGTACGAGAAATACGATTTGAGCAGTACAGATATGCACCCATTTGTGCACCCGTTTACGCCGGCCATATCCAGCCCATGGGAAACACGAAGTGACTGGGACGCCTTTCGCGCCATCGCCAAAACGTTCTCGGCGTTGGCGAAGGATTACTTGCCGGAGGCTGATGATTTGGTGCTGCGCGCCTTTGGCCATGACTCGCCAAAAGAGGTTACGCAGCCGCTTGGTCGTGTGCGTGATTGGAAAAATGGTGAAGCAAAACCCGTCCCGGGCCAGACAATGCCAGATTTTGTGATCGTACACCGGGATTTTAAAAACGCCTACAGACAGATGACAACCTTAGGCCCCTTGGCGCAAAAAGATGTCCCTAGCAAGGGAATCAACTTTCCGGGTGAAAAGGCTTATGGGGAAGCCTTGCGCAAGGTGGGTGCCTCAAATGAAGATGGTGTGTTTTTTGGCAGGCCGTCCATGGAGCGTGACCAGCAAGTCGTTGATGTCATTCTCACGTATTCGGGTGCGACAAACGGACATCGTTCTCTTGAAGGATGGAAAAAGCTAGGGGAAATCACCGGCATGAATCTTGCGCCGATCGTAGAAGGAGCAGAAGAAATTTCGTACTCCTTGCATGACCTAGCGGTTCAGCCGCGTACATCGTTGCCGACAGCAGTTTGGAGCGGAATTGAACAAGAAGGCCGCCGCTATTCTCCTTTTGTCGTCAACGTGGAATATAACGTTCCGTGGCGCACGTTGACTGGCCGTCAACATTTTTATCTCGATCATGAAATGATGCTTGATTTTGCCGAAGGTTTGCCAATTTACAGACCGCCATTGGTGGAACTGCCGTTTTCTCAAACCGAGGAACAAGCCTTTGCTAAAGGGGAAGGCAAGGCCATCACCGTACGGTATCTCACTCCACACCAAAAATGGGGATTCCATACCACTTATACAGATACGCCGAAAATGACCGTGCTGTTTCGCGGCGGACCCGTCATTTGGATCAATGATAAAGACGCCGAAGCGATTGGTGTGCATGACAACGATTGGGTTGAGGTATTTAACCGCAACGGGGCCATCGCTACCAGGGCCGTCGTGACGTACCGGATTCCCCAAGGTATCGCCATGATGTACCACGCGCAGGATCGTACGCTGGGTGTTCCTGCGACGAAAGCAACCGGCGATCGCGGCGGAACGCATAACAGTGTAACGCGGGTGATTCCCAAACCAACGCACCTGATCGGGGGATATGGGCAACTAAGCTTTGGCTTTAACTACTACGGACCAACGGGTCATCAACGAGATGTCATGACCTTCATCCGAAAGTTGAAAGAGGTGAATTGGCTTGAGGGTTAAAGCACAAATAGCGATGGTCATGAATCTCGACAAATGCATCGGATGCCACACGTGCAGTGTTACGTGTAAAAATACGTGGACAAATCGAAAAGGCATGGAGTATGTCTGGTTCAACAATGTGGAGACAAGGCCTGGTCCTGGGTATCCGCAAGAGTGGGAAGACCAGAATCGCTACCGCGGCGGTTGGCTGTTAAAAGACGGTGCTCTTCGACTGCGCGCTGGCGGGACATGGGCCAAATTGGGCCACATCTTCTTTAATCCTGATCTGCCGAAAATCGATGATTACTATGCACCGTGGACATACGACTATCACACGCTGATTGAAAGTCCAAAAAAGGCACATCAACCTGTCGCCCGTCCGCGATCAGCGATTGATGGCGATTATATTGACAAGCCCACATGGGGGCCTAACTGGGACGATGATCTTGCGGGAGGCAAGGAAATTGCTCCGCGGGATCCCAACTTCAAGAATATGCAAGAGCATGTCGCTTTTGAATATGAGCAAGCTTTCATGATGTATTTGCCGCGTATTTGTGAACACTGCCTTAACCCATCATGCGTTGCGTCGTGTCCATCAGGCGCGATGTACAAACGTGACGAAGACGGGATTGTACTCGTGGATCAGGAAGCTTGCCGCGGTTGGCGCTTTTGCGTTTCGGGCTGTCCGTATAAGAAAGTGTACTTTAATTGGATGACACACAAGGCAGAAAAGTGTCACTTCTGCTATCCGCGTATTGAAGCAGGGTTATCAACCGTTTGCTCGGAGACGTGCGTCGGGCGTTTGCGTTACCTAGGACCCATTTTGTATGATGCTGACCGCGTGAAGGAAGTAGCATCGGTTACAGACCCGAAAGAGTTGTACCGTGCACAGTTGTCGCTGTTTCTCGATCCAGCGGATCCTGAGGTAATCGCAGAGGCTAAAAAGGCGGGGATATCAGACGTATGGCTTGAATACGCCCGACGATCCCCTGTTTACAAAATGGCAGTCACTTGGGGTGTGGCTTTACCGATTCATCCGGAATTTCGCACGCTGCCCATGGTGTGGTATGTACCGCCGTTAAGTCCCATGATGAATCACGTAGAGAACGAAGCAGATTTGTCTCTTGACGGATGTTTGACCGCTGTCGAGCAAATGCGCATTCCGATGGAGTATTTGGCTTCCATTCTGACTGCGGGGGATGTTGACGTGATTCGCAATGTTTTGCAAAAACTGGTCGCTGTTCGGGTGCATATGCGCTCGAAATTTGTAGGGGATTACAACAGCGAGAAATTGCTCAAAGAAATTGGCATGATCACGGGTCAAATAGAAGAAATGGCTCGCTTGTTTGGGGTTGCTAAGTATAATGAACGCTTTGTCATTCCGACAGCACAGCGCACGACAGACTACGGGTTGGTGTACCGCCAAGGCGCCTGCAGTATCGAAGAGATAGCGCCGCAAGAGGGCATCATGCCAGAATCTACGCAGCCTACCTATTACGGTTGAGGAGTTGCGCCATGACTTGGACGCAAAAAACACGCATCTTTCGCCTGACATCTTTGTTGCTGCTTTATCCTGCTGAAGATAAGACTGCGTTTTATGCTCGTATTGAGGCGGTGTACAGTGCACTAACCTTAATGCCGGAAAGCCGTGCAGCGCAGCTTTTGCAAAACATGCTTTCACGTTGGCAAGCAGTGTCGTTGGAGACGCTATGCGAGGAGTATGTGCTGACCTTTGATTTTGCCGAGGGCTCATGCCTGTATTTGACTGCGCATGAGTTCGGCGACAATCGCTCTCGCGGCGAAGCTATGGTTGAGTTGCACCAAATGTACAGGGCGGGAGGCTTTGTACAAGCAACTGCGGAACTTCCAGACTACTTGCCGATGCTTCTGGAGTTTTTATCCTTGTTTGGCGAAGACCCGCAGACGCAGGCGTTGCAAGAACGCCTTGCCCTTATGTGTCATCGCGTTTTGTCACACATGCAGCAAAACGGTTTATTTAACGGTGTTTTTCTCGCGTTAGTAACCGTGCTTCCGAAAGTAGAGTACGGCGATGAAACAACGGCATTTCCTAACAGAGAACCTGCGGATACGGATGATCTGCCCTATCCGTTACAACATCAGATTTTATAGGAGGCAAATGTGTGGCACAGTTTTGGTGGGTTGTGTATCCGTACATCTGTTTGATGATTATGATCGTCGGAACATTGTATCGATTTACGTATCGGCAGATTGCATGGGGCTCCAAATCAAGTCAAATGCTTGAGCAAAATTCCTTGAAATGGGGCAGCAGGTTGTTTCACTGGGGGATTATCTTTGTCTTTTTAGGTCACGTGATGGGGCTTATTATCCCTCTGTGGATGTATCAGATGCTCGGCATATCACCAGAGCTTTACCATTTTAATGCTATTTTGGCGGGCGGCATCTTTGGTATTATGGCTTGGGTTGGCGCGGCCATCTTGCTCTTGCGCCGCAGCACGAATCACCGAGTCAGGGCAAATTCTCATTTCTCAGATTTTCTCACGCTCGACGTGCTGATGGTCGTGTTGACGCTTGGACTTGCTGTTACGCTAATTTACGATGTTTTTTACCAGCGCTATGAGTATCGGGCGACCATTGGCCCTTGGTTTCGTGAACTCTTAACGCTGCACCCGGACGCCTCCTTGATGGTACGTGTACCGCTTATCTTTCAGTTGCACGTGATCGCCGCATTTGCTTTATTTGCCCTGTCGCCGTTTACGCGTCTTGTCCACATATGGAGCTATCCTGTGCGCTATATCGGGCGTTCTCCTATTCAATACCGATCGCGGGCGCGGTATAGGCAGAGTCCAGAGTAGGAAAAGGGGCGAATGCATTGGCTTTATTGCAATTGATCGTGCAAACGCTCAATCTTATCGCGGGGTTTATGGTATGGGTCATTCTTTCGGGCTTAATGCCCTTTATTAAGCAAAATGTTGCGATGACTGCAGGGCAGATTGCTTGGGTTACTGCGGTTCCCGTCGTGTTAGGATCGCTTTTGCGCGTGCCGATTGGCTATTATGCGAATCGCTTCGGTGCGCGGATCGTTTTTGCCGTCAGTTTTCTCATTTTGATTTTACCCGTATATCTGATCAGTATAGCCCACTCCTTTTGGGAACTGGTAATCGGTGGATTTTTCCTTGGCATTTCAGGCGCTGTGTTTTCGGTAGGTGTCACATCGCTGCCAAAGTATTATCCAGCACATCGCCATGGTTTCATTAATGGAGTTTATGGCATGGGCAACATCGGTAACGCGGTAACCACGTTTTTCGCTCCCGTCATTGCAACGAGATACGGTTGGCCGACAACGGTACGGTGGTTCATCGTCTTGCTTCTGGTATTTATCGTCCTGACGCTATTACTGGGGGATCGCCGAGAAAAGCGCATAAAAACGCCAGTGATGACACAGATAAAAGAGGTTTATAAAAATCCCCAACTATGGCTTTTCTCTTTGTTTTACTTTATCACGTTTGGTTCCTTCGTGGCGTTTACCGTATACTTGCCCAACTTTCTTGTGTCGCAGTTTCATCTAACGAAGATCGATGCGGGGTTTAGGACGGCTGGATTTATCGTCGTAGCAACCCTCTTGCGACCTGTCGGAGGTTTTTTATCTGACCGTTATAACCCGTTTAAAGTTTTGATGTTCGTCTTTGCAGGGCTTACTGTAGCAGGGATCGTTTTGTCTTTTCGTCCCACCATCGAGCTTTATACCTTCGGCTGCCTGCTTG
>JAKACU010000122.1 GCA_021821185.1 Bacillota bacterium
GGGGATATTGCCGGGAAAACGGCCATCTTAATTGATGATATGATTGACACCGCCGGGACCATCGCTCTCGCTGCTGAAGCCCTTATGGAAAAAGGAGCACGTGAGGTTTATGCGAGTTGTACGCATCCTGTGCTATCACCTCCTGCCGTGGAACGCCTTGAAAAAGCGCCGATTCGCGAGGTTGTCGTGACCAATACGATCATGATTCCCAAAGAAACGCAATGCAGCAAGTTGATTGTTCTATCGGTTGCAGAAATTATCGCGGAGTCTATTTTGCGTGTGCATGAGATGCGCTCGATCAGTGAATTATTTGATACATGATGAAACTACGTTTGGAGGGGCGCATGCATGGCGGCCAAGGTGATCGTGGGCCTCGGCAACCCTGGCGGACAATATGCGAAAACCCGGCATAATGTCGGGTTTATGTGTGTTTCTCAGGCGTTGCAGGAATTGGGGCTGGAGAAGGAAAAACCAAAAGAACGATGGCAGTCGTCTGTCATTGAGACAACGATCAACGGACAAAAGGTGTTTTTTTTACGACCGTTAACTTTTATGAACAACAGTGGTGAAGCAGTTAAAGCGGCACTATCTTATAGTAATGCCGATCCAACCAGCGACCTCTTGGTGATCTATGATGACCTTGATCTGCCGACGGGGCGTGTTCGCTTGCGCGTTGCAGGCGGTGCTGGAGGCCACAATGGTGTTAAGTCTATTATATCCCACGTGGGCACAGAAAACTTTAGGCGCATCCGCATTGGCATCGGGAGGCCGCCTTTTGATGTGACCGTAGTCGATTATGTGTTGTCCGCCTTTAGCAAACAAGAATCACCGCTGATCAAACAAGCGATTGAGCAAGGAGCCAAAGCAGCTTTGTTGGCTTGTAAGGACCCTTTTGAGACAGTGATGAATACGTTTAATTTGAAAGCCTAATCCCCATACTATCAGAAATAGAAAATTGGGGTGTATGGCGTGTGGATATCGTATACTACTGTAAGCACTGCAAATCGTTTGTCGGTTTTATCGACTCCTCGCAAACGACAGAAGGAGAATTGGGCTTTACCGATCTGACGCTCGAAGAACGGCAAGATTTGCTGCAGTACGATGGTGTAGATCATACGCTGTACGTAAAAACAGTGTGTGAAAACTGCGAAGCGGCATTCACCTATCATCCGGAATTGCTGTTGTCCGATACACCGCTGCAATAGCGGGATAACCATGGGAATGAATTATAAAAATCAGCCTTCGCGCCATGCTAAGGCTTGTTTTGCAGTTAGGGTCGGGGGGATATCGGTTGCGGGATCTGGTTCAATACTTCGCTAGTACGGGAGAAGTTTCCCAGGTGATACAGGGCTTTCACTCTGGCGTCTCTCAACAGTCTATTTCGGGACTATCCGGTTCCGCAAGGAATTTGCTCTATGCCACACTGCTTGAACAGGGCTTTGGCATCGTCATTGCAGCGCACTCGATGCAGGCGGCACAAACGATTGCCTCTGATTTGTCGGAACTGCTTGGTGAAACCGATGTGCTGGTATTTCCTGAGCGTGAAGCGACACACAGTGATTTATTCGCTTTTAGCCCGGAACTGTCAGCGCTTCGCATGCAAGCTTTGCGAGCCTTGCAGGAAAAAACGGCACGCGTGCTCGTGACTACCATCAGGGGATTGCGCCAACCTGTAGTCTCTAAAGACAGACTGCTTGAAGCGTTGATCCCAATAGAACTAGGACAAACTGTGGATTTGCGCGATATGGCAGAGCGACTGATTACCATGGGTTACGAACGTGTAGACCGCGTTGAGACCAAAGGACAGTTTTCGTTACGCGGAGGCCTTATCGATATCTATCCGCTTGCCGGTCAGCCTATCCGTGTCGAATTGTTTGATGTGGAAGTGGACTCCATACGGTATTTTGATGCGGAAACTCAGCGCTCTTTGGATAAAGTTACGAAAACGGTCATTTGGCCGGCCCGTGAAATCGTTGCGTCACATGCTCAGCTAATGGCTGCGGCAGACCGTTTGCAAGATCGCTTGGATAAGTTTTTAAAAAAGGCCAAATCAACCGAAATGGCCGAGAAACTGCGAGCGTATTTTTCCCGTGACATTGCGCGGATGCAAGAAGGGATACATTTTCCGGGGCTGTTGCGTTATGAGAGGCTGATTGACCAAAGACAAGCGGTCCTGCTTGATCATATCGCTCATGATTTTATCGTAGTCTACGATGAACCAAGCCGCTTGCGTGAGACGATGGAGCGCGTGAGCCGCGAAGACGCTGAGTGGGTGACAGCTGCCTTAGAGCACGGTGAATGGCTGCCTGATTTGACAGAATCTGTAGACGTAGAGCGAATCTTTTCGCGAGCATCTTCACGCCAGCTTTTTATGAGCCTTTTTGCAAGACACGTCGCGGGTACGCCTTCCGTGCGCTCTGTCAACATAACGATGCATACGATGCAACAATTCCATGGGCAATTACCTTTATTAAAAACAGAAATTCAGCGCTATAAGAAGGCGCAAAATCATATCGTTTTTCTGGCGGGATCTGTTGACCGCGCGGAGCGTCTGGAACGGGTTTTGGAGGATTTTTCTATTGCGGCGGAGCGGCGTGAACACTTTGAGCCTAACGTATCGCTGCCGCAAATTATTATAGGAAACTTGGTAAACGGATTTGAAATTCCCTCAGGCAAATTGGTTGTCATTACAGAAAATGAAGTCTTTGTCAACAAGCGGCGAGCTCGGCGCATGCACACCGATGTCTCAGAAGCTGCCCGAATCAAGAGTTACCAGGACTTGCATGAAGGCGATTATGTCGTTCATATCAGCCATGGCATCGGACGTTACATGGGTATTGAAACGCTTGTGGTCGATGGGACGCATCGCGATTACCTGCACCTAAGGTATGCAGGCAATGATAAGCTGTATGTTCCTGTCGAACAGATTAATCAGGTGCAAAAGTATCTGGGCAGTGAAGAGCGTGAGCCGCGTGTCACGCACTTGGGCGGTTCGGATTGGGCGCGCACCAAAAGTAAAGTGCAAAAATCGGTTCGAGACATTGCGCAAGACCTGATCAAATTGTATGCGCAGCGTGAAGCAACGCCAGGTCATGCTTTTCGGCCAGACACAGAGTGGCAGCGCGACTTTGAGGCCATGTTTGCCTACGAAGAAACGCCCGATCAATTGCGAGCTATTGCGGAAATCAAAAAAGATATGGAGCGCGCTCGCCCAATGGATCGCTTATTGTGCGGCGATGTTGGCTACGGGAAAACCGAAGTTGCACTGCGCGCGGCGTCTAAAGCTGTATTTGACGGCAAACAGGTGGCCGTTTTGGTCCCTACGACGATTCTGGCACAGCAGCATTATGAAACGTTTAAGGATCGATTCGCCGGTTTTCCAGTGGCTGTGGAAGTCTTAAGCAGGTTTCGGACGAAAAAGGAAGCAGCCCAGGTAATTGAAGGGAGCAAAAATGGCTCTGTCGATATCGTTATAGGAACACACCGCCTGTTACAAAAAGGTTTGCAGTTCAAGGATCTCGGCCTGTTGGTCGTCGATGAAGAGCAACGCTTCGGTGTCACGCATAAGGAGCGTTTAAAACAGATACGTCATAATGTTGATTGTCTAACATTAACTGCAACGCCCATTCCGCGAACGTTGCACATGTCTATGGTGGGTGTCCGGGATTTGTCCATCATCGAAACACCGCCTGAGAACCGTTTTCCTGTACAAACCTATGTGGTAGAATATAGTGACGTTCTGCTCAAAGAAGCGATCGAACGAGAGATCGGGCGGGGTGGACAAGTGTATGTCTTGTACAACCAGGTCAATGGGATTCAGTCGATCGCCGATCGTGTCCTGCGCCTGATACCTGAAGCGCGGGTGGCCGTGGGGCATGGTCAGATGGAAGAAGATGAATTGGAGCAGGTCATGCTGGGGTTTTTACAAGGGGAAACAGACGTGCTTGTCTCTACCACGATTATCGAGACGGGGCTTGATATTCCGAATGTAAACACACTCATCGTCTTTCATGCTGACCGCATGGGATTGTCACAGTTGTATCAACTGCGGGGTCGAGTCGGCCGTTCTAATCGCATTGCGTATGCCTATTTCACGTATCAGCCTGACAAAGTTTTGTCCGAGGTTGCGGAAAAAAGGCTTCAGGCGATTAAAGAATTCACAGAATTAGGAAGTGGATTTAAGATTGCCATGCGGGATTTGGCCATTCGGGGGGCAGGGAACTTGCTCGGTGCTGAGCAGCATGGTTTCATCAGCTCAGTAGGTTTTGACATGTACTCGGATATGTTAGCCGAGGCTGTACGGGAACTGCGTGGCGAAGTAACGGAGAAGAAGCCGGAACCAAACGTGGAAGTTAGTGTTGAAGCATACATACCTGATGAGTACATCGCGGATCCGATGCAAAAAATTGAAATGTACAAAAAGTTTGTGGCTGTTAGCGCACCGCCGGATGTGGATGATTTGCATGAAGAGTTGGAAGATCGTTTTGGCGAAGTGCCAAGCTCTGTGCTCAATCTGTTGTCTGTGGCACGTATACGGGCTTATGCCTATCTTTACGACTTGGCGTCTGTTGTCAAGCAGAACAATAAAATGGTCATCACATTTCGGCCGGAACAAACGGCTAGTCTGTCTGGGGCAGGCTTAGTGTCGTTAAGCACCCTGACACCCCGTATCAGTTTGTCTGCATCGGATGGCGGTTACGCGATTGTCCTTGACGGACGCATGTTGAATGATGAGCAGTTGCTGGCACTGACAATCAAAGTGCTGGAGGCGCTAAAAAAGGTTTTTCAGGTGCAGGAGGAGTTGCAAAATGCAAATTAGATCGACGATAAAACCGCTTGGTTGGATGGTTACTTCAGCGCTTGCGATCGGTGTGTTGGCTGGTTGCGGCACCGTTAGTGCAAGTGTGGTTGCTACTTACAATGGCGGCAGCGTTACTCAATCCCAGATGAATACGCAAGTGAATCTCATGAAATTGCTTTATCCTCAACTCAATGCGACCACTGCCGTTCAGAAACAGATTCTTACAGAATACATTATATACGATCGCCTGCTCGTCAATAA
Organism: Bacillota bacterium; assembly: GCA_021821185.1. The sequence continues at coordinate 5,063 of JAKACU010000122.1, forward strand.
GGCGCAACAAGCTGGCATCAAAGTGCCGCAAACTCAAGTAAACAATGTGGTTCTGCAGTGGAAACAAGGCGAGATAGCTCAGGGATTCAGCGGCAATAGTCAGGCATTTGACACAAAACTGCAGTCCCTTAAGCTGACCAATGCTGATATCTCGAGTTTGGTGCAAAACCAACTGGTCTTGCAAGCTTACGCAAAGACGCTCGTAAAGACCATTCCGATCTCTCAACAGATGAAGTTTTATCAGCAGAACTTAGCGCAATTTGCGACGGTGTCAGAACGGGCCATCCTGGTTAAGACCCTTTCTCTAGCGCAAAAATTGCAAAAGGAATTGCAAAACGGAGGAAGTTGGAAGGTACTGGCTAAGGAGTATTCGCAGGATCCCGGGTCGAAGGACAACGGCGGCGAGTATGCTAATCAAAACCCCACACAATGGGTGACGCCGTTTAAAGATCATGCGATGACACAGCCTATTGGACAAATCGGTGCCCCATTCAATTCGACATA
>JAKACU010000123.1 GCA_021821185.1 Bacillota bacterium
TAGCATAATTTCTTTGTGCTGCAGTGATAATGGTCGTCAGTTGGCTGACGAGATCTTTGGTGATAGGGCCGTTTGGGTACCGTATATTCGTCCTGGCTTTGAATTGTCCAAGATGATTGGCGAGGCGGTTCGCAACAACCCGCAATGTGAACTCGTTTTAATGGAAAAGCACGGACTTATCACCTGGGGTGACACATCAGAAAGTTGCTACGCAAACACCCTGCGTATCATTGACGAAATGGCGCAGTATATCAAAGCCAAGGTCAATGAAGAAACCGTGTTCGGTGGCTCTAAGTACGTAACACTGGATGAACAAGACCGCCAGCAAACAGCGGCCAAGCTACTCCCAGCAGTTCGCGGTGTGGTGTCTGAGTTTCACCATGCCATTTTGACGTACGATGATGGTGCGGATTTTTTACAATTCGTGAATAGTCACGATGCACGCACATTGTCACAAGTTGGCGCTGCCTGTCCGGATCACTTGGTGCACACCAAGCGCACTCCCTTATACATCGATTGGGATCCGAACACCGAGGATGTGGAATCTCTCAAAGACAAAGTAAAAACGGGTCTTATCGCCTATCAAAAAGAGTACAAAGCCTATTATGACCGTAACATCGATTTGGATGTTGCGATGCATGACCCCTTTCCCCGCGTGATTCTCATTCCTGGTCTCGGTGCCATTGGCACAGGAAAAACGAAAAAGATGGCCAACATCGCCGTTGCCTTATACCGCCGTGCGGTATCGGTGATGAAAGGCGCTACGACGCTTGGCCAATTCGTGTCGCTCAGTGAAAAGGAATCGTTTGATGTTGAGTATTGGCCGCTTGAACTCTATAAGCTGTCGTTAGCGCCAGCGGAAAAAGAACTTGCGCGAAAGGTAGCTTATATCACCGGTGGTGCAGGCGGCATTGGCCGTGCCACAGCCCGCCGTTTTGCCAAAGAAGGCGCCCACGTGGTGCTTGCTGACATCGCCTATGAAGCAGCCGTTTTTGCTGCAGACCAACTCAATCAAGAATTTGGCGAAGGGACGGCCGTGGGTGTTGCACTCGATGTAACAAATGAAGAAAAAGTGATCTTGTCGTTTGCCCAAGCTGTGTTGGCCTATGGTGGTGTGGATGTCTTTGTATCCAACGCAGGATTGGCCAGTTCTTCCCCCTTCGTCAATACGACACTGACTGACTGGAACCGCAACATGGCCGTATTGGGTACAGGATACTTTCTCACGTCACGGGAAGCTTTTCGGATTATGGTTGAGCAAGGCCGCGGCGGATCCGTGATTTTTGTCACCTCAAAAAATGCTGTGTACGCCGGCAAGGATGCGGCGGCGTACAGCTCTGCCAAAGCGCTCGAAGGCCATCTGGCGCGGTGCTTGGCTGTAGAGGGTGGCCCTCATGGCATACGCGTCAATTCAGTCTTACCGGATGCTGTATTACAAGGTTCGAACATTTGGAATTCCTCCTGGCGAGAAGAGCGTGCTCGTGCGTATGGCATTGATCCTGACCAGCTTGAAGAGCATTATCGTAAACGCACGCTTCTCAATGTGAACATTTCGACGGATGATATCGCCGAGGGAATTTTATTTTTTGCCGCCCCGCGATCCACGAAGACCACCGGTAGCATGCTGACTGTTGACGGTGGTGTTGCTGCGGCATTTGCGAGATAAACAAATTCCGATCAACGAAGGAAGGTGAACGCTGTGAATTCATGGAATGATAAAGCATACGCGTTGTTTGAAGAGCAACAGCAGGCTCGCGGTATCGACCTTGATGCGGTGAAAACGCAATTCAAGGCGCTGAAAATCGAAACGCCTTCGTGGGGCTACGGGGATTCGGGCACGCGGTTCAAGGTTTTCAAAAAAGTCGGTGTTCCTCGCAACCCGTATGAAAAACTGGATGATGCAGCGATCGTCAATAACCTGACTGGTGCTTGTCCCAAAGTCGCCATTCATATTCCCTGGGACAAAGTCGACGATTATGAGCACTTAAAGAACCATGCAAAAAGTTTGGGTTTGACGCTTGGTGCCGTGAACCCGAATCTCTTTCAAGACGATGTCTACATGCTGGGCAGTGTATGCAACAGTGACGCTCGCATTCGCAAAAAAGCGACAGACCATTTGCTCGAATGCGTCGAGATTATGAAGCAGGTTGATTCCGATGTGCTCAGTCTATGGTTCGCTGATGGCACAAACTATCCTGGTCAAGGCTCGTTTCGTGCGCGGAAACAGTGGCTTTTTGAAGCACTGTTAGAGGCATACCAAAAGCTTGCTCCGAACATGCGCATGCTGATTGAATACAAAATGTTTGAGCCTGGATTTTACCATACAGACTTGGCGGACTGGGGCACAGCCTTTCTCATGGCAACCAAACTTGGGACACAAGCGCAAGTGTTGGTCGATCTTGGCCATCATGCACTTGGTACCAACGTGGAGCATATCGTCGCCACTTTACTGGACGAAGAGAAACTGGGCGGATTTCACTTTAATAGCCGTAAATATGCTGATGATGACTTAATTGTTGGCACAACCAATCCTTATGAATTGTTCCTGATTTTCGCTCAGATTCTCGACGCCGCGCATGATTCGCAAGCCGGGATTGTGAAAACGGCGAACGAAATTGCGTACATGATTGATCAAAGTCATGCGATTGAACCCAAGATTCCAGCAACGTTACGGTCTGTCATCAATATCCAAACACAGTACGCCAAGGCTCTCTTGATCGATACAAACGGGTTACGAAAGGCTCAGGAGAACAATGATGTTCTTCGCGCGGAAGCCATCATGAAAGAAGCGTTTGAGTTTGATGTGTCTGTACTGTTGCGCGTGATTCGTGAAGAAGCCGGATTGCCCGTCGATCTTATACAAGCTTTTTACGACAGCGGGTATCAAGAATCCATTGCCAACCGCGGTATTGGCGGAGCAAGCTGGTAGACAGGAAGATCGGTTACTTACTGGAGGTCCAAAGCCATGATGGCCGTAGAACGGCAACGCAAAATTGTAGAATACATCAATGTTCACGGAAGTATTCGAGTGGCCGAGATTAGCCAGTTGTTTGATGTTACGCCGGAAACGGCACGCCGTGATTTGGATTTGTTGGAAAGCGAAGGCAAGCTCCGGCGTAGCCACGGTGGTGCCGTTCGAGTGTTGGATGATCTAAATGATGTACCCTATCTTGAGCGAGAGAACACCAATGCCAAAGAGAAAAGCGAGATTGCAAAGCTTGCTGCTGCACTGATTCATCCTGGAGATACGATCGCCCTGGATGCCAGTTCGACATCCTGGTTTCTGGCTCGAGCCTTGCCTGATATTTCGGCAACGGTCTTGACCAATTCGATTCGTGTCGCGCAGGAACTCAGCCAAAAGAGCAAAATTACCGTGATTTCTACAGGAGGCATCCTGCGTGCTGCCTCCATGTCATTTGTTGGCCCCTTGGCGCAGGAAACCTTGAGCAAGTATCATGTGCAAAAGGCGTTTGTCTCTTGCAAAGGGATTCATCCGCAGTATGGTGTGACGGAATCGAGTGAATTGCAAGCTTTGATTAAAGGGCAGATGGTGATGATTGCCGATGAAACGTTCTTGCTGGCCGATCACACGAAATTTGGGAAAAGGGATTTTGCCCAGGCATTTCCTATAACACAAATTAACGCTATCGTAACCGACTCGATCAAAGAGGTCGTAATGGAACCATTATTTGTCGAAGCTGGGATACTTATCTTGCGTTGACAGGTACGAGGACACTTGAGGGTTGGGATTGACAGTCACCAACCCTCAAATTTTTTGGTTATTTGTATGGATTCGCGTAATTGTTCTGCGCAATTACTTGCGTGGCCCAACTTACATTGTTTTGATCCACCTTGGCTGCTGCCGAGGCGTATGACATCTGGCCCAAAGCGAAGTACTGCCAGTAACTCTTATTAAGCGTGTTTGAGGGGTCATTCATCGGATTGGGCACGGCAGATGGGTACTGCCCCCATTTTATGGTACCAGCGGAAGCCAGTTGATAAGCCAGAGAACCCTTGTCTGGCAATGCCCCTTTAATTCCAGGGATGAAGCGCTGGCCGTTGTTGACGAGGTACTGATCGTTTTTAACAGCGGTCATGTACCGCAGGAAGTCCACTGACCAATTGACCACATTCTGCTTAACAGCCTCTTGTGTAATGGCGTACGGCACCCCCACTGACGCTCCTGATAATTGCTCGGTTGGATTGGCCAAGGGCGTTGTCGCTTTGGTTAAGATCGGCATACGTTCAACGCCAACCTTAAAGGATGGATGAACGGCTTCACTCCCACTGAAATTTTGTGTTAAGTACCCGGCCCCTGGTAGAAAGGCGATTTTACCCTGTACAAATTGATTAAATGGAGCGTTCACAGAAGATGTTTGGGCGCTTGCGAGTTGGTTATCGCTTTCCAGTACCTGCACAGGAGCGGTATATGGCCGGAAGTCGTTAAACAGACTGGTGGTCAGCCACTTCAGGCGGGGGTTGCTTTGAAAGGAAAGCCAACCGTTTTTCATAGCCCACGCCATTTCCTGTTCCGTGATCGAGGAACCACCTTTAGGATTCATTTTCTTAAAGGTGGGATACATGACGCTGTAATACCAAGGTTGGTCTGTTCCGTCAAGCGGCAAGGTAAAGTAACCAGACTGTCCTTCAATCGGTAGAATGCTAGGATCCTTGGCTTTGATCACCTTTAGGTCAGAAAGAAGTTGAGCAACTGTTGTCGGTGCAGAAAGGTGCAGCTTATGCAGTAAGGTGGCGTTGTAATAGAGTGCATGGATGATGTACCAGTCCGTCGCGATCTCGTATTGAGGACCTAAGAAACTACTATTGGTCTGCGTCAATAGGCCGGGGAGAAATGTATCAGCCCAAGTCTTTGCACTGTGGTTATAAGGACTCGGTTGGTTCAAATAGGGGGTCAGGTCCATGAGCTCTGAGGGATCCTCAGTCGCGGTGAAATAGCCAGCTCCATTCTCAAGAATATCGGGCAAAGTACCATTGGCAGCATGACTCATCACCCAAGAGCTTAATGCGCCCCAGGGTGGAGGGGTGATATCAACGATCTTTACATTTGGATGTAATACCTCGTATCCAGCAATAATCGCATTGATCGCTACTTGCCCAACGGGAGCCCCCACGCGCGGAGCGCCTTTTGTGCTAGGATAGTAGTTCGGTGTTAGCAGGGTGATCGTCACCGGTTGCTTGGAATTGAGCGGAATTTGACCTGCCTGAGCCATAGTCACGCTCGGTGCATATGTTGATAGCGCCAACATTGCAGTAGTAAAAATTGTTCCCGCGGTCACGACCTTTAGGCCTTTGCGGTTTGCCTTATTCGAATTCATGGTATTCCTCCCCTTTGTTTTTTCTCTCGACTACCAGTTGTCTGCAAAAAGATGGAACTCGTCGACTCAACACCGCAAGCCATCACCTCCTTTCCGTGATTTTGGGTTATTTATAGCTTGAAAGCTCCGGAGTTCATGCCTTCCACAAAAAGTCGGCTGGTAAAAACAAATATGATGAATGCACCTGCCGCGACCA
>JAKACU010000124.1 GCA_021821185.1 Bacillota bacterium
TGATCTTCTCAGTAGTGTAGTGCTCTTTTTCAAAAAAAACAGCAAGTTTTTCAAGAACACCGTCGAGATTTCCAGAAACTTCACCCGCGCGAACCATGTTGATAAATAATGCAGGAAAGATGTCTGGCCGTTCCGCTGCTGACTCGGAAAATTGGGATCCATTGCTCAGTTTTGTCGCAACTTCTTCGAGCGCTTTGGCAAACGGCTTTCGTTCCGTTTGCTGTGCCAACACGCGAACCCCGTCAGCTACCGTGACTCCTGCCTTCATCAAAGTTGCCAATTGTCTGGTAAAAACAGCAAAATCGCTGCCTTTGACTTTGCGACCAAGATGAATTTCCATCGACAAGAAACTGTTCTCGCTCGTTTTTAGCCGGGTTCGCCAGCCCTTTTCTTCCAACAACTTCGTTACATAGATTCCTTGTGCACGCAGGGTTGTAATCACTAATTCCGGGGTCTCAGCCACGAGTTTCCCGCGCGACACCTTGCCCAGCCGATCCACCGCCTGATACGAAAATGTCGCCACGAAATCCCCCCTAGTACGACTTGTCCAATTGTTGCAAGACCGACTCGGTCAATATGCCAGAAGCAATTAACTCACGTAGGTGCATTTCCATCGTCTGCATGCCGACGGCGCGATTGGTTTGCAAAACAGAGCGAATCTGATGACCTTTCTCCGAACGAATCAAGTTGGACACAGCAGGTGTATTGACCAAAATCTCTAGAGCTGCCACCCTCCCATCACCATTTTTGGTTTTATACAGCCGTTGCGACAAGATCCCCTGCAAGACGGCCGACAATTGAATGCGTACTTGTGGCTGCTGATTGGCTGGAAACACATCAATGATCCGATCAATCGTCTGTACGGCATCGCTTGTATGCAATGTGGCGAACACCAAATGCCCAGTCTCTGCCGCTGTGATCGCAGTACTGATAGTTTCAAGGTCGCGCATCTCACCTACCAGGATCACGTCAGGATCCTGACGTAGCGCAGCTCGTAAAGCAGGTCCAAAACCGTGTGTGTCAAGGCCAATTTCTCGTTGATCGATCACAGACAACCGATGGGCATGCAGGTATTCGATCGGATCTTCTAATGTAATGATATGTCGTCGCACCATGTGATTGATGTGATTGATCAATGCAGCTAGCGTCGTGGATTTACCACTTCCTGTCGGCCCTGTCACCAACACCAATCCATGCGGCTTTTGCGCAAATGTTCGCACCACGGCAGGCAGATGCAAACTATCAAGATCCGGCACAGCATTAGGTACAAGACGGGCCGCTATACTACAACATCCACGTTGGCGATAGACATTGATACGAAGACGCGTGGTTCCTGGAACACTGTAGGAAAAATCAATTTCTCCGGTCTCAATAAATCGACTCCACTGCGTATCAGTCATTATAGAGCGCGCCATAATTTCCGTATCAGCAGGACGCAAGACATCACCTTGTGCCGACAGTTCCCCGTGCACTCGATAGACCGGAGCCACGTTCACCGAAATATGCACATCAGAAGCGCCCTTTTCATGCGCTAATTGAAAAACATCGATCAAATCCATCAAAAGCATCACTCCCGCATCGTGACTCGCATGACTTCTTCCACTGTGGTTATGCCGGAAGCGGCTTTTTGCAAACCATCTTCTTGCATTGATTGAAAATGTTGCAATAACACATAATCGCGAAGTTCTTGCTCCGGCCGACGATTCACAATGAGCGAACGCAAAACCTCATCCGTCTTGACGATCTCATGAATAGCAATCCGCCCACGATAGCCCGTTTTTGCACAGTATCCACACCCTCGTCCATGCATCAGATGTTCCACACTAAAACCATGTTGGGAAAGCAACACAACTTCTGATGGTGTAGGTGTATAGCGTTCTGCACAGTCTGCACACACGCGACGCACAAGGCGTTGTGCCACTATACCTACGAGTGACGACGCAACTAAATAAGACTCAATCCCCATATCGATCAAACGTGTAATCGTACTGACGGCATCATTGGTATGCAGGGTGCTAAAGACCAAATGGCCTGTTAGCGCTGCTCGTACAGCCACTTCGGCCGTTTCCGTGTCGCGAATCTCACCAACCATAATGATATCGGGATCCTGTCGCAATATCGAGCGTAAACCTCGTGCAAAGGTCATCCCGATGCTCTGACTCACTTGCACCTGGCTTACCCCAGTCAGTCGATATTCTACAGGGTCTTCAACGGTAATCACATTTTTTTGAGGCGTTGCCACCGAGCGCAAAGCTGCATAGAGCGTTGACGTCTTGCCACTACCAGTGGGACCCGTGATTAAGACAACACCATGTGACGCAGAGATCATCGACTGAAAATGAGTCATGTTTGCAGAAGACAATCCTAAACGATTCACATCCATAACAGCATTTCTAGCATCAAGTAAGCGCAACACGCACTTTTCTCCGTTAACGGTTGGTAATGTCGATACACGGATATCAATCGTCTGCAACCCCAGATCAAACTGTATGCGTCCGTCTTGAGGAAGTCTTCGTTCCGCAATATTCAAATTAGACATGATCTTTATCCGAGCGGTGATCATGCCTTGCATATACTTCGGTAGGGACTGTTGAGTTTGCAACAAACCATCGATGCGATATCGAACGAGCACTTCATTGTCGTCAGGATCGATGTGGATGTCACTGACTCGTTGTTGTACTGCCTGATCGATAATTTGATTGACCAAACGAACCACAGGCGACTCTTCGTTCGTCACCTCTTGTTCCAGTTCGTCTTCTTTCGGTACAAGCGATCGTAATTCTTCTACGGTTTCCTGAATTGTATAGACGCGATCAATAAATGTAAGGATATCGGCACGGCTTGCGATCACCGGGTCAATAATAAAACCCGAACTCATACGGAGATCCTCAATGGCATAAAAATCCATAGGATCAGCCATAGCCACCGTCAGGTGGTTTTTATCTTTCTTGACAGCGAGAGCCAAATACCTTCTTGCCAGGCCTTCTGGTATGAGTCGCACAATCGAAGAATCCAGAGGAAACCGAAACAAGTTGATGTGCGGAATTCCTAACTGAAATTCCAGCACTTCAATCAATTGTTCCTCCGTAAGAATCTTCTTGCGAATCAACAATTCGCCAAACTTTTCTTTGCTTGACTTTTGTGCTTCAAGAACATCAAGTAATTGCTCTTGAGAAATCATGCCCATCTCAAGCAACAAGTCGCCAAGACGTACACGTTGCATAAGAAATTCCCCGAATTCAACAAGATTTGCGATATGAATGCATCATTCGACAAACTCAAGTACAAATCCTTCTCAAACTCGCAAGTAAAACTATAAATCCCCCAAAATCAGTGTGACAAAAGTCGTAAGTACGCTTGAAGCCATGTGTGTCCAAAGACCGCAGTCAGGACGACTCCCGCAGCGATGTATGGCACGAAAGGAATTTTTTGACGTGGTTGAAGTTTTCCTAATGCACGCATAGAAAGGCCAATCAATGCCCCGCTAGCTGAAGCAAAAACAAGCGACTCGACGCCAAGCGCCGGGCCAAAGATCGCTCCAATGGAGAAATATAATTTGGCATCTCCTAAGCCCATATTGCCGCGCGAGATAATATGAATAAACACAAGCAACAAAAAGCAAACAAATGCGCCGATTATGGCCGTTCCCCATGGAAGAACGCCAGCCATACCAGTTGTTAATAAGACGATCACAGCACCTGGATACGTCAAGACATCAGGTACCCGCATCGAGGTTAGATCCGTCCCAATGGCGGCTACAAGCAACATCCAAAATGCCCACCACGCAATCCTCGCTGGCAAGTATGCGGTCTGATAGGCCGTAAACAAAAAGAGCCCAACTGTTAGCAGCTCTAACAGGGGATAACGTATAGAAATGGGACGATGACAATAATGACAGCGTCCGCGTAACATCAACCAAGACAGCACAGGCACAAGCTCCCATGGTTGTAAGTCATGATGGCAGTCAGGACAATGCGATGAAGGAAAAACAATCGATTCATGTCGTGGCACGCGATACGCCACGACATTTAAGAAGGATCCAATAAAAGCACCGATAACGCCGATAAAGATCATCTGAAAGCTTTGCAATACACCACTTTCTGACAAACACCAAACCTCCCGCAAGCCTCACTCATGTCTAACCATGTGTATGTTCGCCTAACAGCAATAAATTCCTGCCAATCGTACTCAGAAAAAGAAAAATCCATGCATAACGCCATATTTCAGCGTGATGCATGGAGCTAGTTAACCATCGAATCAAACAGTAGCTACATGTTCCCCAGCTTGTATAGCTAACCACTGTGAAAGCTGTTTACCAACCTTCCAAATATCCCCTGCCCCCATAGTAAGCACAAGATCACCAGGCCCTACATTAATTTGTAAATAATGTAAAACATCATCTTTCGTAGCTCGATATTTTGCCCGCGAATTGCTTTGCGCGCAAATGGCCTCTGTCAATAGAGATGCACTTACCCCTGCAATAGGCTGCTCACCTGCTGGTGAATAAATATCACATATCACGACATCATCAGCCAGTTCGAAAGCTTTAGCAAATTCATCAAATAAGTGAAAAGTGCGTGTGTAACGTTGTGGTTGAAATACGGCAACGATACGACGATGACTCACCCGAACTGCGGCCAGTGTCGCTCTTATTTCTGTCGGATGATGGGCGTAATCATCGATGATCGTAATGCCATTTTCGTCATGAAGGACTTGTAACCGCCGCATCGCACCGCGAAACTCCTTTAACGACTGCGCAGTCACCGCAAACGGAATGCCCGCATGCAACGCCACGGCGATTGTCGCGAGCGCATTAGCGATATTATGACGACCGGGTACGTGAAGTTCAAGAATACCGAGTAACTCCCCATGCCACAAGACCTGACATTGTGAACCATGTTCATCAGCGTGCAGCACGGAGACTGTATAATCGGCATCATCACGATCAATGGCGTATGTCTGCACAGTACATGAAACATGTGGCAACAATTCGCGCACCGTTTCACTATCTATACAGGTGATCAGCAAACCATCAGATGTCACACGATTCATAAAAGCCAAGTACGCTTTCGTCAAATTGGCGAAGCTACCATCATAATGTTCAAGGTGATCCGCCTCGATATTGGTCACCACGGCGACGGCTGGTGTGTAATTCAAGAATGATCCATCGCTCTCATCAGCTTCCGCGATAACAAAATCCCCTTTGCCAGCCTTTGCACCAACGCCTAAATTTGAGACGATCCCGCCGATCAAAAACGTCGGATCAAGGCCTGCCTGTTCTAGCGCAAAAGCCACCATCGACGTGGTTGTCGTCTTACCATGCGCACCTGCAATAGCAACACCTTGACCCTCTTGCATCACTTTGGCAAGCATTTGCGATCGATGCATAATTGGGATATTTTTACTCCGGGCAGCCACGAGTTCTACATTGTCCTGTGCAACCGCCGTAGAGTAGACCACATAGTCTGCATGGCAAATATTTGCCGCATCGTGTCCAATGTGCACCTCTGCACCGCGCGCGGTTAACTT
>JAKACU010000125.1 GCA_021821185.1 Bacillota bacterium
GAAGTAGGCGTCTGACCAAAGCGCAGCACAATTTTTGGCGTAAACTCGCGCAGCCGTTCGTGTGTTTGCAAAGCATGAGCAGCCGCAAATGCTCCGCGTAAAAACAAGTCATAACCATCGATCACCAAGGGCGACACAGCTTGCAGTGTCCGTTGCTGTGACAATGGGTCGGCAAGCATAGGATACCCCGTATGCAAAGCCAGTGCGCGAATAGCTCTTGCCTCTTGTATGTCATCTGTCGGTCCACAAATGATCAAACCATTTTCCTGTGACGCGATGAGTTCCCCAAGATATTGGGCCTGCTCCCTGGAAACAGCGCGTGTGTGCCGATAGACCGTTGGCGCCAGTACAGGCATAGCTAATTCGACGGGAGGCAGCAGCGGTTCTCTAAGCGGCCAATTCACGTGTACGGGGCCTTTGGGAACTGTCAGGGCAATCGCTGTGATGCGTGCTGCCATCTGCACAGCATGGTCAAACAGCTGATCGTTTGCTTCCGGCGTGGGCATGGTTATAAAATGTTTCACATGGGTTCCATATAAGTGCGTTTGATCAATGGTCTGATTGCTTCCGACGCCAAGAAGTTCCAGCGGCCGATCCGCTGTTATAAGCATCAATGGCACGCGCGTTCTCGAGGCTTCCATTACCGCTGGCAGGTAATTGCCGGCGGCCGTACCGGATGTGCAGATGAGTACAACGGGCTCGTTTACAATACGTGCCAGTCCCAAAGCAAAAAATCCGGGAAATCGTTCATCAAGCAGTGTCCAGACACGCGCTTTGGGATTTCTTGCCGCAGCAATCGTTAGCGGCGTCGATCTTGAGCCAGGCGATACGCAAAAGTTGTACACCCCGGATTGACACAGTGCCTCCACAAAGGCGAGCACAATCGCCAAGTCTGGATTAACAGCCATCACAGCCCCTCCCTTACTGAAACAACGTGTAAAGCTTCACGCATGGGATTCATTTTCCACATGGTTTCCACATATTCGAGCTCAGGGTCAGAATCAGCCGTAATACCAGCTCCAGCAAACAACTCTGCCCTGTTGCCTTGAATCAGCGCTGACCGAAGTCCTACATAGCAGTCGAGATTGCCAGCGGCATCGACAAATCCGATCGGCGCTGCGTACCAACCCCGCGCAAGTTCTTCGTGATCGGCCAGATAGAAAAGAGCCGCTTGTTTAGGCAATCCTGCCACAGCCGGCGTCGGGTGCAGTCTTTTAACCAGGGAAAATGCATCATATCCAGGCGCTAACAATCCTTTGACAGGTGTGTATAAATGCTGCACATTGGATAATTTTTTTATTGTTGGTTCATCAGCTATTTGAATTGAAGAAACTACGCCGTTAAGCGCTTGTCTTACGCCGTCGATGACCATCTGATGTTCATGGCGGTTTTTCTGACTGCGCAAAAGCTCGTATGCCAGCGTCGCATCCTCATCAGGCACAGGTGATCGCCTAGTTGTCCCTGCCAGACAATCGACAGCAACACCGTGGTCTTGCACATGGACAAGCCGTTCTGGCGACGCACCTGCAAATACAGCTCCATCACGAAAAACGCCAAATACCGCACTTTCCGGAAACTGTTCACGAAGCGTCTGAAGAGTTTCACTGATCGCAAAGTGCGCCTTTGTTTCAACAGTTGCATGACGAGCTAAAACAACTTTGGCTAAGTCTCCGTGTACGATGGTGCTCACGGCATCCTCAACTTTTTTCTTCCATGCGGCACGGCCCATATCATTGGGGATTTCCTGCGCAACGTACGATACCGGAAGGGAATCCATACGTGATTTTGTCACCCAAGCCGCGGTTATTTGGTCAAAGTCAGCAAGTGCCTGATCAATATCAAATTGCTCTGCGTCGTCTTCACCAAGATAATAATAAGCATACATCGTACATGCCCCTGACGCATCCCTCACGGCCCTGTAGCGAGGCAGCAACAGCCATCCATGCGGCCATCCCGCCCAGAGTTTTTCGCTTATTGACAGGCGGGGATCAAAAGAAAAACCGAGGAAAAACCGCACATCAGAAAGGTCATCGGCAAAAACATGCTGTGAACAGTCATGCCAGGCATGTTGCAAATCACGAATCGGGTCGTAACTATTGGATTCAACCGAATGGGCTACTCCAAAAGCAAACTGTTCCTGACCACACGCGGGATCCCGCCAATAGACGGCCGAGTCATTTTCCACATACTGAGCAAGACTTGCGAGATCACCCAGAGTGACAAAGGATTTTTTTAAGCTCACGATAAGGTTGCTCTTATGTTGCGCCACCCACTGTTTGGCTTTTTGCAGTTGCTGGAAATAGGTCATGACTTCGGACGTTTTTATACCCATTGTAAAAGTTCCCTTCGCAGCAGTTTTAAAGATGCATTGCGCGGCAGATGGGTGACAAAACGAACATCTGTCGGTACCTTGTAATGGGCCAACCTTGCACGGCAAAACTCTTTCAATTGCCAAGCAGAAACAGCTTCATATCCGCTTCGCAACACCACAAACGCAATGGGCACTTGACCATAACGGTCATTGGCCACTCCAGTTACACCCGCCTCGGACACAGCCTCATGGGATAACAGTACGGCTTCTACTTCAGCAGGGTAGATGTTTTCACCGCCTGAGATAACCAGATCATGGCGCCGATCAAGCATATACAGATAGCCCTCTGCATCCAGCAGTCCAATATCGCCTGTATAAAACCAGCCATCTTTAAACGCCTTTTTATTGGCTTCTTCCTTATGATAATAACCACTCGTTATCGTTGGTCCACGTAAGATAATCTCACCAGGCTCACCTACAGGAACGTCGTTGCCTGCGTCATCGACGATGCGGATTTCATTCATAACAAGCGGCTTACCCGCAGATCCCAACTTAACCAGGCTTTCTGAAGGCTTTAGTGTGGCTGCTTGTGAATTGGCTTCCGTCAAGCCATAGCTTTGCGATACGGGAATCTGCAACTGTGCACAGCGAACAAGGAGCGGCTTTGGTGCCGGGCCGCCGCCTAAAAGCACGCAACGCAGTTGCTTGGGATACGGTGTCGTTCGCCCTTCGATCATTCGCGCCAGCATGGCAGGAACTACCGAAACGAGGCTGATCGTGCCGCTGTCAATTTCCTGGTTAAAAAGCGTTTCATCAAACCGCTCATGAATACTGGCCGTCGTGCCATATATGACAGAGCGCAGCAAAACCGCCTGCCCGCCTACATGAAACAGCGGCATCGAAGTCAGCCAACAGTCATCGTCACGAATCCCGAGACGAAACCCGGACATCGTGGCTCCGTAAAGATGGTTCCCATAAGTAATTAAAGCGCCCTTGGGATGTCCTGTGGTGCCGGATGTATACATGATGCTTTGTATGGCGTCCAGATCAATGCGGCCTGGTTCTAAGGCCTCACCATCGCTATCCATGTGCTCGCCATCCAAAACCACGACCGAAATGCTGTGATGCAAAGACGCCACAACACTTTTGAGCAGGCTCTCGTGCCCTGTGTCCGAGATAAAAAACGAAACCTCAGCATCTTCTAGCTGCCAGACAATCTCAGGCACTGCCAAACGAGTATTGACAGGAACAAGGATCGTTCCTAAAAAGCGCGACGCATGAAGTACCGCCGCAAAAGCAAGAGGGTGACGGGCGAGCACCGCCACCTTGTCCCCTTGCTTCACGCCTAATCGTGACAAACGTTGCGCAAAAACCGCACACACACGGTACAATTCATGATATGTCCAGCGATGATGCCCAGCGATGATTGCGGTATGGGTTTCCTGCTGCAACACAGACAACCAATCAGGAATGCTTTGTTTCATACCACCCTGTACATCCTTTCAGGGCAGTCGTGGAAACTGTCCAAAATTCGGTGCACGTTTTTCTAAAAACGCGTTTTTACCCTCATGCGCTTCTTCTGTCATGTAATACATCATCGTAGCATCGCCAGCCATCTGCTGCAGGCCCGCCAGGCCGTCCGTATCAACGTTGAAGGAGGCCTTCAAAAAACGTATAGCCATCGGACTCTTTGCTACAATTTCGCGAGCCCACTGTACGGCTTCGTCCTCCAGTTGTGAAACAGGCACCACTTTATTGACAAGGCCCATATCCAGCGCTTCTTGCGCATTGTATTGGCGGCACAAAAACCATATCTCTTTTGCCTTTTTGATCCCTACGGTTCGCGCTAAAATTCCGGTTCCATAGCCCGCGTCAAAGCTTCCTACCTTTGGCCCTGTTTGACCGAATACCGCATTATCCGCCGCAATCGTCAAATCGCAAACAAGATGCAGGACATGGCCTCCGCCGATCGCATATCCCGCCACAGCAGCGATGACAGCTTTAGGAAGCAGACGAATTTGTCTTTGCAAATCGAGAACGTTGAGCCGCGGGATACGGTCTTTTCCCACATAACCGCCAATTCCGCGCACACGTTGATCGCCGCCAGAGCAAAATGCCTTATCCCCTTCTCCCGTAAGAATTACCGCGCCGATGCTTGCATCGTCTCGCACCTGCGCAAAAGCATCAATCAGTTCCTCGACCGTCTCGGGCCGAAACGCATTTCTCACCTCCGGTCGGTTGATGGTGATTTTAGCGATCCCCTCGGCAAACTCAAAACGAATGTCCTGATACTCTTGTTTCGTTTCCCATTGCATCGTTGACAACCTCCATAAGACCATTTTCCGACTCGTCAGTCTGTAAATAGAGTATACCAGATTCGTCTCTAGTTTCACCACTTGTTGATTGGGAGCACTGCATGCTATGGTAAAGCCTGAGGTGAACACATTCGTGAAACAAAGCCGTATTTTTGCCATTGGCTGGCGGTTGCTCCGTCCGCCCACATTAACTGCGTCCATTGCACCGGTGCTTGTCGGTACTGGACTAGCATTGCACATCGCACATTTTCACGTGTGGTTGTTTATCGCCATGCTTGTCTCATCCATGCTTATTCAAGCCGTCGCCAACATGATCAATGAATATTACGATTTTAAACGCGGACTGGATAATGAACACATGGTCGGTATCGCCGGCACTATCGTACGCGACAAGGTAGCTCCCAAAACCGTTTTGCTGATCGCATGGATAACCCTGCTGATTGCCGTCTTGCTTGGCCTTTATATCGCGCTTTCCACTTCATGGTGGGTGGCTGTCGCCGGTATTTTTAGCATGCTCTTTATGTACTTATACTCTTCAGGTCCTCATCCCATTTCATCGACACCTTTTGGTGAGGTGACAGCGGGTATGATCATGGGCCCCGTCATCGTACTTATCAGCTATTTCATTCAAGCAGAGAATCTTACACTGAGAGCAGCCATCGCTTCTCTTCCTGTTGCTATTTTTATCGGGTCAATTTTGCTTGCCAACAATATTCGCGATATTGTTCATGATCAAGAGGGCGGTCGCAAAACCCTGCCTATCTTGCTTGGCCGCAACGGTGCAATCAGCACCTTGCGAATTGCCGTGATCGTTGCCTATGCGGTCATCGTGTTGATGATTGTGTTTTCACAATTGTCCTTATGGTCGCTGATTACCTTGCTTGCTATTCCAGCC
>JAKACU010000126.1 GCA_021821185.1 Bacillota bacterium
AAGCAAAAGAAGGCATTTGCTTTGCCAAGTCCCACTTGCTCGCTGCATTGCTGCGAGGACTGGGGATTCCCACCGGATTTTGCTATCAGCGAGTCATGAGAAAAGGCACGGTCGAGTCTGGATTTGCGCTGCATGGGCTCAATGCGGTTTATTTTCCGTCCTCTGGATGGAGAAGAGTCGACCCTCGAGGCGATAAACCGGGGATACACTCGGAATTTGCCCTGGCTGAAGAAAAGTTGGCTTACACGTTGGATACAACAAAGGGCGAAGCGGATGACCCCAGGATATTTACGGAGCCATTGCCGGATGTCATTTATGCTATGAGAACATCCGCCACGGCCGACGAACTCTTTTATCTCAGACCGGAAAACTTCCCACCGTTGTAATTGATTGACCCAAAGTTGTAATGATAGGGAAATTGTAGAAGTGCCGAATGGTCAAACCGAGTTGGATGAACGATCTGACCATTTGGCGAGTAACACATAAAGGCTACTTTTTACTCAAATTGCAGCCGGATCGAGTCCGGGACAAATACAGGCTCTTTTCTATGCAGTAGATGCAAAATCAGCTGAGACACTAAAATGCCAGGGCCCAACGCTTGTCCCACGCTGATCGTCGGAATTGTCTTTTGTTCCAGCCACTCTGTCACTTTCTCAGGAGTTACATAGGCTGGGAATTGGCTGCTGTACCCAGATGGCGACAGCATCTGACCACGCAGATCCTGAATGCTGATGTCTTTCGGGATGCCGAAGTATTCCTCGATCGTCATGCCTTGCGGTGAAAACGCGAGAACGGTCGTTCCAAAACCAAGGGCGGCTGCTGTGATCACGAAGAGATTTCGCCTGCGCGCGGCCCGATGTACGGAAATGGCTTCTGGCAGATTGAAGTAATCGATCGCATCGATCACATAATCGGATTCTGCGACAAACTCGTCTGCATTCGTTTCATTGACACCTTGCTGATAACGGATGATGTTTAAATCAGGATTGATGGTGAGCAGATGATCGGAAAGTGCGTCGACTTTCCCTTGTCCAATGGTCCGATAGGTGGCGGCGCATTGGCGATTGATGTTGGACACGTCAAACGTATCAGGATCAGCCAAAGCCAGTGTTCCAATCCCGATTCGCGTAAGCAACTCCGCTGAGAATCCTCCGATACACCCGCATCCGGCAATCGCGATTTTCGTTTCTTAGAGCCTCTGCACTTCTTTTTCCGATAAAACGCCTAGATTGCGAATAAATTGCTCTTTAAATACGCGGGGCATGTATAAATATATCCATCTTTTACAATGGTTTGTCTGGCAAAACAAGTGTAACAATTATGCCAGGAACATTCAATAATATATTTCCTGAGTTTAGGAAGATAGATAGTTTGTATTTTTCTGTTGAATGTGCCTATTATTTCTGTTAACGTGAACTCGTATAAACGATGGGGCACTATATTCCGTTCGTTTTTGGGAAGGATGTCTTCGTGCTAGACAAAAAGAAAGAACTATATTTGCAATATTCTATAAAGAGTCGGGAAAATCTGAATGATCAGTTTATGTCGATCGCCCTCTTTTATTTAGGAGCAAGCCTGATTTGGACAACGGTATTCCAATTGTTGAAGCTTCCTTATTCAAGAGCGCACATTGGAATTCTGTTGCTTTGTTTAGGGTTTGGCGGGGCCATCTTTTTGATCAACAAAGTAGTTCGAACCTCTGTGAAGAGTAAAACGCACTTTGTTTTGCTGTACTTTATTGGGTTGATCATTGGTCTTTATTTTGGGTCAGGCTATACAGAAGCTTGGAGCTATTTTTTGCTTATTCCGCTAATAGCCGGGTTTTATTGGGATGCATGGCTGCTCATGCTCTATTCCTCCATTGGCATAATCGCCTTGTTGATTACCAGTATTTATTTTCCATTTTATCCTAAGGTATATGATTCGATCGATATCTCAAATCGTGTGTTGCTTTACCTGATCATTGTGACCTTGAGTTACCTGTTTATGAGAAAATTACAAGGCCTCTATGGTGAGCAGGTCAGCACCGTTTCAGCAAAGAGAACGATTGAACAGGTGGTAAAGAGCTTTGTGGTGGCCATAGAGGCCAAGGACCAATATACCTTTGGCCATAGCGAACGAGTCAGTTTGTATGCGGTAGAACTGGCGAGGTCGCTAAAGGAATACCAGGACGAGCAGAAACTGAACGACTTGCGTTTGAGCGCGTTGCTGCATGATATGGGCAAGATTAATATTCCGGAATCTATATTGATAAAGCCTGGGCTGTTGACAGAGCGCGAGTTTGCTATTATCAAGACTCATCCCATCGTTGGCGCGCGGATGATCGAGAAAATATCAGGTTTGGAACACTTGAAAAGCGGCATATTGTACCACCACGAGCGTTGGGATGGCCAGGGCTATCCAACGGGCAAAAAAGGGGATGCGATTCCCTTGGAGGCTCGTATTTTGGCGGTGGCAGACGCATTTGATGCAATGACTTCCTCGCGCGCCTATCGAAAAGGGATGGATTACAGGACAGCATTTAAAGCGCTCGAAGAGGGACGGAGCACGCAATTTGACCCTAACCTGCTTAATGCACTCAGTACGGTTAAGCATAAGTGGATCAAGATCTATCAGGAATCGGAGAACAATTTGACGGACTTTGAGATACTAACCGACTTATTGTAAAAAAGTAAGTTGGTATAAAACGTGTAATTATGTATATACCTTTTCACTACTTCATAAGGCGAAGTGATGGGTATACAATAGCTTTCGGAGGTGAATGTTTCCGTTATCATGATGAAAAGGGGGAAGCGTAATTGAGTAAGGTTGTTGTCACGGGTGGCAGCGGGCTATTGGGCACTTGGGTTGTGCAAGAGTTCATGGATAAAGGCTATGAGGTCGTTAACGCAGACGCAAAATTGCCCAAAGAGCCAGTGTGTAAGACGGTAGTAACAGATTTAACCCAGCTCGGACAGGTCTACGGAGTGCTTGAGGGTGCTGACGCCGTGGTGCATTTGGCGGCTATTCCTGTCGCGTATTCACATCCTAATGAAGTGACGTTTCACAATAACGTACTGTCTACATACAACGTGCTTGAAGCAGCAAGTGCGTTAGGCATCAAAAAGAGTGTCATTGCATCAAGTGAGTCATCGTACGGTTTGGTGTTTGCCGTGAAGCGATTCAGTCCGCTTTATGTGCCGATCGATGAGGAACATCCCCAGTTGCCGCAAGATAGTTATGGTTTATCCAAGATCGTCAATGAACAAACTGGAGCCATGTTTCACCGTAAGACAGGTATGCAAGTTGTTGCTTTGCGTCTTGGCAATGTAATCGCACCTGACATGTACAAGAATTTTCCGAGCTTTTTGCATAATCCTGAGGAGCGCGACAGGATTTTGTGGAGTTACATCGACACAAGAGACGCGGCCGTCGTCTGCCGATTGGCCGTAGAGACCGATGGCCTGGGTTATGTAAGCCTCAATGTAGCGGCAGATGACAGCAGCATGGATCTTAAGAGCCGCGACTTGATGGCTGCGCGCTACCCTGATGTTGTTGATTTTCGCGAGCCTTTTGATGGCTATGAGACACTGCTTGGCAACAAAAAGGTAAAGCAACTTTTGCATTGGCAACCGCAGCATTCCTGGAGAAATTACGTGAAAAATTAAGGAGGGTACGCAATGCAATATCGTTTGTTAGGAAAAACGGGATTGAAGGTCAGTGATTTGTGTCTGGGTGCTATGACGTTTGGCCGAGAGACAAGTGAGAAGGACAGCTTTGCGATTCTCGATCGCTTTGTGGAAGCTGGCGGCACTTTCCTTGATACCGCAGATGTCTATTCGCGGGGCATTTCAGAAGAGATCGTGGGACGCTGGTTGAAAACGAAAAACCGTGATGATTTTGTGATTGCCACCAAGGTGCGGTTTGCCATGGGCGACGGACAAAACGACGTGGGGCTAAGCCGCAAGCATATCATGGCAGGCATCGAGGCGAGCCTGAAGAGACTTGGCACCGATTATATCGATTTGTATCAGGTCCATGCCTGGGATCCACTGACCCCGCTTGAAGAAACGCTCAGCACGTTACACGCGCTTGTCGAGCGCGGCTTGGTTCGCTATCTTGGAGCGAGTAATTTTCGCGCATGGCAGTTGCAAAAAGCGCTATACACGAGTAAGAAAAACGGCTGGGAAACGTTCTCTTGCCTGCAACCGCAGTACAATTTGCTCTGTCGCGCAACAGAGTATGAACTCTTGCCGCTCTGTCAGGAGGAGGGACTTGGCGTGATTCCCTGGAGCCCTCTTCGCGGAGGCTGGTTAAGCGGAAAATTTCAGCGGGGAATGCAGCAGGCGCCTGAAAATACACGGGTGGCAGAAGCCGAAAAGCACGGCTGGGGGGAATCCTGGAGCCGCTATGACAACGATTATACGTGGGGCGTTCTCGATGCCTTGTATGCCGTGGCGCGCGAGGCAGAAAAGACACCTGCGCAAACTGCGATCAACTGGCTTTTACAACGCCAGGCTGTAACGGCGCCTATTATCGGCGCACGTTCGCTGGCGCAACTGGAAGACAACCTGGGGGCGTCTGGATGGGCATTGAGTGCACAGCAGATGGCCCGCCTTGATGGAGCAAGCCGCTTGCCTGTCACCTATCCGTACGATGACGCGGCAGAACAACAGCAACGAAGCGGCCGATCCTGACGTTAATTTGCACCGAAACCACTCAGGGGCCCGGCAAAGGGTCCCTGAGGTGCGTGCCTTAATAGACGGGAACTGTGCTGCAAACAGTTTTGTAAACTGGAATCAACAGGAAAAACAAGACGAAGATAATCAAAAACACGACCGCCCACCGAGTGAAGCCTCCAAAGGTGCCTCCGTCGTACATGCAATTTCCTCCTCCCTTGATGGTCCAACGCGGCAGATATTCACTTGCTTGCCGGCAATGCAAAATATGCGCTGGTCAAAGGTGGATTGTCGGCGGTTTTCCTAGTGCATTTGTCCAAATAGCGCTTCCTTCACCGCCTGGGACATTTCACTTGCGGCCAAGCGTGGATTTGCAGCCTGCATCACGGCAGACACGACAGCCACACCGCATGCGCCGGCATGGATCATATCCGGTGCATTCTCTTTAGCCATACCGCCGATCGTGACAATAGGGATAGCGACTGTTTTTGCAATCATCTGCAACTCTTCCGTGCTGCATAAGTCGGCATCCGGTTTGGTGGAGGTTGGCATCATCGATCCCACCCCAAGGTAATCGGCTCCGTCATGCTGTGCCTGCAGAGCTTCGCTTACCGAGCTGGCAGAGACGCCGATCCATCGATTGGGGCCTAGAAGTGTCCGAGCATCACGACACGTTATGTCAGATTGGCCGATGTGTACGCCGTCGGCATCCGTGATAAGAGCTACGTCGACACGGTCATTGACAAAATAATAAGCATGAAACTCGGTGGTTAAGTGTCTTATCCTCCTGCCCAGCTCAACTAGCGATCCGCCATCCTCATGTTTTCTGCGCAACTGAATGGCGGTTGCACCGCCTAATAG
>JAKACU010000018.1 GCA_021821185.1 Bacillota bacterium
AAATCACGATAGAGCAAGAGACGCTGACGGCCGTAGATATCAAGAAATTTAAGGTTCGGATTCGGGAATTGGAAGAGGAAAATGATATCTTAAAAAAAGCTATGACCATATTCGCAAAAAAATAAGTGTGCGTGAACTGGTGGATGTCGCCGCATCCCAGTCTCAACAACACACCACCCAAAAAGTATGCCAGGTGCTAGGAATCGGTCGTAGCAGCTATTATTTCTGTACCCAAAAACGCCCCGAGGGGCGTTTGAAGCAAGAAAACAGGATAGTAAAAGAAGAAATTATACGAATTTATCACGAACAAGATGGTGTTTATGGAGCACCAAAAATTAGAGAGGAGCTTAAAAAGCTAGATTTACCTTTTAAGGTGAGTGAAAAACGAGTGCAGCGCATCATGAAAAGCTTGGGTCTTCGATCCGTCGTCATCAAAAAATATCGGCCTTATAAAAAGGATGCGGTGTATAACGGAGGTGAAAATTTACTCAAGCGGGATTTTTCCACGACAAAAAGAAATGAAAAATGGGTTAGTGATATCACCTATCTGCACACAGTTCAAGACGGTTGGTGTTATCTGGCCGCCATCATGGACTTAGCCACTAACAAAATTATTGGCTGGAGTTTTAGCAGAACGATGGATAAATCCTGCGTAGTATCCGCGCTTCATCAAGCGGTAACCACGCAACGACCCGCTACAGGGGTGATACTCCACTCTGATCGAGGGAGTCAGTACACTAGTCACGAGTATCGAGAGCACCTAATCCAGCAAGGCATTCGGCAATCATTTTCTGCCAAGGGATGCCCTTATGACAATGCACCTATTGAAAGTTTTCATGCCATACTAAAAAAAGAACTGGTCTACAGAACGATGTTCAAATCGTATGAAGACGCAAAACCGCAATTATTTCAATATATTGAAGGGCGATACAATCGTAATCGAATGCATTCAGCAATTGGGTATAAAACCCCGCAACAAATGGAGGATCTATTATCTAACTCAGTGGCTTAAAAAGTTCTTCTTTTTGTGTCTAACATCTTGACAGAAGTCCGGTTTGCACGACGTTCGAATCCTACGAGCGATACCGACGGAATTACCGGAGGTCGAAATTCGGCAAAGCTTTCTCGATCTTGCTTTTGAGACGGAATCGGGGGAGTTGCTTCATTACGAGTTTCAGACGACCAAAGAGCAGGACTTGTACCGTTTTCTCTTGTACGATGCACATCTGACGGCATACTACAAAAAGCCGGTTAGAACGATTGTTCTGTACGTCCGAGACGTGTTGGAAGCGCTGGATCGACTGAATGCGGGTGGCATAGCGTATCGTGTTCAGAATGTGTATCTGAAATCGCGCGATGCACAAGCAGTTCTGGAACGGCTGGAGGACCACATTCGTCTTGATGATTGGAAGCCTGAAGACCGATTTGATTTGGCATTTGTCCCGCATATGCGCCATCCAAATATGACCGGCCAAGAGGTGCTGCAGCGAACGTTGGATTTGGCGCTGGCTATTTCAGATGATAACGAAAGAAACCTGATGGCAGGTATATTGCTAGGACTAAGCGGAAAAGCAATGAGTGATGAGGACATCGATAGGTTGAAGGAGGTCTTGAAAATGACTGATCCGGTGAAGGCCATTGAACGAGAGGCCGCTGAAAGCAAAGCGCGGGAGATTGCGACAAATCTTCTTATGAAAGGCATGGCCATAGACGAAGTTGACGAAGTCACCAATTTGGCGCGTGAGCAGGTCGAGGAGCTTCGTAAGCAAGTACATTGAATCGAGAGTGAACAGGAACCCGATCGGCGATCCTCTCGCGTCTCGATTATCGAAATTTCACGCGAATGTCGACCTCATCCCCGCCGCGTGTATATTCGATCCGCAGTGTGATCAGCTTCATGAGCCGGTTGCGCTCTTTTACGTCGATGGCGGTTGTCCAAGAAGATTTAAACTCATCAATCAACTGCAGCTATTCAGCGTGGGTAAGGGGTGAGCATCCGTCCGGGCTCTCCTTCAATTGCTCGTACTCGTTCTCCTTTCTCACAATCAGATCCTTCAGGCGTTCCTGGCGCGTTTTATATTCGGCCTTTGTCACATCGCCCATCACAAATAAGTCCTTGAGCCGATTCACCCCGTCACGTAACGATTCGAGTTCCTGCTCCTTCGTGTGCAGCAGGTGCTCCGTCGGAATTTCCGATTCGTTGACTTCAACCGGCGTTTTCAGGAGTTCCGCCTCGTGTTCGCGTAAACTCTCCATGACCGCTCCATTTTCGCCTCATGGAGCTATTCTTAGAGGTGAAAACGTCAACTTCTGTTATCCATGAATTGTCTTGGCATAGGTTTTTCACGTTTGTTGGCGGAACGTCTCGATAGGCTGAAAAAGGCCATCGTTGCCTAGTGTTGAAAATGCATTAAGTGTATATAATATAGCTAGACAGTCTAGATGAAACGAGGATGATGTTATGAGCGTAGTGTGGCAACTTCAAGAAGCAAAAAACCGTTTGAGTCAGGTTGTTAACGATGCTTCTAGCAACGGTCCACAGATTATTACCGTCCATGGGAAACCGGCTGCTATTGTTTTGTCGATGCAGGAGTACGAGCGTTTAATCCGTCCTCAAACCACGCTGATGGAGTTTTTTGCAGCGTCTCCATTCCATAATGCGGATCTTGATGTAGAAAGGGATACAGATTGTGGTCGTGAGGTGGATTTGTGAACTATCTTTTGGATACCAACGTGATTTCTGAGCTTACCAAGAGAGCACCAAATGCCAAGGTACTTCACTGGATAGAAAGACATCATGAAAATAGCTTGTTTCTAAGTGTGATCACCTTTGGGGAACTTCAAAAAGGGATCAGTAAATTGAGCGACGAAACAATGACGGATCAACTTCAAACGTGGATACATGTAGATTTGACCAAGCGATTTGAGCATCGGATACTTCCATTAAGCCTCGATGTGCTGTCTACGTGGGGAAGACTGGTAGGTGCATCAGAAAAGAAGGGGATTAAACTTCCTGTGATGGACAGCTTGATTGCTGCAACGGCGATGACGCACGATTTGATTGTAGTTACACGAAACGTATCCGATTTCGAAAATGGTCAGGTTAGGGTGGAAAATCCTTGGACTTAGTGAATGAGAGTGGATCATTATAAGGCGCAACCTAACCGATTTATCGAAATGATGGCAACTTCGGAAGATCTAAAGTTAACTTGCATGCGACTTATTCAAAGTAAATCTGTCCATATGGCTGATATTGAGCAGATTGCTGTTAACGGAGTATGATCATTATGCGAAAGGCAAACGTGGAGAGTTTGAAGGATATGGTACAAGTGATAATACAGGGACATGATGTACAGCTGGGAATAGGGAATGAGGGTGTAAAATAGTTTGTGTAAACTCCCAACACCCCGAAAGGGAGTTCACCTTGGGAGGATGAAAGGGCAATTTGAAAGACTTGAACGATGTGCAATCCATGATCATGGAACTCTTCGCAAGTACCATGCAAGAGATGCTCGAAGCCGAGATGGACACGCATCTGGGTTACACCAAACATGACACCAAGAACAAGCAAACCGAGAATAGTCGCAATGGCCACAGTTCGAAAACGGTAGAATCCGACCTTGGCACCATCGATCTTGAGATCCCCCGTGATCACCAAAGTGAGTTCGATCCCATCCTCGTCAAGAAGCATCAGCGGCGCATGCCAAGTATTCAAGAATGGCAGAATCGCCATTACAGCCGGTCTATGCGGTCGTCTTTCTCGACGGGCAAAAAGATGTGCTGGGGATGTGGATTGGCGATCATGAATCCGCGAAGTTTTGGCTCAACGTTTTAACGGACGGATTGAACCGACTGTCAAGGCGGGAAAGCGTACCTTGACAGCCTCAACTGGGATTAGAAATGGGGGATTCTACTTGAGAGTGGTTGAAAGCGGGCATCATGCAGAAAGCTTGACAAAAGAGATTAAACAAAATCGTTGATACTCCCATACTACGCTTGATTACGATCGATGAAACCACCAGAGAAGCACCGCGCGATGTGTACAAAAAACATGTGTGTGAAATAGACCATGTTCTACCTGGTGCAATTATCACGAAAGAAGAAGCTTTTGCGAAGTATTTGCAAGCAATAAAAATGGATTTCCATCAAGCACGTCGTACGTTCCAAACCATTCAAGCAAATTCGGTTATTCTTATTGACGAAGCGTTGCGTTGACACAAAAGCGAAATAACAAAGGAGAAAAACTCGATGCTCGGCAAAACGCATATGGCAACTGGCTTACTGGCGTCCATCGTCACACTTTCGATGGTGGATGCCGTTCATCCCCGAGCGTGGTTGGTTCAAGCGTCTCACGGAAATTTCTTGAACCTTGAAACAGCCGCCTTGTGGATCGGTTTAGGCGTGGTAGGAAGTATCCTACCGGATTTAGATGAGTTTCATTCGATTGGCACACGCAAAGTGGAGGCCATTGTACGAACCATTCTCATGCTCTTTTTCCTTCTCTTAACCGTACAGCACGGCGGATTCAATACGCTAAGTTTGATCGTTTTAGTTGCCGCTGTCCTCACCTTGATGGGTGGTGAAATGGCGCGAAAAATCTCCATGCTCATGATAGCGATGGGGTGCATTGTCCTAGCGATTATTGATGCTAAGTACGGAACATCCTTTTTAACCGGTATGATGCTTATGGCTGTATGGAGTACCATCACAGCCTTTGTAGCCCATCGAACATTTACGCATTCGTTGTTTGGGCTACTTGTTCTTGGCATAGGTCTAGGTATGGCGCTAACACCACTGCACCTACTTTTGCTCACCTACGCTGTGGTGATCGGGTATATCGTTCACATGCTAGCCGATACGGTATCTGGCGGCGTACCTGTCTTGTGGCCTTTAGCAGTAGGTGAACACAAACGGTTAGGCGTTCGACTGGTCAAAACAGGAAGCACGATAGACCACACCGTGGGGTTAGCGTCGCTCATTGCAACGGTTGTGTTGGCGGCAGGGTATTGGCAATAGATGAAAACCACGTGGTTTCGAACGCAAAACCGAATGGGTTACACGTGACGGATGCGTGCTGGCGGTCACAGACATTGAGGATAGCCATATCCAGAGCGTCATGCACCTGCTAGAAAAGAAAGCGAAATACCTCAAGGAAAAAGCCGATTGGGAAATGGCGCTCATGAGAGGACCGCAGGGTGATATGGCAAGTCTAGCATGGAAAATGGAAAAAACGTGCATCTTGTGGATCATCGAGAAAATCACCGACGCTAACGATGAGGGCGTTGCCAAGGCCGATCGCAACCGATACAAACCCGTGTATCCTTTCATTTATTTGATGTCTCCGATTGGCGGATCGTTTAGCAAGCCTCTCAGTCCATGAGCAATCCGTTCTTGAACGGCCTTTTCCTGTTTAGCGATAAATTTTACCGCTTCTTTATGGTAAGTCAACTATGCAGCTAGCAAGGGGAATTGATTAATCAAACTAGCGGGCTATGACAACCCTCTATTCACCACCATTATAGCATCGACCATTTTTAGCGACAATAACCACGAACCAGGACGCCGACTACATGAGTTGGTGTTTTTTTCGAGAATCCAAAATGGCTACAAAAGAGTGAAAAACGTTTGAAACGCAAGCAACGTCAATTGTCCCACTATAGCTTCCACCGACTTCATGATCTAACTACAATGTGGGAGATCCTTCACCCGCTTAATAGTTATGGGTAATGCTAAGGCCTTTTATAAAGGGATCCACACTGTGTGGTCATGCGCCTCTATGAAACTTGCCGTTTTGTGATCTCGTACACGAATTATGATTCGATTTTGATATACCTCAACAAATCGAGATTGCGGATAATTTCCATATGGGCAGCCACCTCCCACAAAAGTTACTGATCCATGTTGCAGTGAGTGTGCCCTGAAAAGAAGAGCACATGCTGGTGTTGACGGAGAATATTACGCAAAACATTCGATTGGATGCATGTATGTTTGGAATCTGCGACAGTGTCATTCACGGGCTGATGAAAAATACAAACACGGGCTTATTGGGATTTTACGGGTAGATTACTTTCTTTCCAAGCCATGAAGTGCGGATCAGAGAATATGGCAAATGAAAATTGTGATTTTTCCATGACACATATCACCTGTTACGTAAGTGCTTTCATTATATAGGAACAAAGCAAAAAGAAAGATCTTGCCAACGTTATGCAAGAATGATATTCCTAGTACGAGGAGGAGGGAAAATATGAAAATAGGTGTGAGTACGTATAGCCTTCATAAGTCACTTGAAAATGGCGATATGACAGTGCCTTCTGCCATTCGCTGGATGGCGGAACGAGGGGCACAACACGTGGAACTCGTGCCGATTGGCTTTACTTTACAACAAAATCCATCCCTCATTGAGGAGATTCGCGAACAGGCAACGAAAAGTAACATCGATATTTCTAATTATGCGGTTCGCGGAAATTTGATCGTAAAAGATTCAGCTCAGTATGAAAAGGCGATTCAAGAACTGCAGGCGCAAGTAGACATTGCCCATCAATTAGGTGTGCACTTGCTGCGGCATGACGTGGCCTGGCGTCCCATACCTGAGACAGGTATTACCCAGTTTGAAGAGGATCTACCGGGGATCGTGACTGCGTGTCAACGTATTGCTGATTATGCTGCAGAGTTTCACATCACAACGAGTGTCGAAAATCACGGATTTTTTGTCCAAGCGAGTGATCGAGTCTCAAGACTAGTAGAGTTAGTGAACAGACCGAACTTTAGAACGACGATCGATGTAGGGAACTTTCTGTGTGTGGATGAAGATCCGGTAGCAGCTGTAAAGAAAAACCTCCCGCTTGCTTCGATGATTCATTTGAAGGATTTTTATGTACGCAAATCATCGTCTGTGCTTGGAAGAGGCTTTTTCGAGACTGTAGGCGGCCATTTCTTGCGAGGAGCAATTCTGGGCCATGGTGACATCGATTTGCCCGCTGTCATGCATGAGATCGTAAAGTCTGGATATGATGGTTATCTTTCTGTCGAATTTGAGGGTATTGAAGACGGACAAATGGGTACGGAAATCAGTTTGCAAAATGCTTTTACGTTAGCAAGAAGTGAAGAAAGGTAGTTTTTTTTCTACGAAATGGTGATTTTAACCGAAAAAAATATTTTTTATGAAGGAATAGTTCTCCTGATTGTCGAATGTACTTTTAACACTAACATTAAGGCATTTGTTAGGAGGGGTTATATGGAGACAAGGCCGTTGCGTGTTGGCATTATAGGTGCTGGAGCCATTGCAGAACATGCCCATTTACCGGGATATCATCAATTGTCTGGTGAAGTTGAGATTGCTGCGATTGCTGACATTGATCTTGCACGGGCACAATTGATGGCACACCAATTTGGCATACAAACCGTGGTCACAGACTATAGAGAGTTGCTAGAAATGCCGAATTTAGATGCTGTTAGCATTTGTACGCCTAACGCATTACATGCAGAACAAACGGTCGCAGCTTTGCGTGCTTCGAAACACGTTCTTTGTGAAAAGCCAATGGCATTGAGTGTGGCTGATGCTGATTTGATGCACCAGGTTTCTACACAGACTGGGAAAATTCTCATGGTAGGATTCACTCATCGTTTCATGAAGGCCAATCAGTGGATTAAGAAACAATTGACTGATGGATTGATCGGTGATTTGTATTCGATTCGCGACCGGTTTTCTCATGAAGGTCCTTACCAATCTTGGAACGCAGTGTCCGATTGGTTTTATAAAAAGGAATTGGCGGGTGGCGGAGCTCTATTGGATATGGGCATACATGCTATCGATTTATTGCGCTATTTTGCAGGTGAGGTAACCGATGTCATGGGTAGGATTCATACGTATAAGCAGCCGATTGCCTCAGAAGATTATGCCATCGGTATTTTAACATTTGAGAGTGGGTGTACCGGGTATTTCGAAGTTGGTTGGATGAGCAAACCGGGGTTTACAGGGATTGAAATCTATGGGTCTAAGGGCACGATTCTATATGACTATCAGACGGTCAAAGTTTACACACAGGAGGGGGATCAATCCTACTGGAAAACGCCTATTGGGATTGGAGGAGGTGGTTGGAATCAGGAAATTGAATATTTTGTGCGCTTAGTACAAGGGAAAAACGTCGAACCGATTCTTTCGGTGCGTGATGGACAAGAGGCTGTGCGTATCGCCATGGAACTATATTTAGATCACTACCAACGAATCGGAAAAGGGGTGTCAATGTGAATATCAAAGTCAAAAAGACGGTTTCTGTACTGTCGGCAAGTCTTATGACGTTGATGATGATGGGTTCGTTTTCTATTGCTTCAGCAGCGCAAAGGACAAGTGCTGCCAGCTCAACGGGGACATTTACCTTCTATACAATCGATGACATGGTGGGTTTTGATCCTGCGATTTTCTCATGGGATGCACGACAAGATGAACTCGGTATTTTTGAAGGATTGGTGCATTTTGGGCCTAATTTCAAAGTTGTCCCGGCGATTGCAACGCATTGGACTACAAAGGGCAATGTATGGACGTTTTATTTGCGAAAAAATGCACGGTTCTCCAATGGAGACCCTGTAACTGCACCCGATTTCGTCTACTCGATGCGACGAGCAATCAATCCAGTCACAGCCCAATTGGTAAAACACCAGTCTAGCTATTTGGGTGATGTACCAATCAAAAATGCTAACCGCATCGTCGTAGGGTATCCTGTTAATTCCCTTGGTGTCAAAGCGATCAATAATTATACACTGCAAATCACACTTTCTCAACCTGATCCCAGTTTGTTAACGCAATTGGCAACCGATATGTGGCAATTACCAGTCGATCCTAAGGTCGTTTCGGGAAAAAATGAATCGATTTGGACCAATCCGGCCACGGTCGTTTCAGACGGCCCCTATATGCTGTCTTCTTACACACCAGGGACAGACGAGATACTCGTTCCCAATCCTTACTACTATGGGAAAGTACCTTTAAAACAAATTCATGTGCTTGCTTCAAAAAGTGGTGCGTCAGAATTATTGCCGTTTGAAAACAACCAGTCGGATATGGCAATTCTTAATCCTCAAGACGTCCCTGCGGTTAATGCAAATTCTACATTAAAAAACCAACTGCAACACGTGCAAACCGCAGTCAATTACACACTTCAAGTTACACCAAGCCTAAATTCGGCACTTCAAAACCTGAAGGTTCGCCAAGCATTTGCAGAATCGATCAATAAAGAGGCAATTGCTAAAAGCGTTCTTTTAGGTACCGGGGTGCCTGCTTACGATGGCAAAGTTACTACTTGGATGGCTCCGTGGATTGCGCAAGATGGATTGCAATACAATCCTACGAATGCGCAGAAGTTAATGCAAGAAGCAGGTTATCCTGGCGGAAAAGGATTCCCGACCGTACGCATCTTGACGGCCAGCCCCGATAAAGTGGCTGAAGCAATTCAACAGATGTGGGAACAAACGCTTGGTGTCACCGTAGATCTGCAAGAGGTGTCGTGGAATGTGTATGTATCGCAGTTAAATCAGGTTCTTCCGGCGAATGAAGTTGGTTTTACACAATATGGACAATACTCCCAATTCCCGAGTTGGAAGTCATTGATGCCTACAACACTTGCTGGTCTCCCTGGTTTTACCAATGTTCCGCGTTGGTCGCTTAGTGGCTCTGATGCTACCAAACTGGAACAAGTGATAACAAGCCCCATGGATCCATCGGAAAAGAATTATCTAGAATCGCAATTGATTGCTAAAGATGAGCCAATGGCTGTGCGTTCAGTAATGAAAATAGGTGTAAAAGCATTACAGACGAACAATGTAAGTCTTATGAAGCAGTACATCATTGCAAAGAACCATCTTGCTTATGTGTTGCCTGTCTACACAGTGAACAATGCGATATTACTACGCTCGAATGTCCATGGCTACTTTCCAATGCGGATGTGGTTGGTAACGCCACCTGTGTGGTTAGGTGACATCTCGGTGAAATAACATCCATGGAGGAGCGCTCTTGCGCAGCCTATGCGAAGCGCTCCTCCAACATCACGGAATTAAGCAAACCCGGATAAGAAAAGGGGTGGCTAACCATTGTTGCGTTTTATAGGATATCGCGTGATGTACATGTTTATAGCATTTTTAAGCATATCCCTCGTTACGTATCTCTTGATGAAGGCTGCTCCAGGAAGTTTTCTAAGTATGAATTTTCAGGCAGGTGGCGTCTCGCAAGTTGCGGGAGGATTTGGTGTCACGCCGCAAGTGATGCAAGCACTGGTCTCGTATTATCATCTCAACGATCCTTGGTATGTTCAATGGTGGTATTACGTCAAGGGCTTTCTAACATGGCATATGGGAACATCGTTTGAATTTCCAAGCACGCAAACGCAAGTCATCATTGTTCGAGCATTCCCGTTTTCCATCAAACTTGCATTGATGGCTGTGGCGACAGCATTGATCATTGCAATTCCGCTTGGTGTGGTGGCTGTGATTCGAGAAAATGGCTGGATGGACGTTTCAATTATGTTTGTAGCCATGATCGGAACATCGTTACCGTCTTATGTAGTGGCTGTATTATTGATCGTTATTTTTGCTCTGTGGTTGCATTGGTTGCCTGTGATTGGCTATACGCAGTGGCAGAATTTTGTACTGCCAGTATTTTCATTAGCGATACCGATGGTTGGTTCTATGTCTCGGTATTTGCGAAGTAGTTTGCTTGATAGCCTTCACAGTGATTATATCAACGGAATTCTGGCAAAGGGTGGGTCGATGCGTAATGTTATCTTGTCCCATGCACTGCGTAATTCATTGATTCCTCTTGTTACCGTTGTCGGACCGCTTCTCGCAGGACTCATGACCGGTACCGTATTTATTGAGCAGATGTTTAACCTACCTGGATTGGGGCATTATTTCACGGCTGCAGCGAGTCAATCTGACTATCCGGTTATTATGGATTCCACGTTGCTATACGCGACCGTTATTTTAGTGATGAATTGGCTCGTTGATCTTACGTATGGCGTATTGGATCCGCGCATCAGGCGGTCCTACGGGAAGGAGTAGGCGGCTATGATAGACCCATTTCAAGTAGTAGGTGAATCATCAAACACAAAGCTCAAGCGTAGATCGATGGCTACCCTGATTTGGAGTCGCTTGCGTAAAAATAAGGTGGCCGTAATTGGTGGTAGTTTTGTACTATTTCTAATCCTATGCGCTATTTTTGCACCGTTGATCGCCCCCTATCCGTATACGCAAGCTGATTTCCTCGCGACTTATCAGGGGCCATCTTGGCAACATTGGTTCGGAACGGATGAATTAGGAAGAGATATGCTCAGTCGCCTGTTATACAGTTTGCAAACTGCTTGTGTAATTGGGTTCGGTGCTGAACTAGTAGAAGTGACATTGGGATTATTTTTGGGGGCGATAGCCGGTTACGCAGGAGGCCTTGTTGATGCTATTCTCATGCGGATTGTGGATGTTGTGTATGGTTTCCCCAGTCTGTTGTTTAGCATAGTCCTCGTCGTGATGTTGGGGCACTCTGTATTTGCTATTCTCATCGCTGTAGCTGCAACGAGTTGGGTTGGTATGGCAAGACTTGTTCGTGGACAGGTAATGGTGATCAAGGAGTCGGATTATATTAGTGCGGCACGTGGATTGGGGGCCACATGGTGGCAGATTCTGAGACGGTATGTCATTCCTAATTCCTTGGGGCCGGTCGTCGTTGCTATCACGTTTGGAATTCCAGCTAACATGATGGTTGAGTCTGCACTGAGTTTGCTGGGGCTTGGTGTCGAACCGCCCACACCAAGTTGGGGTGCACTGATTTCCAACGGACAAACCAGTCTATTTTCGTTTCCTTATCTGCTGATTTTTCCAACAGTAACCTTTGCACTCACCCTCTTAAGTTTTACGTACTTGGGCGATGGATTGCGCAACGTGTTTGACAGTAAGAGCTTACGCTAAAGGAGATGGACACGCCATGAATGCCCTACTGGAAGTTAGCAAGTTGCAGGTGCAGTTTCACCGCGATGGTGGCATCTCCCGGGCGGTCAACAATGTTTCTTTCACCGTTTTGCAAGGGCAGTCGCTTGGTATCGTTGGTGAGAGTGGAAGTGGCAAGAGTGTCACCATTAAGGCTGTGATGAGATTGTTGCCAAAACATGCACGAATTGAGGGTGAGAAATTAACGTTTTTAAATCAAGACATCCTTGCACTCAAAGAAGGAGCCATTCGGCATTTGCGTGGTCGGCAGGTGGCTATGATCTTTCAAGATCCACATGCCTACTTGAATCCTACAAAAACGATTGGCTCACAATTGGTTGAACCGCTTTTGTTTCATAGACTTGCCACCAAACAGGAAGCGAAACAACGAGGCATCGATATGCTGCGACAAATGGGTATTCCAAGTCCTGAGCTGCGTTATTCCCAATATCCCTTCGAATTTAGCGGTGGTATGTTGCAACGCGTGATGATTGGGATGGCTTTAATTGCGCAACCCACATTGCTGATTGCTGACGAACCTACTACGGCGCTCGATGTCACTGTCCAGGCACAGATCCTAAAACTTTTAAAAAAAATCAAACAAGAACGCCAAATGTCACTGATCTTGGTGAGCCATGATCTGGTCATTGCTGCAAACACCTGTGATGATATCATCGTCATGTATGGTGGGCAGATTGTTGAGAAGTTGCCTTCTCGCAAGCTTGTGCAAGAGAGTCGGCATCCATATACTCGTGGTCTGATCTCCTGCACACCGACGGTACATGGACCGCTTGCATTGCCTGACCCGATTGGTGGACTTCCACTAAATCTTCGACAGCCATTGCCTGTAGGGTGCTTCTTTGCACCACGCTGTCCGCACCGGTTTGATCGCTGCACTGTCGAACAACCCAAACTTATAAATATGGGTAATGACCATGAAGTTGCCTGCTTCCTCGTCCAAAACGTAATGGGTGGTGTCACCCAATGAGTGAACAGTCACTTTTATCTGTTATAAGCATAACTAAGCAATTTTCGAGTCGTCAGGGCAAAATGAACGCTGTTGATAATGTGTCGTTCACGTTACAAAAGGGACAAAACTTAGGAATTGTTGGGGCGAGTGGCAGTGGTAAATCCACCGTCGTGAAGTTGGTGCAACGGTTATTGCCAGTGACCAGTGGACACATTTATTTTAATGGGGTTGACATTACTACTATATCGGGTCGGTCCTTGCGATTGATTCGACGCCAAATGCAATCTGTGTCGCAAAACCCTTATGCCTCTCTCTTTCCTAATAAAACGATTGGACAGAACATTGTAGAGCCACTGCTGATTCATAAGATAGGATCTGCTTCAGAACGTGTTAGAACTGCCCAACATTTGATGGAACGAGTTGGGGTACCGTCTGATCAGTTCTATGCTTTTCCGCATGAAATTAGTGGAGGCCAACAACAACGAATTTCCATCGCACGAGCACTCGCACTAAAACCGGAACTTCTCATACTGGATGAGGCTGTTTCCAGTTTGGATGTATCCATTCAAGCACAAATTTTACATTTGTTAGATGATCTCCGCCATGAATATGATTTGACCTATATATTTGTATCTCACAATTTGGCGGTTATACGTTTGATTTGCTCACAAGTGGCTGTGATGTTTTTGGGACGAATCGTTGAATTTGGGCCCATCGATGTCGTGTATGCTGCACCTGCACATCCTTATACTCGAGCCCTACTCGAGGCAGTGCCAGATTTTCACGAAGTGTCTGCTGCAAATGAGATGATGAAAGAGTCAGATCCGGCTCCTGCGATGGAACCACCAACTCCATATGATATGCCAAGTGGTTGCTGTTACCGTACCTTGTGTCCATTTGCTACCAACCTTTGTGCGCAAGATCAGCCGTCACTGCAAATGCAGCACGATGGAAGGCTTGTGGCATGTCATTACTCG
Organism: Bacillota bacterium; assembly: GCA_021821185.1. The sequence goes on from JAKACU010000018.1 coordinate 13,912, forward strand.
GAACTTACGACGGGAGGTGCATCGCGTTGAACGATTTGTTAAAAGCCATTCAAGGAGGCTTGATTGTTTCGTGCCAAGCATTGCCACAAGAGCCGTTGCATGGATCGGAGTTTATGGCAGCGATGGCGGTGGCAGCAGAAACAGGAGGCGCTGTTGGACTGCGGGCTAATGGCGTTCAAGATATTTGTGCGATAAAACGCGTAAGCAAATTACCGATTATCGGTATTTATAAACAGGAATATCCAGGCTATAACGTGTTTATTACACCAACCACGGTAGAAGTTGATGCTGTAATGAATGCTGGGGCAGACATGATTGCAGTCGATGCTACGTGTTTACCACGTCCGGATGGATTGTCTCTTGCACAGTTCATACAGGCGATTCGGACGCACCATAACACACTGATCATGGGAGATGTATCGACGCTAGAGGAAGGGAAAGCAGCCGCTGATGCGGGGGTGGATCTTGTTTCTACTACATTATCGGGTTATACACCACACACTAAGTTTTCAACGGGTCCGGATTTTTTATTGCTACAGGAGTTGGTTCATGCGCTGTCCATTCCAGTGATTGCTGAAGGACGGATTGCAAAACCGGAGGAATGTATGCATGCCTTTCATTTAGGAGCTTTTGCTGTAGTAGTAGGAAGTGCAATCACGCGTCCGCAAGAAATCACGCGCCGCTTTGTTGAAGCAACAATTCGGTGGCAAGAAAGGCTGGAACATGGCCATGCTTGCAGTGGGAGTTGACATCGGCGGTACCAAAATTCGTGCGGCGGCCGTGGATGAAAGTGGCGAGATAGCTTATATACGACAGGTACCGACCATGGCCAAACAAGGTCCGGACATCGTTGTTGGGCACTGTGTGGAGATCATTCAGCAGATTTTACGTGAGATTTCTCCGCATCACGTATTAGGGATTGGTATCGCTAGCGCAGGACAGATCGATCCCGAAACGGGTACTGTACTTCGTAGTACAGATACATTTGCGCATTGGCAAGGTGTTAAGATCGCTGATCGTGTTGCAGCTTTGGTGGGATTACCTACGCGTGTAGAAAATGATGTAAATGCCGCGCTATTGGGTGAATTCTGGCTCGGTAAAGCCAAAGGGTGTGATCGTGCTGCCTTGGTCGCTCTTGGAACGGGTGTGGGTGGAGCGCTGCTTGAGAACGGCCAATTGGCACATGGGGTGCATTGTCGAGCTGGGGAATTTGGGCACATGATCTATCAGGCTGATGGAAGATTGTGTGGTTGTGGCGCTCGAGGCTGTTATGAATCTTATCTTTCAGGACCAAGTCTAGCGTCTGCTTATTCGTCTAGTAACGCATCAAACCTTACTGCTGAAGAAGTAATGATGGAGTCGAAGGAGGGGAATGTCAATGCACAAGTGGCAGTCATTGCATGGGCCAAGTCATTGGCTTGCTTGTTGGTTTCTATACAAAACAGTTTTGATCCGGAATGTATCATCCTTGGAGGGGGGATCGTTGATAGTAGGAATGCATGGTGGCCAAAATTAAAAGATGCGTTAAAAGAGTATCCTTGGCCCGTGTCCGTTGAACCTGCCACATTTGGCAATTATGCTGCACTTCTGGGTGCTGCGCGACTCATCGTTGAAGGGGAGGGATAGTTCATGATTGACATTGCTCTGATTGGTGCAGGGTTGATTGGTTCAGTACATGCTGATTCTTTGATTCATATGCCGGAAGTTCAATTGCGAGCGGTGTGCGATATTCAGTATGATCGAGCACTGCAAATAGCAAAGAGTGTCAATGCAATCGCATTTGCAGACATTCAATCACTAATTGCTTCACCTGTATGGGAAAATATTGATGTTGTACTCGTATGCGTTCCAACGTACTTGCACGAGGAAATGGTAGTCATTGCAGCCACACACAAAAAACATATTTTCTGCGAAAAACCGATTGCACTGACTGAAGTTTCAGCGGCTAGGATGATTGAAGTATGTGCAAAGAATCAAGTGTTGTTCGGAGTAGGGCATGTGGTGAGGTTTTTTCCAGAGTATGTAAAGCTTCGTGAGCAAGTGGTAGCAGGTGGAATTGGAGAAATCGGGACAATTCGAACATTTCGTGGTGGAGTATTTCCCTATGGTTGGGATAGTTGGTATGGAGACGAAGAAAAAAGTGGTGGTATTCTCGTTGATTTGTTAATTCACGACCTTGACTTCATCGATGCCATGATTAATCCGATTGAGCAGTTATTCGCTCGCCGCATATCAACGCATCACCGTAAAGAGAGAGATTATGCGCTTGTCGTGGGTAGGTTAAGAAACGGAGCAATCTTTCACATGGAAGCCACTTGGGCGCATTCATCAGGTTTTCGCTATGGATTTGAATACGCTGGTTCACGGGGGATGATAGAATTTGACAGTGAAAAAACGCCACCACTTCAGCTCATGACCAAACCATCGCCTACAGCGGTAGGTCATCATACAGCGGTGGTTCCAGAAAGCCCTTTCTTGAAATCACCATATCAAGTTGAGCTGGAAGCATTTTTGGCGGCAGTCCAAGAACGACGAGTTCCGCCAATAACCGGTGAGACTGCTTTGCGAGCTTTGCAATTATCGCTTGCGGCACGTCGTTCGGCTCAAGAGCTCAAGCCAATTTTAGTGCAAAATGTTTGAAAGGGGACTTCGTCATGAAATTGGCTATGTTAGGTGCGGCACACGTTCACGCGAGCGAGTATGTCCAAGTCTGTAAAACAATTCCAGATGTAGAGTTTACACAGATATACGATGCTAATCTTGGCACTGCAAAGCGCATCGCTGAATTGTGTGATGCGACGGCGACGGATGATCCTTTAACTTGCTTGTCTCCAGCTATTGATGCAGTGGTGATCTGCTCGGAGAATTATCGCCATGTTGAATTGGTGCAATCAGCGGCACTCGCAGGTAAAGACATATTATGCGAAAAACCATTGGCTACTAATGTTGCTGATGCGCAAGAACTGGTGACGTTATGCTCCCGATTGGGCGTGCAATTACAAACGGCATTTCCCTGTCGCTATCATCCTACTATCGCGCGTACCAAAGAGCTGATCGATCAGGGATTGCTGGGTGAAATCCTCGCTGTTCGTGCGACCAATCAAGGGCAAATTCCAGGTGGGTGGTTTGCTGATCCACTTTTGGCAGGCGGCGGGGCATTGATGGACCACACGGTTCACGTGGTAGATTTGCTACGGTTTTTACTGCATGATGAATTTGATTCTGTGTTCGCCTATAGTGCTACGCGTTTTCATGATGTTAAAACGGAAGACAGTGCTTTTCTATCCATGACGTTAAAAAACGGCGTTATCGTCACGTTAGATCCCAGTTGGTCACGGCCTCTGTCCTATCCTACTTGGGGGAATGTAACGATGGAGTTGGTGGGTACAGAGGGAACGCTGTTTGTTGATATGTTTTCTCAGAATATGGAATTTTACAGTACGTCTTCTTATCAATGGCTTCCTTTTGGTACCAATATGAATCGCCTCATGTTGATCGATTTTGTTGAACGATTACAACAAAAACAACCCGTTGCGATTACGGGGGAAGACGGTTTGCGCGCCACCGAGGTTGTTGCTGCGGCCTATCTGTCGGTAAAGACAGGTACATTGTGTTCCATCACACACGTTTAAGTTACGGAATTATTCAAAAGGAGTAGTGTATGTGAAGACGATTCGCGAATTAGATCGGGACCCAACATTGATTGTGCGTTCGACCATGGCGAGTCTGACAAAAGCCGAACAGAAGGTCGCACAGCTCGTACTTCAGGATCCTGAATATATGATGTTTGCATCGGTGACGGATGTTTCAGAGCGGGTATCTGTGGGTGAAACGACGGTGATTCGAGTCTGTCGCAAACTAGGTTTTCGAGGGTATCAGGAATTCAAACTGGCGATTGCTCAGCACTTGAGCACACCTGCACAAGAAGTTCAGGGACCAATCCATGCGTCGGATACGCTGGATACCGCAATCCAAAAAATCGCTACGTACAATCTGCAAACACTGCAGGATACAGCCAATTTGTTGAGTTCAACGCAGGTGCAGGAGGTTGCTAAACTCGTTAGAGAGGCGCGTCATGTTTACATCATCGGTGTAGGGTCATCTGGCATTACTGCACTTGATCTGAGATACAGGCTGATGCGCATCGGTATTCATGCCGTCAGTGAAAATGATGCTCATCTGATGGCAATGCTTTGCTCACTTGCTACGCAAGAAGACGTTGTCATCGGTATTTCCGCGTCCGGTAGTACAAAAGATGTTATTGAAGCGCTGACGATTGCGAAAAACAACAATGTTCCGATTGTATGCATCACAAACCATGCGCGATCGCCCATTACTCATCTTGCCCATGTAGCACTTCTTACAGTTGCTCGCGAATCACCATTACAAGGTGGTGCAGTCGGCACGAAGATCGCACAAATGCACGTATTGGATGCGCTGACGACCGCTATCTCGTTGGAGGATCATGATTTTGCAGCGAAGTCCATGGCAAAGACTGCGGAAGCGGTTGTTGATAAGCTGATGTAGAGAGTCCTATGAGGAGGAAAAGCGATGAAACGATTAGCAGTAATTGGTCATCAACTTACGCATAAATTTATTTATCCTGGGCATATCAATGGTTTTGATGTTGACAAGATGCGTCAATTTGGTGGGTGGATGGCTGATATGCATCGTGGAAGAGATGGTTCACCGCTCAATCGTGACGTTCGGGTGGTTGCCATTGCAAGCTCGGATGCGAGTGCAGGCGAAATTGCAGAGGCCTGTTTTATCGATCATGTCTATAAGACGGTAGAGGAATTGCCGCCTGATTCTGTGGATGGCGTTTTGATCTTGGAAAATGACGGGGCAAAGCATCTGCAACTTGCACGGCCTTTTTTAGAACGTGGCAAATTTGTTTATTGTGACAAGCCAGTTGCAACGACAGTGAGTGATCTTGAAGAGATGCAGCGCTTAGCTATGCAAAATGATGCTATCTGGATGGGTGGCTCAGCACTACGCTATAGCCCAAAACTACAGGCTGCAACCAGATTTATAGCGCAAAAAAGGCCCACAGGTCTTACAATCGTTGGCCCCGGAACATGGTATGACTATGCTTGTCACACGGTTGAAGCACTACAAGTATTATTTGGCAACACCATTGTTTCTGTGCAACCCGTAGGCAATTTATCAGCAGGGGCTGTTGCGATTCAGTGGCAGGATGGTGCTTTGGCCACTTTGTTGTTTGGACGTGGTTATGAACCTCTCTTTCGTATTCATGCATTTTTTATGGATGAGATGAAGGAATGGATCATAGATGATGCTTACGATTACTACTTGTCCCTATCAAAAGTTCTGGTGCAAAGGCTTTATCAGTTACCATCTGATGTAGAGCAACTGCATCCCTGGGAAGACCTACATGCCATTACCAGTCTCTTAGAGACCGTGGGTCGTCAAATTCAATGATGATCAATCCGACGACGAAGGTGCAATGGGTTGTGAGAGACGACTGCGAAATGTTGAACGATCTCGCTACTCAGGTGCTAATCGATGTGTTGATGAACACATCGCGCCCTGTGATTGGCTTTGCAACGGGAGACACTCCTCGCAAACTGTATACACGTCTGATAGCACGTTCCCTACAGGACGAGTCGTTGCAAAGACGTTGGCAGGATGTGATCGGTTTTAATCTAGATGAGTATGTGGGACTCCATCCAAATCATCCACAGAGTTATCATCACTACATGTGGAAGCATGTGTACGAACATTTACCGATAACAAAAGAGCACATCTATATTCCAAATGGCATCGGGCACTTAAAAGACAACTGCAAAGAATATGACGATGCCTTGCAGTTTTATGGAGGCCCCGATATACAAATATTGGGAATTGGCAAAAATGGACATATCGGGTTCAACGAACCCGGGGACCATTTGGAGATCGGAACACATGTGACGCGATTGAGTGAAACGACTAGGCAGGCGAATGCACGGTTCTTTACGGATGAAGCTGTACCCTTGCAGGCGGTTACAATGGGAATAGGTGGTATTTTGCATGCTAAGAGAATTCTTTTACTGGCCTTCGGAAGTGTTAAACGGGCAGCGTTGTTACAGGCGTTTTCTGGATCAATCGATACGAAATGCCCAGCTTCATTTCTACAGTTGCATGATAGGATAACGGTTTTTACTGATCAATCGATTGATACCTTGGACAATGGATCGGCACTGCTATCAATGATAAAAAACCCGCGTAAGTTGTAGTGGGTTTTTTATCATTTATCATGTTTGAAATATTTTAAAAATATACTTGAAAAATATATGATCATAGATTACTATTATCTAGGATAACGTTTTCGTAAAACGTTATCCTAGATAAGAAAGCGATTTCAAGAAGTTACATTATTTTTAAGAGGAGGTTGTGCATATGAAAAAACGCCGTTGGAGTATCGCGGTGTTGTTGGCTGTCGGTATCATTATTAATTATTTTGATCGGACCAATATGTCCGTAGCCACAAAGCCCCTGATGAGTGAATTTCACTTAACAGATGGCCAGATGGGAATCTTGTTGTCTGCTTTTGGTTGGTCTTATGCTTTACTACAAATTCCAATCGGTGCTTTGCTGGATAAGGTTGGTATAAAATGGCTAATGCGAGTTGGAACAATTTTGTGGACCGTCGCAACATTGATGACTGCCATCGTAAGTGGTATGGGACTTATCATTGTATCTCGAATTCTTTTAGGGGTTGCTGAAGCACCTGCATTTCCTGGTGCCGCCAAGGCCACTGGATATTGGTTTCCGCGTCGTGAACGGGGTTTAGCTACGTCCTCATTTGACGCTGCTGCCAAATTGTCTAATGTTCTTGGTGTACCGCTCATAGCTTGGGCTGTGATGGAATGGAGTTGGAGGGGCGGATTTGTCTTAACAACCATTTTGAGTCTTCTTTATGCGATTGCGTATTGGATTTGGTATCGTGATCCAAAAGAAGATAAGCAGCTGAGCAAGGAAGAATACACGTATATCATCGATGGTGGCGCTCAGGAAACGGGCGAAGCGCCTGGGGGCATTGCGAAAAACCTCGGCTACCTGTTAAGTTCTCGTAAAGTATGGGGATTAACCATTGGCTTTTCGGCATACGGTTATTCGTTTTATCTTTTATTAACTTGGTTGCCTGGCTATTTGGAGAATCAAATGCACATGAGTGTCTTAAAATCAGGTTGGTACACCATAATTCCATGGATTGTCGCGACGATTGCCGACATTGTGATCGGAGGATGGCTTGTTGATTATTTGATCAACAAGGGGTTCAATGCGACTAAAGTGCGAAAAAGTTTACTTGTTATCGGTATGATCATGGGCCTGGCTGTTGCTGGCGCCGCATTTACGAATAACCCCAATGTCGCCATCGCATTTATATCCGTTGCTTTGGGGGGCCTAGCGTTTTCAGCGCCTATTGGGTGGAGTATTCCGGCTCTTATCGCACCAAAGGGGACGGTTGGAACGGTGGGAAGCATTATGAACTTTTTTAATAACATCATGGGTATTTTAGCCCCTATAGTTACCGGATTTATTGCCGGCAGTACGGGCACATTTGGTCTCGGCTTTTTGGTGGCGGCTGTCGTCTTGGTGATAGGGATTTTAAGTTATTTATTCTTACTCAAGGATTTAGAGCAGATCAAAAGTCCAGTTCCTACTTCATTGCCTTCGAGTACCAAAGTTATTTGATGGATGGATTCATAGCCGTTGGTTAGACCAACGGCTATGAATAGAATATTGGAGGTTATAACTGTGGAAAAGCAGTCATGCATCTTAGGTATCGACATAGGAACGACTTCGGTCAAAGCTGTTGCATTTGAAGAAAGTGGACGGATACTGGCACATTCCTCGATGAAACTAACACTCATTTCTCTTGAAGAAACAGCAGGTGAGCAAGATCCGCATGAAGTCTATGAGAAATTAGTCGATGTCATGTTGGATGTGTTGAGGGCGATTCGCGATCAAAACTATTACGTGCAATTGGTTGCCTGTAGTGCAGCTATGCATAGTATTATGCCGATATCAGCTGATAATCAGCCTTTGGGATATGCCATGACATGGTTGGATGGTCGCGCCTTCCACGAAGCCAATCAACTATGGGAAAAGGAAATCGGTCGAGAACTGTACAGGCGTACTGGTACGCCAATCCATGCGATGTCCCCCATGGTCAAGTTAGCTTGGATGCAACGGAATAATTCTGACCTATTTCACGCCACAAGTAAATTCGTATCATTGAAAGAATGGGTTTGGTACCAATGGTTCGGCGTTTGGGAAGTGGACGAATCTTTGGCAAGTGCATCGGGTTTATTTAATATTGCAAATCGTCAATGGGATGAAGATGCATTACGTTTTTTACAAATACAAGTCGATCAACTCTCAAACGTCGTTTCAACATCATGTGTGCGCCAAGGGTGCATGGATGTTCGATTGCTTGCAGAGGGAATTGACCGCACCACCCGGTTTCATATCGGCGCCTCGGACGGGGTGTTAGCTAGTCTTGGTGTTGGGGCTGTCGAAAATGGAATTATGGCCTTGACGATGGGCACGAGTATCGCAGTTCGAATGGTAAGCGACGAGATTCAAACACATGAGGAGATACGGTCATTTTGTTACATCCTTGATAATAAGCGATACATCATCGGAGCCCCCAGCAATAGTGGCGGCATCTTGTTGGGATGGGTGTTCCAAAATTTCATGAAGGAACAATCTTCAATTGAAGAGGCTATACGCGCGGCGGAGACAATCGATGTCGAAAATTTATATTGTTTACCATATATCAGCGGAGAACGAGCACCTTTGTGGAATTCTGAGGCGAAAGCGTCGTTTATTGGCCTTTCTTATCAACATACGAGTTTGCATATGATGAGATCGGCAATTGAAGGTGTGTTATTGAATGCCTATTGGATTTCAGCAGAACTTTTTGCTCAAGTGGGGAAACCTAAACTTTTGATTGCTTCCGGTAAGCTGTTTAAAATAGGTTGGGTTCGCCAGCTATTGGCAGACATTTTTGATATCCCTGTGCAAACAGATTCTGTCATGGATGCCGCTATTCAGGGGGCTGTTTATCTAGCAACATCAATAAGTTTTCCTTTGCAACATGAAGAGGTAATTTACCCTCAAATGCATAACAAATATGCATTAAAATTTCGTGAGTTTCGTCGGTTGGCGTTGCTGCTAATGGTTCAACCGAGTTGATCCTCGTGCTGTGATGATTGAGGGTATGGTGGTGATCTGCAATTTTTGTGAAGATTTATCTTGTTCCAAGGCTTGTAACACAGCTTGTCCACTGAGTACGCCAATTTCTGAGGTGGGTTGACGTACACAAGTTAAAGGTGGTGTTATAAGGCATGCCCAATCAGGATCGTCAAAAGTTGCTAAACCAAATTCTTCAGGAATTTTCCATCCCTCATTTCGGATGAGGGGGTACAGCGGTAGCATGATCAATCCATTTGCGGTGTAAATGGCTGTTGGGTTTTTGATCGGAAGGTTGCGAATTTGTTTTACGGCTGCATCCAAGCTAGCCGGATTGCCTTTATTCACCCATACGACAAAACGCTCACGGTTTGCTTGCGAACAAGCTTGTTCATACCCTTCAAGGCGTGCTTGCCTGGTACTTATACCAGCAATCGGTTCTGTGAGATAGACGACATCATGATAGCCAGCACTAAATAAGTGTTTCGTAAGTTCAAATGATGCTTCCTGGTTATTAGTGACGACATTGATGGTATTAGCAATGTCGAACTGACGATCTATGATGACGACGGGTAATTCCTTGGCGATGTCTTTAATAAGATCGTTGTTGTCACCATTGGTTTGAATAATAATTCCTTCAACCTGTTGGGCAATTAGGGACTCAAGTAAGCTCCGTTCCCTCGCCTTATTACCGCCAGAATCAGAAACAACGAGACGATAATCAGCCGTTGTCAAAAGAGTCGATAGACTGCGAATGATCGATACGCAGAAGGGATAACCAAGATCAACTACGACAATAGCGATTGTTTTTGTGATGTTCCCCTTAAGCCCCTGTGCCAGTACGTTTGGTTTATAATTCAACTCCGAAATGACCTGTGCAATTCGTTCCTTGGTGGTGTCGCTCATCGATTCATAACGACCATGCAAAAAGCGCGAAATCGTTGAGATCGATACGTTGGATGCTCTGGCAACGTCTTGAATAGTAATTCGTTTTTGCCGCATAGTAAACCCCCCTTATCGGACGGGCTTATAAGCACCGTCTCAGGTTACTTCATGAATAAACAATATGGCTATAGTATACCATTTTAGGGGTTTTCAGTGACATCCAGCCGTTATTACATGCATACCATTGGATTTAGTATAAAGTGGTGGACACAAAAGGAAGGACTGATACACTAATAGTGAAAGGTAGTGTCCAGTACATGGGAACGAAATAAACAAGGTATTCTGATGAATTCAAGGCGATGTCGGTTCTATCGTAAAATGGTTTGTAAGCTAGAACGACCAAGAGTTGTCTTATAATTGCTCCAATTATTTGAGCGCTGATTGAGCCTATCATAAGAGCTGGAAGCATGACGCCAAATCCATAACCGACGGCAATGATCGTCAGGCTGCTACGGGATCCTTTTGTTCCTTTCAATTCGACATTGGCAACAGCGCCATTATCGAATATGATTAGTAGTGCTGTGCCAATTAACTCACTGATCAACCGTACAGTTAGTACTCCATTTTTGATTTGACTACAGTGTTTTTGAAGACGTATCATATAACAAAATAGTAGAGGTGAGGTAAAATTATGAAGCATATTCATGTGGTGTCCAAACACACAATTCAAGTGAAACAATGGGAAAACTGTGTGTCGTGTGCAGTTTCTTGCCAATCTGCTTGTAAAACGTCGGCCACTGTGGGTAGCTCTCTTTGTCAAGATCGTGGATCTGGAGAAAGCAAGGTTCGTAAGCCTGTTTCAGTGAGGTAGAGATGATGCGGCATGCAGTTCATGCATTTACTTACTAAGGGGTTCACATTGTATATGACGGATTATCACAAACTCTGCTAACCGTAGATGATGTCGCTTATGAGGTAGTGCAGCGCTTTGCTTTACGGCATCCATCGGACATCATTGTCGAATTAGCCCAACAATTCGAATTAGATGATGTGCTTGGTGCCTATGAAGAAATTGTGTCTTTAGTTACAGAAGGCGCACTTTTTTGTGACGAGGGGCAAGTAATGGGTGTCGGAGACACGGTTTCACCTCCACTTTGGCTTAGTGGCATTTGTCTTCATGTAGCACATGATTGCAACATGCGTTGTTCTTATTGTTTTGCCGGTTCAGGTCTCTATGGTGGGAAGCCGGCCCTGATGCAACTGGAGACGGCAAGAGCAAGCCTTGACTATTTATTTACCCATGCTGGTCAGTCAGCTCATGTGTATGTTGACTTTTTCGGCGGTGAGCCCACGCTAAATCTGTCGGTAGTAAAGGATGCAATCTGTTACGGTAACCAACTGGCCAAAGAATCAGGTCGATCCGTGACTTTTAGTATGACCACCAATGGATTAGACCTTGATAAAGAAACAATGAATTATTTGAATGAGCAGGAAGTTAACGTGATTATCAGTATGGATGGTCGTCCGCAGGTTCATGATGCTATGCGTTCAAACCGACAAGGACAGGGAACCTATGAGGCTGTCTGTAAAAACGCAAGTGAGCTATACAAATCCCGATATTCTACGATGGCCAATCGCTACGGTGACGGCGTATACACATACGTAGGGGCTGATGATTGATCAATATACACTATACGAGCAAGGATTTATGGCATTAAATGTCGAATTCATATGCATGGGTTTTTAAGGAGTAGCTGGTTAAATCCTTGCACATG
>JAKACU010000127.1 GCA_021821185.1 Bacillota bacterium
CTCTGCGGCCGAGCATGAGTTGGAACGGACGCTTTTTGCAGCACAAAGCCGGCTAAAAACTCTTCAAGAACTGCAACATGAGCGAGATGGATTTGCAGGCGGTCCCAAGGCGGTTTTGTTAGCTGGAGATGGTCATAAACTTACGGGTGTACACGGGGCGGTGGCTGATCTTTTTAAAGTAGAGCAAGAACATGAACGTGCGATTGAAACGGCGTTAGGCGGAGCCATGCAAAATATTGTCATGGCCACCGAAGCAGATGCTCGAAAAGCGATTGATTATTTGAAAAAGCGTCAACTCGGACGCGCTACATTTTTGCCTCTTGAGACGATCAAAGGACGTAAAATTCCTTTACATGACTTGCAGATGGTTCGTTCAGCGAGTGGCTTTCTCGGCGTTGCATCTGAACTTGTCATGGCAGATGCCGTCTATCGGCACGTCGTTGATTGGCTCCTTGGCAATACGATTGTGGCGATAGGTCTTGCGCAGGCCAATACGATTGCGCGAGTGTTGCAACACAGAGTGCGTGTGGTGACATTAGAAGGCGACGTGGTCAATCCTGGCGGCTCGATGTCAGGGGGAAGCGTTGCGAAAAGTGGTGTCGGTCTTTTAAGCCGGTCTCGTGAGATTGATTCCCTGGTAAGCCGTGAAACGGAACTTGAAGTGAACTTGCGACACCTTACAGAAGAACGTGAGTCACTTGTACTACAGGTGCAGCAAGATAAGCGTGACATAGCTGTATGGCAACAAGACCTTGTCGCGTGTGATCATGCTGTTCGCGAACATCAGGCAAACCAAGTGCGTCTTGATGTTCAACTACAGGCTTTACAAGGGCAGGACATGGCTCGTGAAGCGGAGAATGAACGTATAAGTCAAGATATCGAACAAGCGAAGAACAAACTTGTGTTTTTTCAAAACAGACTCGCACAGGCTCATGAAGCCGTTTTACAGATAGAACAGGAAATAGCCCAGCTCGAGCAAACGTTGTCTGCACTTGAAGATGCACAATCGGATCAAAAGGACCGTATCACGGCGCTAAAAGTCGAAGTTGGACAGCGCCAGGAAATGGTTCGAGGCATGCAGCTGGCGATGGATCAGTTAAAAAAACGCAAGATTCATCTAGCGCAAGAGTCAGATCGCGTTGACTCGGAAACTGCTAAAACGCAAGAGCGCTTGAGCCAGTTGCGTCAAGAACTGGCAGCCTATGATCAAGCGGGAAAAGGTGCCGAAGAAATTCGCGATGGTGTACAGCGCGACTTGAGTGCTATGCGAACTTTGCGCGAAGTACGCATTCGCGCACTTGAAGAAGGCGAAAGTAAACGCAATAATTTACTCACAGACTTGCATGGACTTCAAGAAGAAATGCACAATCATGAATTGAATGTTAGCCGCATGGAAACGGAACTCGAAGGAAAAATGGAACTCTTGCGAGATGAACATGGACTTGGTTTGGAACTTGCCAAAGAAAAATATCCTGTGACAGAACAACCTAGCGATTTGCGTCCAAAAGTTCAATCCTTGCGCCGGGCTTTGGAGGCTTTCCCTGACATTCGTTTGGGTGCGATCGAAGAGTTGGAACGTCTTGAAGAGCGTTATGCGTTTTTACAAACGCAAGAGCAGGACTTGCTTGAAGCACAAGCGCAACTTGAACAATTAATTGAGAGAATCGATGAGGAAATGGCGCATCGCTTTATGGATGTGTTCTCGCAGGTCAGAGAACAGTTCCGCTTTGTATTTTCTTCCCTTTTTGACGGCGGAAAGGCCGATGTGTTTTTGCTTGATGAACAAGATCCACTTGGGTCAGGTATCGAAATTGTCGCCGAACCACCAGGCAAGAAAATGCAATCATTGTCGTTGTTAAGTGGTGGGGAAAGGGCGCTGACGGCACTCGCTCTGTTGTTTGCGATTTTGCGGGTGCGACCTGTGCCATTTTGTGTTCTTGATGAAGTAGAGGCTGCCCTTGATGAAGCAAATGTAGCTCGATTCGCTTCTTATTTACAGGAATTTTCCGCGCAAACACAGTTTATTGTCATTACGCATCGCAGAGGTACCATGGAAGCAGCTGATGTTCTCTATGGGGTCACGATGCAGGAGTCAGGCGTTTCAAAACTCGTGTCTGTACGGGTCATCGATGAAGAAGATGATTCCGTTGAATCGGCTTGATAATGCAGTTCTAGAGAAAGAAGGCCTTGATGGTGGGCATTTTTGATCGTTTGAAAGTAAGTTTGACAAAAACCAGGCAAGCGTTTACTGATCGTGTTGAAACAATTTTACGTAGAAGACGTATTGACGAAGATCTTTATGATGAACTCGAAGAAACGTTGCTTGCCGCCGACATCGGCTTTGAAACTACTCAGTTCTTGCTGGACCGGATGCAAAAAGAAGCTCGTCGTAAAAAATTGGAGACGGCTGATCAATTGGTTCCTGTACTGCAAGAAGCTATCGTGGAGATCCTTGGTGAGGATCCTGAACCTCTTACTCTCGCGTCACCGGGGCCCACGGTAATCCTTTTCGTCGGTGTCAACGGTGTTGGCAAAACGACAACGATTGGTAAGCTGGCAAAAAAATGGAGCGATGCGGGCAAAAAAGTGGTACTCGCAGCTGGTGACACGTTTCGCGCAGCGGCGATCGAACAATTGATCATTTGGGGCGAACGCGCGTCTGTGGATGTCATTCGGCAAACCACAGGGTCTGATCCAGCTGCTGTAATCTTTGATGCAATCAATGCGGCAAAGGCGCGCGGAGCCGATATTCTTCTATGCGATACAGCTGGGCGTTTACAAAATAAGGCGAATCTCATGGAAGAGCTAGAGAAGGTGTACCGCATAATCGCACGGGAATTACCTGGTGCACCCCATGAAGTTCTCTTAGTGCTTGATGCGACGACTGGGCAAAATGCTATAACGCAGGCGAAGTTATTTGGCGACGTCGCGAAAGTAACAGGTATCGTGTTGACGAAACTTGACGGTACAGCCAAAGGGGGTGTTGTGATCGGCATTAAACAGGCACTGCAAATTCCTGTTAAATGGATAGGTCTCGGTGAAAGTATTGATGATCTTCAACCGTTCTCAGCGGGGGGTTATGCGCAAGCGCTTTTTAGTGGTGCAACTTGGGTTGACGAGGACCATACCTGACAAGTATAACTACTTGACAGGCGATACGTTATTTAGTACGATAGGCAATGTCTTGAAAGGTGATCGGTCAGTTGGATAAAGCGGTTCAAGCTCATCTTCTTTATGACTGTTATAGTTTGATGTTAACAGAACGCCAGCGAGAAACGTTTGAACTGTACTATTTTGAAGACTTTTCGCTCGCGGAGATTGCAGATCATTTATCCATTTCGCGGCAAGCTGTTCATGATATCGTACACCGTACGGTTCAACAACTTACGGATTTTGAGGATAAACTGCATCTTTTAGACAGTTTATTGAAACGACGTATTACCCTGCAAAAACTTCAAGAACGACTCACGTCCTTAGGTATTCATGATGATCATATATCCAAGTTAATGAACGAGTTGTTGTAAAGAGATCGACGACAGGTGGTGACTACGTCATGTTTGATGCGCTTTCTTTGCGTTTGCAAGGGGCTTTTCAAAAATTGCGCAGCAAAGGGCGATTGACAGAAGATGATGTCAAAGATGCGATGCGCGAGATTCGCAGAGCCCTCTTAGAAGCTGACGTACACCATGCCGTCGCAAAGGAGTTTACAGAACGAGTCCGTGAAAAAGCGGTGGGCCAAGAGATTTTACAGAGCTTATCCGCTGCGCAACAAGTCGTGAAAATTGTTCACGACGAGTTAGTATCACTCATGGGCGGTGAACAGGAGCGAATTGCGCGAGCTGCCAAGCCGCCGACTGTTGTTATGTTAGTTGGATTGCAAGGTGCAGGGAAAACCACGGCTGCGGCGAAACTTGCACGGCATCTCGTGATTAAGGAGCATAGACGTCCACTTTTGGTGGCAGCTGATATCTATCGCCCGGCGGCCATTGATCAGTTGCGAATTTTGGCGCAGCAAATTGACGTAGCGATCTATGCACCGGGTAATCACATATCGCCTCCTGATATCGTACGTGATGCGATGGAAGAAGCTCGTCGAGCAGGTAATGACTATGTTATTATCGACACGGCTGGTCGATTGCACATTGATGAGACATTGATGCAAGAGTTATCTGTGATGAAAGATATTGCCCAACCGCATGAGATCTTGCTTGTGATTGATGCTATGACAGGGCAAGATGCGATTACGGTAGCTGAGCACTTTCATAGTCAATTGTCAGTTACGGGGATCGTCCTGACAAAACTTGATGGCGATACGCGCGGCGGGGCAGCACTGACAGTTCGTCATGTAACTGGATGTCCCGTCAAGTTTGTTGGAACCGGTGAAAAGACAGATGCACTTGAACCCTTTTATCCCGATCGTATGGCGTCGCGGATTTTAGGGATGGGCGATGTGCTGTCGCTGATCGAAAAGGCACAGGAAACGATCGATGAAAAGCAAGCTAAGGAACTTGAAGCAAAACTTCTTAAAAACGAATTTACGTTAGATGATTTTCTGGCGCAATTACAACAAGTTCGCAAGTTGGGACCGCTCGATCAATTACTAGGTATGCTCCCTGGCATGGGTAAGTTAAAACAATTGCCTGCAGGTGCCGTGGATGGTTCTCAAATGAGTAAGGTTGAAGCAATTATCCTCTCGATGTCAAAGGCAGAACGTGCAAAGCCTGAGCTTGTGACTAAAAGCTCCAGCCGACGTATCCGAATTGCCAAAGGCAGCGGTACGCAGGTCAAAGATGTCAATCAGCTTTTACGCCAGTTTGAAGAGATGCGTAAAATGATGAAACAATTTTCTTCCTTGGCCAAGGGCGGCAAGAAGGGCCTAGGCAGTTTAGCGGGTGCTATGGGATCCATGGGTAAAAAAGGCGGATTACCTTTTCCACACGGTGGCAAGCGTCGCAAATGACGCATGGCTGTCATTGATGCAAATGATTTCGGATACTTCATCAAGGAGGTGAAAACGATGGCAGTAAAAATTCGTTTAAAACGTATGGGTGCTAAAAAAGCTCCGTTTTATCGTGTGGTGGTTTCCGATTCAAGGTCGCCTCGTGATGGTCGGTTTATCGAAGAGATTGGCACCTATAATCCTTTAACGACCCCAGCACAAATCAATATCAAAGAAGACCGTGCATTGTATTGGTTGGGAACTGGCGCACAACCTTCTGACTCAGCGCGTAATTTGTTGAGCATGTCTGGAATCATGAAAAAGGTGCATGAACAGCGTCTTAGCAAGTAAGTTTTTGGTTTTGATCGTTAGCACGGACCAGTCGAAGGCGGGATCACCGTGAAAGAACTCGTTGAATTGATTGCGCGTAACCTCGTTGATAACCCGGATGATGTTCAAGTGCACGAAGTGCAGGGTGAACGTGCCA
>JAKACU010000019.1 GCA_021821185.1 Bacillota bacterium
GGTAGCTGATCCGGCCAACCCTGAAGCGTTGCCTGCCATTACCATTGAAGAGCCTTCCTTACAAATGACGTTCGTGGTTAATGATAGCCCTCTTGCAGGGCGCGAGGGTACCTTTGTAACATCTCGCAAATTACGCGACCGTTTGTACGCAGAGTTGGAGCGTGACGTGAGTTTACGCATAGAAGATACAGAATCAACCGATGCTTGGCTGGTCTCAGGACGTGGTGAATTGCATTTGTCGATTCTTATTGAAACAATGCGTCGTGAAGGCTACGAACTACAAGTATCGAAACCTCGGGTTATTCTCAAGGAAGATGAAAATGGAGCTTCTTTGGAACCGATCGAACACTTGGTGATCGACGTGCCTGAAGAGTACGTGGGTACTGTCATGGATCGACTTGGTATGCGCCGGGCAGAATTGTTGCACATGGCACCGGGTACATCTGGCACGCGGCTTGAATTTAACGTTCCTGCGCGTGGTTTGATCGGGTTTCGTTCAGAACTTTTAACGGCAACTCGAGGCTATGGCATTATGCACCATACGTATATTCGTCACGAACGCTATAAAGGTGATATCCCAAGTCGAACAACAGGTGTTCTTGTCGCCACGGAATCTGGTTTGACGACAGGCTATGCTATCGCATCGTTAGAAGATCGAGGTACGATGTTTGTTACGCCAGGTACTATGGTGTATCCCGGAATGGTGGTCGGAGAACATGCTCGCGACAACGATCTTGCTGTGAACGTCTGCCGCGAAAAGCACATGTCAAATGTACGATCAGCGACAAAAGATGAAGCTATTCGTCTTAAATCGCCGAGAATACTTTCATTAGAAGAAGCACTGGAGTATCTTGGTGATGATGAATATTGTGAAATCACACCGAAAAGTATTCGTTTGCGCAAAAAAATTCTTGATAAGACAGAACGTGGACGTGCTGAAAAAGCCACTTCTGCTCGCGAAAACTAAATTACCAAACCTCCGTTTGGACTAATAATCTGGCCAGTCAGAAAGGAACTTTCTGGACTGGCCAGAAATAGTACGGTATGCGCGACATCTTCTGGTGTTCCAAGTCTGCCTAAAGGAGTTTCTTCGCGGATTTTTTGTATGTCTTCTTCGCTGTATACACTCATCATGTCGGTTGATATAGCACCTGGGGCTACCGCATTAACCGTGATTCCTGTACTGCCAAGTTCTTTGGCAAGAGCTTTGGTGAATGCGATCACCCCGCCTTTAGCGGCAGAGTAAGCGACTTCACACGAACCGCCAACCATTCCCCAAATCGAGCTGATGTTGATGATGCGGCCTTGTTGCGCCTGAAGCATGGCGGGCAAAGCCTTTTTGGTGCACAAAAAAGGGCCTTTTAAATTGACTCCAATAAGATCTTCAAAATCTTTTTCGGATGTGTCGATGAAAAGATCGGATTGTGCCTTGCCGGCATTGTTGACAAGTATGGTAATGGGCCCTATGTGGCGCGTGGTTTGGGCAAAGAGATGGTCAACATCGGATGCCTTCGATACGTCACCTGCAACGGCAATTGCATGTATGTCAAAAAGCTCACACTGTGAAACGATTTCTTGTGCTTTACTTGCTTGTGTGAGATAGTTGACGGCAATATTTGCCCCAGCTTTAGCCAATGTGGTTGCAATGGCGGCTCCAATGCCGCGCGATGCTCCGGTTATAAGTGCCGTTTGACCAAAAAGAGGACGAGTTGTCGAAAAACTACGTATGTTTGCCATGATCAAGTAAACCTCCCGGAAGCGAGTATACCACTTTTGGCAAACTTACGAAGACGAATGGAGGACTATTAGCATGCATCGACGTATCATGCATTCCATGTTGTGGACGGTATTGGCCAGTAGTTTGCTTTTGACTGGTTGTTCTCTTGGTCAGGTTCCGGCGGCGACTCCTGCGAAAGGGCCATATCAAGTTGTTCATGTTACTGCCCGAAATTTTCAGTGGCAAATGAGCAACACGAACCTCAAATCTGGCGAAAATGTAAAATTTATCGTCACTTCGAGTCAAGGTGTACACGGATTTTCGATCAAGGGCACCGCGATATCGAGCGCCGTAGGACAAGGAGAAGTTCCTGTGATCGTGTACTGGACTGACCCCCCGAAAGGAACGTACGTGGTTCAGTGCAATGTGTATTGCGGTACAGGGCATGATTCGATGCAAAAGACATTTACGGTCAGTTGAGTGTAGTCATATCGCGATCGATAGCTCGTTTCATACGTTCCAATTGAGCATCCACGAGGATGTCTTCGACCTCTTCTTTAACGATTGCGATCAATCGTTTGGTCTCAGTAAGAGACAGAGCTACACCTTCTTGCAAAACACGGCCTGTCTGTCGATAATTACGGCGTACTGCCGGCCATAGCCAAACACCAAGCAGAGCGATGCCTGCCCCGAGAAGCAATCCTTGTACTGGTGCCATTTGTTTCATTGTGACCACTCCTCCTTGGCGTTAGCCTGTGCAAAGAAGCTGAAAACATGTGCAGTTATATGATTGTATGTCAGCCACTAAGCTGGGAACGCTAGGGTGAGTAACGCACAATGATAGGTGTGGGGGGTTCAAAATGGCCTTTAAGATGTGGCGACTTGATAATCCTGCAAGTTGGATTGCTTTAGGAGCAGTTGCGCTGTTAGCTTCTCCAACGGTTAGAAAAGCTTTGCGATCGGTCACGGTATCAGCTACGGTTGGCGTTTTGAAGTTAGGTGATAGCGTGAAAGACATGGGCACCAAAGTGAATCATCAAACGCAAAATGTTGTCTCTGAAGCCATAGAAAAGCGTGATACTTGGCGCGCGCAAACAGACTCGCCAAATTGGGTGCGCGACGCGGTTATAAAAGGTGTGGCCTCAACCATGGGTGCGGCTGATACAGTCACGCAAGGTGCGAAAAATTGGTACCAACAAGTGCGCAGAGACGTAGCAACAGAGGTGGGCGACGTTGGTGCAGTCGGTACATCTGACAACCATTTACTTCCTGAAAACCTGTTGCCTAAAAATGTGCAAAACGTTGCACCCACACAGGCATCTAACCAGAACGTGCCAGGCGATTTTGCAGCCAGAAATACGACTATGATGAGCACCTTTCGCGATGACGTTTTTTCCATAGGTGCCGAATTTAAACCTGAATATGAACGCATGGCCAATTTGATTCGTCCTCATACTGACGCGTAGACATCTATCCGTACCAAAGCAAATCGCGTGGGTCTTCTAAAGAGACCCACGCGTTTATTTTGTCTCAAAAAATCCATCGGCCTGTGACAACATCAGTAAAGAAAATATGTCTGAAGCGAGATTGACCTTTTTATCGGCCGCTCCTAGAAATGTACAGACAACAGCCGTTGTATTAAAAAGAAATGTGTTTTTCAACAACCACCTCATTTTCTCATGCATCAGGTGTGAAAGTTGATAAGTCTGTTGCCATTGTTTCATGGTGCCTTGTAAAAGCAACGTGTCTCCTTGTCGTTGATGAATGGGAAGCATCGGTATGGCGGGATCACAAAGGATAACTTGACGTAAAGGTGTTATCGCTTTACGTTGCAGCGCGCAAAAGTGGGCAATGCGTTCATCGCCTTTTTCACGTATATACATGACTGTTTGTACATCGGCTAGGTCAAATAAGTCCATGCCTGTTTGCATCGGGATAAATTGACAGTTTTCGTGGGTCGTCACTTCCCCGTGGTTGAGTAGGTACTTTGCGCTTAGTAGCACTGGCCTAGGGTTGCCCGCGAGCAAAAGGGCACTTGCGATGCGAGGATTTCTTGTGATCACAAGGGTGCCAAAAGCGAGTGGGAAAATGAGACGAGAGGTGTTTTTCGCATAGGCTGTAACCCGAGCTGGTTCGATGTTATCTTGATCCAGTAAGGCAACGCGTTCTCCTGCCTTCAAACTGGCAGACAGAGTATTGTTACGCTTTTTGTATGCATTAAAACTTAACCAAAACAACATCGCAAAAACCGAATGGGATTCTCGTAAAAAAGCAAGTCCTAAGGCGCTCATGCTCAAAAAGGTATCATCATTGACACCGATCTGTTTGCTAAAAGCGGCAACACGAGATCGTAACCCAGGATACCCGCTAAATGCTGAAAGGATTGTAGAAAGTTCAAAGATCACGAAGTTGTCAGCCCACACGGATCGACCAAGCAGATATCTTCGTACAAGCAATGCAATTGATAAAGAAACAGGGAGCAACATAAACATTTTATGACGATGTACCTTATAGGCCAGCAAGGAGGCGTGGCGGTCGTCACGGCCTTTTATACGGTCGATTAGCGCGCTGATCTGCCAAGCGGTGATTTGTCTGTCATCGTATTGAATTTTTAAACGACTCGACGCCGTACTTGCGCGAACAGACACAACACCTTCAACCATAGGCAATAAAGCTTCCCAAAACTCGCCCTCGGCATCTTCATTCAACTGAGGTATGCGTATCCGCAATGTGCGATAACATGAGATGTCAGTCAAGGAATTCCCCCCTTTTTTATGAGGGTAGTATGCCCGGTGTGCTCTTAGTTGCGCCAAGTGTTTTGTTATGATACCGTAAAATTTAATCATAGTTTTATCAGGTATGTATATGGGGGGCTTACCATGCTTTGCAATGTAATGGAAGAAATGGCCCGCGAGACCTTGGATGACCTTATTTCCGAATCGTACACAGGTTGCACATGTGAACTCTGTCAAAATGACATGCTGGCTATTGCACTAAATCGCTTGCCTCCTCAGTACAGTTCAACGCCTACCGGTGAATTGTATGTGAAGGCTCGTTTATTTGCATCTCAGTGGCGTGTGGATGTCGTTCGCGAACTGACGTATGCCATGGAGATTGTGACAAAAACGTGCAGGCATTGAGAAACTATAGATTCTTTACTTTTTGTAGTGTACTTTCATATAGTGTGGTTCTTGGAATTTGATGCGAGGAGATTTGCTTGAATGGACGTTTGGTATGAGAAAAAAACAACCGGCAATCCCTTAACAGATGCTTACTTACGTGGTGATTCCCTCGTGGCTGACCTATATGACTATCCGTCGTCAGGACATCAGACGTTGCATAATCGCGCAAATGAGCTTGATCTAAAGTATGAAGATTACCGACGTGAACAAGTCGTATTGGCTATTTCGCAATATATGCAACGTATTGTTCCTGACTCGCCAGCTGTGTCTACTTTATTGGATAAGTTTTCACAAAATAACTGTGTTGCCGTCGTGACTGGTCAACAAGCAGGATTATTTACCGGACCTTTGTATACGTTGTATAAAGCAATGTCATGTGTTGTCCTGGCCAAAGAATATGAGACGCTTTTACGCCGTCCGGTGGTGCCCGTGTTTTGGATTGCGACGGAAGATCATGACTTTGATGAAGTAGCTTCTGCATATTACGTTTTAGATACTGGCGATCTAGCCAGATCCCACTTACACGAACGGCCACCACTGCGAACTCCTGTAGGGAAGCACGATATTAGTCGCGCTGAGTTTATACGCCTGATGAATGAACTTTCCGTTTCGCTTCCAGAAGGTACCTATCGTGAGGATGTTTTACATGATATCGATAACGCTTATCGTGCAACAGCTAATATGGGAGACTTTTTTGCCAAGCTCTTAACGACATGGCTAAAAGATCTTCCTATGTTGCTGATCAATCCGCTTTGCAAGGAATTCCGTGAACCTGTACGGGATGCTTTTTCGCTCGTTCTTGATCACCCCTCACAGTTCCGTGATGCTGCACTTTTTGGCGCTCGACAGGTGGTTTCAAAAGGATACACACCACAAGTGGAGGTGCCCACGCAACATAGCCTCCTTTATTTGATTGATGAAGGAAGACGTTGCGCATTAGATATAGACCCTGAACAAAAAGAGCGGTTCATTATTCGTGATTCGGGTAAACACATGACGACAATCCAATTAAAAGAGCGTCTCGAGGTGTCTCCTCAGGATTTCTCAGCGGGTGTGTTGTACCGGCCCGTCGTACAAGAGTTTCTATTGCCTGTTTTGACTTATGTGGGCGGTGGTGCAGAAATTGCCTATCATGGTATGATGAAACAGATTTTTCATGCGGCTTCTCGGAAAATGCCACCGCTACGTCTGCGCCAGCGCATTTGTGCAATTCCTCGAAGAGTTTCCCGAGCTTTACGTCATTACGAGGTTGATCTAAGCGATGCTTTAGCTAAAGATGTACTAGAAGATATCTTGTGTCGAGAATTCACACCGTCGATTGATGATGTGATGCAGTCGTTGCAGCAAGAAGTTATGCAATCCATTCAGACACGTCTATCGTACTTTATGACGATCGATAAGGATTTGCAAAAAGCTGTTTTACGCACGGAATACGCTTTGCGTCAAGATTTGGCGCGGTTACAAGGAAGGGCGCACAAAACATTGCGTCGCAATCGATCAGAAGTCGTTCATGCCTTAACGATGGTTCATACTTGGTTGCGTCCAAAAGAGACAGAACAAGAGCGTGTATTGTCTCCATTGTCGTTATTGACAAAGTACGGATTGGCATGGTTACCCCAGTTAGCGGCTCGTCCATCACCACAGTGGGATGAAATTGTTTATCTACGTTGGTAAAAAAAATCCTGCTTCCCGTAAAGGGAGGCAGGATTTTAGCTTTTATAACAGAATATAAACGTAAAAGTGGAGCGTTGTGGGGCGATGTGGGTTAAAGTGCAGGGAAGGTGGCGTGACTCGTTATGTTTATGGGTGAATATCAACATAGCCTGGATGATAAGTCACGCATCACGATTCCTGCCAAATTTCGAGAAGGCTTAGGTGCATCTTTTGTTATGACTCGTGGCCTTGATGCCTGTCTCTTCGTTTACCCCCGCGACGATTGGAATATCATGGAACAAAAGTTACGCACTATGCCTTTAGCGCGTTCTGATGCGCGGCAATTTATCCGTTTTTTATTTAGCGGTGCTGCAGAATTAGATCTTGATAAGCAAGGACGTGTGCTAATTCCTTCCAACTTGCGAGAGTATGCTGGAATAACAGAGAACTGTGTTGTGATTGGAGTAGACGCCCGCGTAGAGATTTGGGATGCAAAAAAATGGCAATCCTATTCTGAGACGGCAGCAGATTCTTTTAATGATTTGGCGCAGGGACTTGTGGATCTTGATTTTTAGCGAATCAGAAACGAGGAATACAGATCGTGAATGAAGGGTTTACGCATACAACTGTATTATTGCAAGAAGCCGTGGCTATGTTGCGGCCCCAAAATCATGCAACGTACGTCGACCTAACGCTAGGTGCTGGCGGACACACAAGGGCATTGCTTGCAGCAAGTGGTCCACTCGGTAAAGTCATTGCGTTTGATCAGGATGAGCATGCTGTTTTGGCAGCTCAATCGTTTCAATCTGAGTATAAAGATCGATTGACTATTGTACGGGCTAATTTTCGGGATGTACGCGCGGCACTTGATGAGCTTTCGATCGATAAGGTAGATGGTCTTCTTTGCGATTTAGGTGTGTCATCACCGCAGTTGGATGAAGGGGAACGAGGGTTCTCTTATCAACATGATGCACCGCTTGATATGCGCATGGATCAACGTCAGCGTATGTCGGCCAAAGATCTTGTGGCTAAACTTGATGCGCGTGAATTGACAGAGATATTTCGTTTTTATGGGGAAGAGAAATGGGCAGCTCGAATTGCTTCTTTTATCGTAAAAGAACGTATCGAACATCCCATTGAAACGACCGGACACCTTGTTGAAGTGATTAAAAAAGCGGTACCGGCGGCTGCTAGACGAGATGGGCCGCATCCGGCAAAACGGGTGTTTCAGGCGCTTCGCATTAAGGTGAATGATGAACTTGGGGCTCTTGAAGATGTCCTAGCCATCGCCCCGGATATCCTTCGTCCTGAAGCAAGGATCGCAATGATCACGTTTCATTCTTTGGAGGACCGCCTGGTTAAACAGTCTTTTGTAAAAGAGTCCAGAGAGTGTATTTGTCCACCGCATACACCCATCTGTACATGCTCACATGTTGCGCGCATGAAGATTATTACGCGAAAACCTATCTTACCATCGCAAGACGAGATAGTGGACAATCCACGAGCGCGATCTGCCAAATTACGAGTTGCTGAACGGCTCGATGAAGATCAAAAACTATAATGATCGATTACGTATATTATCTATAAGGAGTGTTAAGCAACATGATCGCAATGGATGTCGAGGCGCGCCAAAGTTCACCACAGAACATGGTTTCTCCCGTTTCTTCAAGGCAAGTAGCTCGTTCTACTCATGAAATGGCAAGAGAAAAGGCGTTGCAACAAGCACATCCGCAGACAAGAAGCCGCTTGGGTGTAGTTGTCTCTTTGATTTTTTGTACCGCTGTTTCAGCTTACCTCGTCAGCCAATATGCCACGATCGTGTCACTTAATTACACGAACCAGCAATTGCGCGTGACGCTGTCACAACAAAATGCAACGAATGCGTCGTTGCAATCTACGGTGTATGAATTGTCATCACCGACAAGAATTTTGAATATTGCCGAACAAAAGTTGCACATGTCGCCAGCTACTCCTGTTGAAGTGGGTGCAAGCAAGTAGCGCAACAGTTCTAGTCGGTTATCCTCAGGCATAAGGTGAGACGGACAAGACTCTCACTGTAAGAGGCGATGCTGTTTGCGCATAACTCAATCAAAAGTTCGACGGCGTGTATTTTTCCTTTTGACAGGCGCATTGTGTGCTTTTGCGGTGCTCGCTGGGCGAGTTGTGCATATTACAACCATTAACTCTAAATTTTATACGCAAAAAGCCGAGCAGACGATTACGCGGAGTATTCCTGTCTATGCTGTACGCGGTAGTATTCTGGATGATCATGGCAACCCTCTTGTATACACGGCAAGCGCAGCTACGATCATCGCTGTTCCAAGACAAATTCAGGATCCCGCACGGACGGCAGTTTTACTTTCACGCATCCTTGGTGGATCCGCGCAAAAAATTGAAAGGCTACTTAAAAAGCGCATCTTGATGGTGTATTTGAGGCCGCAGGGAAGACGGCTTGATGAAACCAAAGCGAGGGCCATTCGCGCGTTGCGCATCCCAGGAATTTACCTCACTGAAGAAGGAAAACGAAGCTATCCATACGGTGACCTTGCCGCGCAAGTCCTTGGGTTTACGGGCGGCGAAGGGCAAGGCTTAGCTGGCATTGAACTAGCGTATAATAAAGTGTTGACAGGAGAGCCGGGAGCGATCCGTTTTGTGGCAGATGCGGCCGGTCGCGAAATTCCAGGCAACAATGATAAATACATAGCACCAGTATCGGGACAAAATATTGAATTGACGATCGATCGGCAGATTTCCCAATTTGTAGACCGTGAAATTCAAAACGTCGTCGCAAAGTATAATCCAGACCATGTGACGATGATTGTGGAACAGCCACAAACAGGGCGAATTCTAGCGATGGGCAATTATCCATCGTTTAATCCGGCCAATTGGAGAAATGTGCAACCATCCGTTTATAACCGTAATTTGGCCATATGGCAGACGTTTGAGCCAGGCAGTACTTTTAAGATTGTGACGTTGGCCACTGCATTGCAAGAAAAGCGTGTTGAATTAACGCAACGTTTTTATGATCCTGGATACTATGAGGTGGCGGGGCATCGCATCAGGTGTTGGAAAAGCGGCGGACATGGTTCACAGTCCTATCTTAATGTGGTGGAAAATTCATGTAATCCTGGTTTTGTATCATTAGGGGAGCGACTTGGGAAAACGACGTTATTTTCGTACATTCGCCAATTTGGTTTTGGTCAAAAGACCGGAATCACGTTACCTGGTGAAGGAAAGGGTATTTTATTTTCGCCGCAAAAAGTCGGTCCGTTGGAGCTTGCAACAACATCATTTGGGCAAGGCGTGTCAGTAACGCCCATTCAGCAAGTGATGGCTATGGGGACGATCGCTAATGGCGGCGAGTTAATGAAACCGGAAATTGTAAAAGCGTATATTGATCCTGTGACCAACCTGGCGGTGCAAACCGTACAGCCACAAGTCGTTCGTCGCGTGATTTCGACGAGCGTTGCCTATGAAGTACGTTCCGCTTTAGAGAGTGTGGTTGCGCAAGGAACCGGAGCCAATGCTTTTCGGGATGGTTATCGCATTGCAGGGAAAACGGGTACAGCTCAAGTGGTTGTCAAGGGACACTACTCCAGTCAACATTACATTGTGTCTTTCATTGGCATGGCGCCAGCGAATCATCCGCAGCTTGTGGCTTATGTTGCTATTGATTATCCGAAACCAAAAAACTCACCGGTGTTTGGCGGAACTATCGCGGCTCCAGTCGTTGGTAACGTCCTTGCTGATAGTTTGCAGTATTTAGGTGTCACTCCGTCTGTTTCTGGGTTGCCAAAGAAATTTCGGCTTGGCATCGATCCCCAATTGACGACCGTGCCGGATTTTTCACAGCGCCTTTATAAAGATGCTATTCGCCAGATTATTGAGAGCGGCAGTGTACTGCGAGCACAGGTGGTCAATCAGGGGCCTTACGTCGTGGCGCAGCAACCTGCACCCGGAATGAAAGTGGAACAAGGCAGTGTTATTCGGTTGTATCTTGGCCCTGAACCCAATTCAACTGCGAAATAACGAGGAGGAAACGGTAAGATGAAGTTACGGGACTTAATAGACGTCATCGTATTGAAAAAAATTCATGGCAACGAGGATGTTGAGGTGTCTGCAATCACGGATGACTCGCGCACCGTCGTTGCGGGATCGCTTTTTGTTGCTTTATCTGGAGATCACGTGGATGGCCATGATTTTGTCGCGCAAGCTGTTGCGAAAGGTGCGGTCGCTCTCCTCGTTGAACATGTTGTGGAGTCTCATGTGCCGCAGATCATTGTACCTTCAACACGGCGCGTCGCGCCCATCTTGGCACACCGGTTATTGGGTCAGCCTGCAAAGTTGATGACGATGATTGGTGTGACAGGCACGAATGGTAAAACAACCACAACGATGCTTATCGAACGCATTTTACAAGAAGCGCATAAGGTTACCGGGCTCATTGGTACGATTGAACAGCGAACCAGTGCGCATGTGTTGCGCGAGTCCGGGATGACGACGCCCCAGGCGGTTGACCTTACATATTTGCTTAAAGCGATGCAAGATGAACAGGTCGAATACGTGGTCATGGAAACTTCTTCGCATGCTTTGGAGCTTGCGCGTATCGCTGGTATCTCGTATCGAGTCGCCGCCTTTACGAACCTTACACAAGATCACCTTGATTTTCATAAAACGATGGATGCCTATGGGCGTGCCAAAGGGCACCTTTTCTCGCGACTTGGCAATGATTTTTATCCATTAGCAGATGGTGGATTGCCTGTGGCCGTACTCAATGCTGATGATCCTTGGAGTGCTGTGTACGAAAAAGACACGGTGCAACAGGTTCTGACGTACGGAATTGACAATGCGGCGGATGTTTGCGCAAAAAATTTACGCATTAAAGCCCAAGGCGTGCAATTTGTCATGGAGACATTCGCTGGGCACGTTGAGATCGCCCTGCATATGACTGGGCGTTTTAGTGTGTATAATGCTCTTTGTGCTGCTGCCTGTTCACTTGCTCTTGGGATTGATCTTTTTACGATTAAGCATGCTTTAGAAAACACCCTCGGTGTGCCTGGAAGGTTTGAACGTGTGGTTGCCGGGCAACCATTTACGATTCTTGTTGATTATTCACACACACCGGATAGTCTTGAAAATGCCTTAACGACCATTCGCGAATTTTGCACAGGCAAGGTAATCACTGTTGTTGGTGCGGGAGGCGATCGTGATAAAACAAAACGCCCATTAATGGCACAAATGGCCGTCAGGTACAGCGATTTTACGGTGCTTACATCGGATAATCCACGCACGGAAGACCCGGAAAAAATCCTTGATGACATGGAACAAGGTGTTCGTGCCTTCCCTGATAAATACACGAGACTCGTATCCCGCACGGATGGTATTCGACATGCAATTTGTATGGCACAAGAAGATGATGTGATCCTAATTGCTGGCAAAGGGCATGAGACGTATCAAATCCTAGGCACAATAAAACACGACTATGATGATCGAAAAGTGGCTGCAGCCATCATCAAGGAGAATGTCCTTTGAAAGTATCTCTGGATTTTTTGGCGCACGCTACACAAGGTCAGTTGTTCGGAAATAACACCTTGATCATCAATTTTGTTTCGACCGATACACGCACACTGTGCGAAGGAAGTTTATACATACCGCTTATCGGCGAACGATTTGATGGGCATGAGTTTCTTGTTGATGCTTTGCAAAAAGGCGCCAACGCTTTTTTGTGGCAAAAAGATCACGTACTACCTGATGAATTTTCGTCTATTCCTTACATTGTCGTAGAAGATACACTCGTTGCATTACAAAATATAGCTCATGCTTATCGGAGATCCTTGCCAGTAAAAGTGGTAGCAATTACGGGCAGCAATGGCAAAACATCAACCAAAGATATGGTCACAACTGTCCTTGCAACAACGTATCGTACCGCAGCGACAAAGGGTAATTTGAACAATCACATTGGGCTCCCTCTATCGATTCTTGCTTGGCCTGACGATATTGATATCGCCATTTTGGAAATGGGCATGAGTTCTTTAGGAGAGATTAAACGGTTGTGTGAAATCGCAGAACCGGATGTTGGCGTTATAACGAACATCGGTGAGGCACATATCGGGTTGCTCGGATCGCGCGAAGCCATTGCATCTGCCAAATGGGAGCTCATTGAGGCTTTACCGTCTGATGGACTTGCCGTTTTGCCAGCTAATGAACCGTTGATCACAAGCCGGACCGTGCCAAATACCGTACGGACAATTTTTGTAGGTGATGGGACGCAATCAGCATTGTATTATACAAACTATCTTCAAAAAAATGATCTATCGTGTCAATTTATCGTTATGCCGGAAGGAGACATCGTGCACTTATCAGCTCCTGGAAGGCATCAGGCACAAAATGCATTATGTGCGCTTGCAGTCGCCTATGCATTTCAAGTGCCTAAGTACGTAGCCATCGAGGCATTACGATCGGTCCAATTGACACAAATGCGCCTTGAAGTTAGTAAAGTTGCAAGTGATTTTACGGTTATTAACGATGCGTACAATGCAGCACCAGCGTCGGTGTATGCGGCTTTAGATGTATTAAAGGATACGGGTTGTGATCGCTTGATGTTTGTTTTTGGCGATATGCTTGAATTAGGCGAACACGCAAAACACTTTCACGAAGAGATTGGTCGTCGTCTTACTTACTACAAGGTGACAGACGTCGTTGCAATCGGCGATATGGCACCTCTTGTTTTACCTTTTTTCATCTCGCAAAAAAGTCAGTCAAAAGAGGGTTTGCAACTCTCCGTTTCCGATGTAGTCGTTGCCCATGACACGATTTTGGCTGCGATAAAACACTACCGTCAAAGCGGTTTATCAGTTGCTGTGCTTATTAAAGGTTCACGGCGGATGCGTCTTGAGCAATTGGCACAACACCTGGTGATGTTGTCTTAGATGATTGATCGGGGGAATCTTCATGGATGTGCAATCTTTGACGTGGACACTATTGGCCTCTTTTGTGATCGTGGTTCTTCTTGGCCCGATTGCCATTCCATTGCTGCGCCGATTTAAGTTTGGACAGGCCATTCGTGCAGAAGGTCCCATGCGCCATCAACAAAAAACGGGCACGCCGACGATGGGCGGTATTATTTTTCTTCTTACTGTCGTCTTTGTATCGTTGCGTTTTTCAAGTTCACCTACGATGTGGATTTTGCTAGTCGCGACATTAGGTTTTGCCATTATCGGTTTCTTGGATGACGTGCTAAAGATTTTGCGCAAACGCAATCTTGGCTTAACGGCAAAACAGAAGCTTACGGGTCAAGTGATCGTCGTGATTGCTTTTTTCCTTACGCTTTACTTTCGTGGATGGCATTTTGAATTAGCTATACCTTTTATGAATCAATCATTACAACTCGGCATCTTTTATCCGTTATTTCTGGTCATTTTCATGGTGGGGTTCTCGAATGCTGTCAACCTGACAGATGGGTTGGACGGACTTGCAGCGGGTACGAGTGCTATAGCTTTTACGGCTTTTGCGTTTATGGCATGGTGGAATAGCCAGTGGAATGTGTCTGTTTTTTCAATTAGTATGGTTGGCGCCTTATTGGGGTTTTTGGTATATAACCGGCATAAAGCACGAATTTTTATGGGGGATACTGGATCGCTCGGTATCGGTGGTGCTCTTGCTGCGGTGGCTGTGTTGACACATTCCGAGATTTGGCTTCTTTTGATTGGCTTGATTTTTATTATTGAAACTTTATCGGTCATGATTCAGGTTATATCGTTTCAGGCTTTTGGAAGGCGCGTCTTTAAAATGAGTCCAATTCATCATCACTTTGAATTGCTGGGCTGGTCTGAATGGCGTGTGGTACTGTCCTTTTGGGTGTTTACTGCGCTGTGTTCTGGTTTTGCATTGTACTTGTTTTTAAGGGCATAAATTAGGGGTGCACAACTCTTTTAAAAGGATGAGAGCGATGAATTATAAGGGGAAATCGGTTCTTGTGCTTGGTATGGCACGCAGTGGTGAAGCTGTAGCGAGATTACTTCATCACTTGGGGGCTATCGTGACGGTCAATGACGGTTCTGATAGTGAGATACTCCGTCAGCAAGCCGCATTGCTTGAAGGGTTAGGGGTAAAGGTTGTACTTGGAGGTCACCCGCTATGTTTACTTGATGGCTGCGATCTTATCATCAAGAATCCGGGTATAAAGTATGATCTGCACATTCTCGTCGACGCTCAAACAAGGCACATTCCAATCGTCACTGAAGTGGAAGTTGCGTACGCTATCACGAATGCACCCATCATTGGGATAACAGGATCAAACGGAAAAACGACGACGACGATGCTTGTCGATGACATGCTGCAACAGGCACAAATCGCGCATACTGTAGGAGGCAATATAGGCACGCCGTTATCTGATGTCGTAACTAACTTGAATGATAAAACCTGGGTAGTCACAGAGCTTTCTAGCTTTCAACTAAAAGGTACACACACGTTTAGACCTCGCATCGGTGCGCTGATCAATGTGTACCCCACGCATTTGGATTACCATCATACGATGGAGGATTATATAGCTTCTAAAAAACGATTATTTGTGAATCAAGAACAAAGTGACATTGCCATACTTAATGTGGATCATCCTATCATAGAAGCCTTACAAAGCGATATCAAAGCGACGATATGGAAAGTTAGCACACAACACGCGGTTTGTCCAGGCGTTTTTGTTGCCGATGGGAACCTTGTAGCTAGATTGACAGAGGATACCGACCTAGTACCTATTCTTGCGGTGCGTGAAATCTTCTTACGAGGCGATCACAACGTCGAAAATGCACTTGTCGCCTCTGCCATCGCCTTATGTGCTGGAGCATCGGTGGACGCCATCAGAGCCACGTTACGAACCTTTAAAGGTGTGGAGCACCGGTTAGAGTTTGTCCGTGAAGTTAACGGGATCACTTATTTCAATAACTCAAAAGCAACGAACCCGCAGGCGACGTTGCGCGCGTTAAAGTCTTTTCACGAACCGATCGTATGTATTCTTGGCGGACTAGAAAGAAATGACGACTTGCAGGTCTTACTAAAACCTTTGCAAAATCATGTAAAGGCCGTTGTGACGCTAGGAGAATCACGTAAGCGAATGGCTGATTTGGCTACACAAGCCGGCATATCGTCAGTGACGATGGTGGATACCATTGAAGATGCTGTTTTACAAGCGACGAAGGAAGCGAAAAAGGGTGATGTCGTGCTCTTAGCACCCGCCGCCGCAAGTTGGGACATGTTTGCATCCTTTGAAGAGAGAGGACGCATCTTCAAAGAAGCTGTGCATAGATTGTAACCATGGACAAGTGTTCATGGGGGGACAGCGGTGCATACCAAAAGAGTAGATTTGTGGATTCCGATCACGACGATCTCATTGTTAGTGATCGGTATTTTCATGGTACACAGTGCGAGTACCGTGTTATCATTGCAACGGTTTCATGATTCATTTTACTACGTGAAAAGGCAATTGCTGTGGGCTGGTCTTGGCACGGCATTAATGGTTCTGATGAGTCGCGTCGATTATCGCGTTTTTGAACGATATGCGCGGCTCATTTTGTTGATATGCATCATTTTTTTGGCACTCGTCTTGATTCCGCATATTGGCCAGGTACGTGG
Source organism: Bacillota bacterium (assembly GCA_021821185.1). Next base: position 16,180 of record JAKACU010000019.1, read on the forward strand.
AGGTTCCAGGGCATGGCTAGGAATTGGAACATTTGGTATCCAACCTTCGGAATTTGCGAAATTTGGTTTGATTATCTTTCTAAGTTGGTTGTTTAGTCGCTTTCCAGATCGTATGCTATCCTTTAGGCAAGGGTTTTTACCTCCGCTTTTGGTGATGGGTATCGTCGTCGGATTGATTATGCTAGAACCCGATCTTGGCCAAAGTGCTGTCGTTGGTGGAGCTACGATGATCATGGTATTTGTCGCAGGAGCACGGATAAGGCATCTGCTTTATCTTGTTTTTGCAGGTCTTGCAGGTTTTGCAGTGATGATTGTGATGGCGCCGTATCGTCTAGAACGTGTAGTATCCTTTCTTGATCCTTGGAAGTACCCTGACACCATCGGATATCACATTATCATGTCTTTGATTGCCTTAGGTCGCGGTGCTATTCTAGGTGTGGGTCTTGGTCATAGCACGCAGAAATTCTCCTATTTGCCAGAACCGCAAACTGACTTTATTTTTGCGATCTTAACGGAAGAGTTAGGCATGATCGGCGCAGTTTTTGTGTTGTTTTTGTTTGCGATAGTTATCTGGCGTGGTTTGCATGCCGCGATGCGTGCGCAAGATCGTTTTGGTATGTACCTTGCTGCTGGATTGACGGGCATCATCGCTGTTCAGGTTTGTATCAACGTCGGCGTCGTGACGGCGTTGCTTCCCGTGACAGGTATTACGTTGCCGTTTATAAGCTATGGAGGATCATCCTTGACACTTATGCTGACCGCAGTCGGCATCCTTATGTCCATCTCTTCGCATGCTGATTATTGAATTTCATTGGGGGTAAACAAGGCGATGCGTGTTGTCTTAACAGGTGGTGGAACGGGTGGACATATTTACCCGGCATTGGCGATCGCACGCATGTTGCGGGAAAATCATCCTGATGTTCAACTATTATACATAGGAACCAAAAAAGGGCTTGAATATGATCTTGTTGCGCGTGAGCAACTTCCGTTCGCTTTTATTGAAGTAGAAGGCTTACGCAGAACACTGTCCTTGCATGCGTTGAAGACAGCATGGATGGCATTAACGAGTATCGTGGCTGCATCACGAATTCTGGCGCGGTTTCGCCCAGATGTCGTAATTGGAACCGGAGGCTATGTTGTGGTACCGGTAATTGCTGCGGCACACTTTCGTGGCATTCGTACGGGCATTCTCGAATTGGATGCGCATGCTGGGCTTGCCAATCGTCTGGTGTATCGTTTTGCTGATACGGTGATGCTTGGCATGGAAAATAAATCCAATACATTTGCTAAGGCTAAGCATGTCGTACTTACAGGCAACCCCAGAGCGTCTGAAGTTGCGTCTTTACCCGTCGACGCAAAAAAACTCTGTCAAGATGAACTTGGACTTAAGCATGGCGTATCCATCGTCACGATTGTGAGTGGTAGTCGTGGAGCACGTCCCATCAATCAGGCTGTGATGAGTTGGTTAGAGGCGAAATCATTACTGCCGTACCAAGTGGTGTGGATTACCGGACAAGTTCACTATGATCACATTATGGAGCGATTTGGAACGGATACGTTATGCGGTGGCATGGTCAAGGTGGTTTCCTTTTACCATAACATGCCTGCCTTATTGGCGATGACGAGTGTTTTGGTTAGTCGCGCGGGGGCAACGACGTTAGCTGAAGTAACTGCATTGGGGGTACCTTCTATTTTAATTCCATCACCTTATGTGACGCACCATCATCAAGATATTAATGCGAGTGTCCTTGTAGATCGTGAAGCGGCTATTGTCCTTGCTGAACAGGATTTGACGCCAAGTAGCCTTGAAAGACAGATTGATGGACTCGTCACAAACCCGTTTCGCTTGGAAGCCATGGCTAAGGCCAGTCGCAGTTTAGGCAAAACGGACGCTTTACAACGAATTGATCGAGAAATTCAACGTCTCGCCGTCATGGCGTGAGGGATGCTTAGGCGCGTGTCACAATGCATCAACGTTACATATGATGTCGTACAGAGCGTGCAGAGCACATCATCACACCATGGTTTTAAAAGAGGGAGTGCTTTTGTTCCATGGATAGCGATCGATATCGCTCGTTGTTTGATCAAGTGGAAGCCGTGGTTATGTTTGATGAACCGATGGCGCGACACACGACATGGCGGGTCGGTGGTCCGGCTGATATCTTTGCTGTGCCAACGAATGCATTACAGGTGCAACAACTCATGGCGGTAGCCCGCGACAGTGCGATTCCGTGGATAGCCATTGGACGTGGTAGCAATATTTTGGTGCAAGATGGTGGTATTCGCGGATTGGTCATTGCTCTTGGCGATGCCTTGTCGGAGTGTGCCATCGAGGGTAATCTTGTGACGGCTTATGCCGGACGAAGCCTTGTCTCTGTAGCCTACAAAGCCATACGTCAGGGACTATCGGGGCTTGAGTTTGCTACAGGGATTCCAGGCAGTATCGGTGGGGCTGTTGCCATGAATGCGGGTGCTCATGGCTGTGAGATCAAAGATGTTCTCACAGCTGTCGATGTGATTAACAGAGATGGCTTATATTTTACGGTTCCGGCTGACCAGTTGCATTTTGCATATCGTCACAGCGTATTGCGGGAAAATGAATGGCTTGTGATTAAAGCTGTTTTTTCACTTCGTCCAGGTGATAGTCAAGCAATGCAAGAACGTACCCGGGCGTGGGCAAAACGCAGGCAAAGTACGCAACCACTCTCTTTGCCTAGTTGCGGCAGTGTGTTTCGCAATCCTGCAGGTGATTATTCGGCGCGCTTGATTGAGGCTTGTGGATTAAAGGGTAAACGCCTAGGTGATGCCCAGGTGTCTGAAAAACATGCCAATTTTATTGTGAATCTTGGTCATGCTAAAGCTTCTGATGTGTTAAGTTTACTGGAATTTGTACAACGAACTGTAAAAGAGACTTTTGGCGTGGAGCTGTTGCCGGAAGTGCGTGTCGTCGGAGAGAAATAGCACGGAGGTGACAGAAGTGGAACGATTGGTTATCCGGGGAGGTCGGCCATTAGAAGGTTCTACCCGGATTCACGGGGCGAAAAATGCGGCTTTACCGATTTTGGCTGCCGTGACCATGGCGGACGGCGAGACGGTGATTCGCGATGTTCCTAACCTCGATGATATTCGGGTGATGCTCGATATCCTGCGCTCCATTGGGGCGCGCGTTCATTATGCGGATCGCGTGGTGACCGTTGATCCTACTGGGATTTGTACAACAGACGTTCCTGAACATTTGATGCGTATGATGAGGTCCTCGGTATTTCTGATGGGGCCGCTTTTAGCGCGCTTTGGTAATGTGCGGGTCTCAAAACCCGGTGGATGTTCGATCGGAACGAGACCCATCGATTTTCATGTTAAAGGACTTGCCATGCTTGGCGCAGACATTATCGATCGTCATGGCTACATTGAATGTCTATCCACGCGATTACAGGGCACGACGATTTTTCTTGACTTTCCAAGTGTTGGTGCCACAGAGAATCTGATGATGGCAGCTAGTCTGGCGCAAGGAGAAACAGTCATCGGCAATGCTGCACGCGAGCCGGAAATTAGAGATTTGGCGCTCTTTTTGCAAAAGATGGGTGCTCACATTGAAGGCGCCGGTGAAGATACCATTGTCATCCACGGTGTTGAACGTCTGCATGGGTGTGACTTTCTGGTATCACTTGATCGCGTGGTGGCAGGAACAATGATGATTGCAGGGGCGATCACGAAAGGGCATATCCAGTTGGAGAATGCTCGATCATCGGATTTGGCCGCAGTGATTATGAAATTGCGCGAAGCAGGTGTTCATGTCACGGCAGGAAATGATATAATTGAAGTCAAACAAACAGGGACACTGCGTGCTGTCGATCGCGTTCAAACTGCGCCGTTTCCTGGTTTTCCCACTGATTTGCAAGCACCATTTATGTCCTTGTTAACACTGGCTAAGGGAACCAGCATTATCTCAGAAACGATCTTTGAAGATCGATTTCAACATGTTAGTGAATTGCAACGTATGGGGGCAGCGATCAAGGTGGATTTGCGCACTGCCTTCATTAAAGGTGTCCGTGAATTATCCGGAGCCATGGTCGAAGCAACCGATTTGCGAGCGGGTGCAGCTCTCGTGTTGGCGGGGCTCAGCGCACAAGGTACCACGATCGTCGATCGGGTCTACCATGTTGATCGTGGCTATGAATCACTTGAAACGCAGTTGCACGAACTTGGGGCGAACATCAGGCGGTTGCGCGATCAGCCCCATGCTGATATTGCTGTGGCTGAGGTTTGATGGTTAACTCGATGACAGCCCTTGCGACTGCTATTCGCGGGGGCATCGTTGTTTTTATAGGAGGTTTTTCGTGTCGTGCTAGCGCATACGCCTGAAGGGGCGCATAAACGGCGCATTGTTTTTAGCGTTTTTGTGATTATTTTTTTTCTGTTTATATCTTTCGTTGTGTATATTCGTTCCCCACTGGCACGTGTTCAAAAAATTACTGTTTCCGGCGCCAAAGATATTAATGCCTCCTTTATTCTGCACGCTACAGGGATTGCGGTCGGCCAAAATTTGTTTGTGTTGTCTCCTTCTGACGCAAAGCATCGTTTGCTATCTGATTTTCCTATCCTGCAACATGCGGTGATTACCCGCGATTTTTGGACTCAATCTGTGTCCATTCGATTAACTGAGCGCACCATTGCTGGTATCTTGGTGTCCGGTGGAAATCTTTATGAGGTTTTAGCCGATGGCACCATCTTGACTCAAGACCCAGCTGGATATGGTGTCAATCGCCCACTAATCACGACATCAGATCCCATTGCCGTGGGCTTAGGTGTGCGGCTTACTGATCCATCTTTAATCGCCGTTTGTAACCAACTGCCGTTTATCCCTGGAAATGATCTCACACAACTATCCGAGTTGCATGTGATGATGTATGAGGGCCATCCTTCCATCTTGGCTTTTACTAAAGATCAATTTGAAATCAGAATGTCGATTCACCATATCGCGTCTTCTCTTGCGCTTTATGATGCTATCCATCAGCGACTAATCAATCAACATGCGGCACCAGGTCTGATCAATCTTTTAGGTGGTGGACTTGGCGTCTATCAACCGTTTAGACATCCATAAAAGGACGTGTTTGGATGCGTTTAACAAAAAATATCGTGGCGTGGACGATTGTGTCAGCTGTTGTCGGGATTATGATGTCCGTGCAATACCACGATGTGCTTCTTGGGGGAGCTGCGATTTGGTCTTCTTTACCCGATGTCGCAGGTGTTCATGCACGCTTAGAAGCCGTAACTGACTACAATACCAGCTTATCTCATGAAATTTCACATATGGACTCCTTGATTGTTCGACTGCAAAACAACGCTTTACGCAAAGGCGGCTCTGTGGCAGAGATGCAGCGGCAGATTAATGCTGCTAAGGTACTGAGTGGCTCGGCCAAAGTCATTGGCGAAGGGGTTACCGTAACGATTAGCGACGGTCAGATACGTGGAGCCAATTTGCAACAGTTTCTTACACATGACTGGGATCTTCGCTCGGTGGTCAATGAATTGTTTGCAGCAGGCGCGCAGGCTGTTGCTGTGAATCAGGCGCGTATAACGGCCACCACAGCAATTTTTTGTGTTGGTCCCGTGGTTAATGTCGGTGGGCAACGTTTAGGGTCTCCCTTTGTCGTACAAGCGATTGGTAATCCAAGCGTACTTTTTGCCGCACTTTCTTTACCTGGTGGCGTGCTTAATGTACTAAAAGAAGTCAATCGTGGGCTCGACATTTCTACACCGATCATGAAAAGGAGGTTGGTCTTGCCGGCTTATGAAACGCCGATAACGCCTATGACGGTGGGGGGGAATGCCTTATCAGCAACAACAAAATGAAACGTCGACAGGTTATAACGGGACTGGCAGTCACTCTTGTTTTAGGACTTATGCTTGGTTTAGAAACACACATTGATCATACGACGTCGAGCAATTCCATGGGGTCTTATCTAGCACAAAGTCAGGCGCTGACGACAGCTATGCAATTGTCACCGAAACTTCAAAGGAGACTAGCGCAGGATGAAAAGCAGTTGCAGGCATTACAAGCCACTGCGTCGAATGTATCTCATGGATTGGCCATGATGCGTCAAGAATTAGTGTCCTTGCAAAAAAGTGCCGGCTTGACCTCATTACAGGGTCCAGGACTCGTGATCACGATCAATTACGATCCTAACTTGCCTGTGATTCCTTCCTTGCGCTACGTCGATGAAGCACAGCAATTGCAAATGGTGATCAATTTATTGGCTGCAAGTGGTGCCAAAGGTTTTGCGATCAATGGGCAACGGCTTGTCACAACGACGGCGATTCGTTCAGTAAATGGTTTGTCTGCACCTGCAGGACCATTTTCAGGTACGGTGCAAGTTGGGGGGGTTCCTATACAGGCTCCTTACACGATCCGTGTCGTGGGGCCAGTGCAAAGTTTGAACAATATGCTTCAAGTCGAGGCAATCGCCCAACAATTTGCTATTCTTGATCAATCTTTTATTGTGCATGCCTATCGGCAATATAATGGTGTCTCTTTGCCTGCCTACGATGGTGCGTTGCCTTTTTCGTACATCACGGAGGTGGGGGCGTAATGGTTTATATTATTCCTGTCGCAGGACTTGTTATAGGGTTAATGGTTGGTTTATTGATCAATGTTCATCTACCTATTTTATATGGGAGTTATCTCTCTGTGGCTATTTTGGCCGCATTCGACACGGTGTTTGGTGGATTACGTTCGATGTTGCAAAAGCGATTTGATCATCGGGTTTTTTTATCGGGATTTTTCTTTAACACCTTGTTGGCTGCCTTGCTTGCGTTCATTGGATCGATCCTTGGCCTTGATTTGACACTAGCTGCGGTCGTAGCTTTTGGTGTGAGGATATTCAACAACTTGGCGGCTATCCGGCATCTTGTCCTTTCTAGGCAAAAATTTGAATCCCCAAATGATAGAATTTCATGATAAGATAGATTGGTGTACTTTGTACAGGTAGAAAAATGGAAGTTTAGTGGAGAAGGGAGTGCCCCTCCTTGACCAAGGGAGATATCGTTGTTGGGTTAGATATAGGCACGTCAGTTGTACGAACGATTATTGGCGAACTTGATGGTCAAAACGTGAATATCATCGGCGTTGGAACGGCAAAAAGCGAAGGCATTAAAAAAGGTGCCATCATTGACATCGATGCTACAGTATCAGCGATTAAAGCGTCCATTGGTCATGCCGAACGTATGGTCGGCATCACGATTCATGCGGCCTATGTTGGAGTATCAGGCGCTCACATTGCGCTTCAACCTAGTCACGGCATCGTTGCTGTATCTTCCACAGATCGAGAGATTGGCGATGAAGATGTTGAACGCGTGATTGCGGCTGCCAGAGTGCTGAATCTCCCTGCAGAAAGAGAGATTATCGATGTGGTCCCGCGAGCGTTTACGGTAGACGGATTAACGGATGTCACGGATCCTCGAGGCATGATAGGTGTTCGCCTTGAGGTGGATAGCTATGTGGTGACTGGTTCTCGTACGGTTTTACACAATCTTATGCGATGCGTTGAACGTGCTGGTATCGAGGTAGCAGGTACGATTTTGTTGCCGCTTGCCGCTGCGGACATGGTGTTATCGGCTGACGAGAAAAAACTTGGTGTAGTTTTAGCTGATGTTGGCGCAGGATCTGTTATTGTATCGGTTTTTCAAAATGGCGTTTTAGAGCAACTGGATTCTGTTCCTATCGGTGGTGACAGTGTTACGTATGACGTTACCGTCGGCCTTCAGTGTGGAACGGAGGCTGCAGAAGCGGCGAAACAGCGACATGGTGTTGCTGATGTTTCCTTGGCGCGGGAAGAGGAAAAGTTCAAAATACAGCGAATAGGTAATAGTATGGATAAAGAGTTTACTGCTGTCGAACTCGGCCATATTATTGAACCACGTATGCGTGAGATTTTTGCTTTAGTTCGTGATCGAGTGGAACGCATGGGATATGGTAAAGGATTGCCAAGCGGATACGTTCTGACAGGTGGCGGTATGCTGCTAAAGGGTGCGGACAAGCTGGCGCAAGAAGAACTTCTGGCTCCAGTGCGTATTGCGGCTCCAGACTATGTGGGTGTGCGTGATCCATCCTATGTTGGGTGTGTTGGCATGATCAAATATGTTTCGCGGTTTTATAGTCGCAGCGCAGCCGCTGCAACGGCGCCAGTGAAACGTGCGCGAGCGCAGGGGAGCGCCTTATCACGGATCAAAGGATGGTTTCAGGATTTTATTTAATGATCCTAGTCTTCGTGGAGTGTTGATATAGCGTCAAGGAGGACGTGGCATGTTGGAGTTTGATTTTGAAATGGAATCGCTCGCGCACATCAAGGTGATTGGTGTCGGTGGGGGAGGCTGTAATGCAGTCAATCGAATGATTGAAGCCGGCGTGCGCAATGTTGATTTCATTGCTGTCAACACCGATGCACAGGCACTGCATTTGTCTAAAGCGGCGGATCGTATTCAGATCGGTGAAAAATTGACGCGTGGTCTAGGTGCGGGTGCTAATCCCGATATCGGTAAAAGAGCAGCAGAAGAGAGTCGCGAACTTGTCATGAATGCGCTTCGTGGTGCCGACATGGTCTTTGTGACAGCGGGAATGGGTGGCGGAACAGGAACAGGCGCCGCACCGGTTATTGCGGAAATCGCGAAGGAACTTGGAGCGTTAACCGTAGGTGTCGTGACAAAGCCTTTTACGTTTGAGGGTCGCCGCCGCCTTAATCAGGCTGATGGCGGGATTGCTTCGTTGAAGGAGAAAGTTGATACATTGATCGTGATTCCTAACGATCGGCTTTTAGAAATCGTCGAAAAAAATACACCGATGCTTGAAGCGTTCCGTGAGGCGGACAACGTATTGCGTCAAGGTGTATCCGGTATTTCTGACTTAATTGCAGAAACTGGATTGATCAACGTTGATTTTGCTGATGTGAAGGCGATTATGATGGAACGCGGTAGCGCCTTGATGGGTATCGGGGTAGCTTCGGGTGAGAAACGTGCTGCTGAAGCGGCGCAAAAGGCTATCCGTAGC
>JAKACU010000128.1 GCA_021821185.1 Bacillota bacterium
CCCCGCTTCATCTCGCCTTGGATGAGGTACTAAAATTGCCGGATCTACTTGAACAACGTTTGAGTTTTCAACGTCCGCCATTGATTTTCTCTCCTTTTTCGAATCGCTGTTTCCACCTTATCGAAAAAAGCAAGGTAAAAACTTCGCGTTTTCATTCTCTTTTTTCGAGTTTTTGATTGTAGTTAAGAGAACCTACTCATACAAATGAGTGTCGTTATATTGAATATCCTCGGCTAGTCGATACAGCTTTTTGTAGCTCATATGTTTCAGTTGTTTGGTTTGGAAATCGGGGCAATTTTCAGCAATGTGGTCAATGAGTTCCTTGCGTGTGGTTTGACCACTCAATCGTCGCACCCGATCTTCAAGAATCCGTTCTGCTGCATGTACGTCGCGTATGCGAATCAGAAGGAACGTACTAACGGCGGCCATGAAGATAAAGAGTTCACTAAGCCGTGTCATCGGCACAAGAATGCCCCCCTTCGTTTCGTGTGTTAAAGTTTATACGCATAAACATCCACACCCGCTGCTTTTGCTCCACCGTCCAGAATTTTACGTACAATGTTCCAATCGCCACCGGCTAAACCACATCCGATGTTGTAAGGCACACCGATCATCATCGGCGCTTGGATGTGAGGCGGTGTGCTTCGTAAATAGATTAGGAAGTTTATCCACGCCGAGGCTAGCGCGTCGTAATTTGTTTTACGGCCTATTCTGCCGGCACGATATTGGCCGTACAGGTTGGCAATGAGACGCTTGTCCTTTGGATCAAATCCAACGGAAAAGCCGCCAAGTCGTTCCTTGGGTTTACGTGCATCGTGACAATCGGCCTCGTATGCTGCGGGATAGCGTTCCTTGATGGTTTTTGCAATCCCTGCACCCATCATGGAAAAGCAATTGCATTGGTGTGCAATCACGTTACAACGGCTTGCTAAAAGGTCTCCAGACTTTTCTATAAGCACGATTTTTTTTGCCTCCTTAGGCTTGACTACTTTTACTCTATCGAAAAACGCAAGATGAACACCACGAGATTTCATTTTTGGGGTTTTTGTTCATCGACCTAGCCAACAAAAAACGCACGAGCCAGTAGGCTTCATGCGCTTCTTTTTTGCGGCATCGGGTTGTCTTGTAGGATATGCGTAGTAGGCACCTATTGCCAATCGACTGCTATCATTTGTATCGTGCTTTTGTCTTGCCAGATATTTTCGTGCAGCTGAACCAAGAGATCAATCTTGAAATTCAGCGATTTTGCCTTGTGTTCCTCTAACCTCTTATACCATTCCGGATGGCGAAATACCAAGGCTTTGTACGACATGGTGCCAGGATGCGCAACCATGAGATAGAAATATTTGTTTTCCTTGCCCATCCACCTCATTTCGGTCACGTACACATCACGTAGCCAGAACATCGGTTTTTCGTTCCCGTTACCAAACGGTCCAATCTTCTCAAGATCGTTAAGGAGACTGTAGGACAGTTGATTCAACGATAATTCCGCATCGGCCACATACTGCGCTTGCGGGATCTTCTGTTTCGTGCTTTCCACGTGCAAAAGATCACGCAAGGCGGGGATATTCTTTACGTCCATGCTCAAGCCTGCTGCCATCGCGTGGCCACCAAACTTTTGAAATAAATCACGTTCACTCAACTTGTACAAGGCTTCGTACAAGTCAAAGCCCTCCACGCTTCGACCCGATCCTTTAGCTGTCTGGTCACGGACGCTTAAACATACCGTGGGACGATGATACCGTTCGGCAAGTCGGCCTGCAACGATGCCAATAACGCCTTCGTGCCACACTTCATGGGGCCCTGCAACTACAATGGTATCCTGCAATGTCCAATGTTTGTTGGCTTCAATTTGCTCAATTGCTTGGGCTTCTACCGTGTCCGTAAGTTCTTTTCGATGCTCATTGAGTCGCACCGCTTCTTCGGCCTTTACCTTGGCTTTGCCGAAGTTTTCCTCCATCAACAAACGGAAGGCTTTCATTGCAGAATCGATACGCCCCACGGCATTGAGTGCAGGGGCGAGTTTAAACCCGATATCTTCTGCATTCACGTACCCTGTGAGTTTCATTTCGGTACACAAAGCGAGTAAGCCGACGTTCATGCGTTCGTGCATCTGTTGCAGACCCGCCCGAACCAGTACACGGTTCTCATCGACAAGAGGTACTTGATCGGCTAACGTTGCCACAGCCACAAGATCAAGCAGCTCCGTTACTTCACGCCCCGAGATAGCGCAAGCCAGTTTCCACGCCACGCCTGCACCACATAAATTCGCACATGCAACGGGAGCCTTGGAAGGATGCAAGACAGCGTAGGCTACATCAGGAAAAGTATGTGTATGGTGATGATCCGTCACAATCACATCCATACCCTTCTCTTTGGCGTAGCGGATGGTCTCGTTGGCTGTGATGCCTACATCGACCGTGATGATGAGGCCAATTCCTTCGTTAGCCGCCCATGTTACCCACTTGTCGTGAAAGCCATAGCCCTCTTCAAAACGATTGGGCACGTAACCTACAACGACACCAAACAGTTGTCGCAGCGCTTTGACCATGATCGTGGTGGAACATATGCCGTCTACGTCATAGTCGCCATACACCATGATCTTCTCGTGCTGTTCGATGGCCTGAAGAATACGCTTGGAGGCAAGCTCCATGCCCTCCATGTCCCAAGGCGACGTGATCGTGTTGTTATGCAACCAGCTCTCCACTTGCTTAGTGGTGCTTATATTTCGTCGTGCAAGCACCTCCAACACTTTGGGGTGTAATGGTGAAGTAATATCCGCTTCTTGTAATGTTTCGTTTCGCAAATACCAGGTATACTTGGCGGGTTTCATCGGTTTCATCCGCAAGAAGGCATCTTCGTAGGCCATAACGCACACTTCCTCTTCGTTTCCTTGGAATCTATTATCCACGATCTGCAACCTGTAGGTGGGTCACTTTTCTATCGAGTTTTGGCATAAGAAAAGCGACCCATTGCTGAGTCGCTTTTGCTACGTCTATGTACACCTGCGTAGGACCTCGCTGTGTTTGGTTCTACTCTATGTTGTCATCACGAAAGTATGTGCGATTCTGGCAAACCGCTAGCACTGTTGGTTTCACGTATTTTCCCGTTAAGGGATGTACGCCGATCCTCTTGGCTAACGCGAAACTTAAGGCGTTTGTCGTTCACCGGTTTCACTAGATGCTGGTGAATGTCTTGCGTAACGTCTTCACTAGCGATCCAAACATAAAAAGTGTTAATGGAAATGATCAGCTGAACATTTCGCTTGGATACCACAGCAAAGCCACTCAATCCAGCAGAAACGGATTTTCGTCGTCCGGTATCGTCGTGTCATCCTCATCGAACATGGCGTCCATTTCTTCTTGAGTGAGTTCGTGAGGTGATGTGGTAAGCGATTCTTGCTGTAAATCATAGACTTGGCTAGGTGTTAATAGTGCAGAAACGCCTTCGAGAAAGCGCTCAGGTTTAAGGACTCGGCTTATGGCTTCTGCCATGACAGGATGAAAAGTAAACAGCCAACCATACACGGTTTTGCCATCCTTTACACCCGTTCTCGTGGTGTCCCAAGTTAACCACCCAAGCACCATTTTCATGTCACCTCGAAAAACATCAAATCGAAATATCCTCGTGCCATGATACAAATGTGCATTGTGCTTGCCATCTCTTACAATTTCCGAACCAGGAAAAACCACGTTCGTTATTTGAAACTCCCTATATTCCTTTTGATACTCAGCGTTTACTAACGATTCAAGGTAGAATTCCGGTTCCTTCAATACGGCCTCCCAAGGCAATAAATACACGGAACCCCTATAGGAGTTTGTTATACCACTTCTGTTCTTACGATTGAGATAGCGCAACACGTCAGAAAACGCCTTGTAATAATCTTTCTCTGGGCACAGCAACAAGACTGGACGATTCTCTTGAATTCTACTCATACGATAAAGATAGCCCGATGCCACTTGATACCGCTTCTCGTAGACTTTACCTTTATTCCGACGAAACGGCAGAAGATAAACACTTATTTCTCGCGTGCCATACCGTAGCATCGCTTGTGCCCCTTCTTCATTGTCGCTACATCCGTCCGGTACCGACAAGCTAAACACCGTGTCCGATCCGTATAACATCCCTTTTGACAGCATGCTGAGATTCAACGATTGCAGTGCTATGTGCAACGACAACGACTTCTTGTACTTCATGTGTGGATACCATTGTTGCAATCCATCTCGTCCATAAAAATCTTGGGCATCACTTTGCATGCGTATGAAATATTTCGTGGTGTTTAATTTGTTCGTCCAATACGGCCCCTTTCGATGTTCCGGTTCAATCTGCTTCTCTTCGTAAAACATACTTTCTTGTACCAAGTCGATAATGTGGTTCCGATGAGCAATACTTTTCTTCGCTCCATCCACCATCTCAAATAGTTGCGGATACGTGATCACCGGCACCCGACTTAACGCTTCCTTGATCAACGTATCCACCACATCCATCTTCTGCTCCCAATATGCGTCCTTTTGCCGTTGCTTTTCGCCCATCGTTCACCGCTCCTTTCTGTACTACCACAACTCACTCGCTATTTAGCTGTTACAGTTGAATTAGGTGGGAGATAAGGCGGTTCTGCCCTTGTCGCGCTTCGCTTAACAAGACCATAACCACCAATTTATAACTCGATTTTTTGCAAGGTGGTTCAGACTTCTTTCGATTGCTCTTGTCCCTCTGCAGATTTCCGCCAATAACTTACATCAAATGCTTGAAAAAAGCCTTATTTATCAAGGTTTTACTTTGATAAATTATTTGAAAAAAGTCGACTTGCATTTTATCATTTTTCTTTTCACTTTTCATTTCATGGATAACACAAAAATGATATGTTTATTAGAATGGATGGTTTGTCATTAATCGAATTTCTACCATTCCGCTGTTATCATCATTTGGTGGTTCATTAACAACAAAAACACCCTGCAAATGATGAACGGAATCACCACGTAACCAGCCATAAGCAACTAAACTATTAATAAGTGGCCTGACTTCATATTGGTCAACATCAATGCTTTCGTTAGAAGTAACTTTTACAAGAACACAACGAAATGGTGAAACCATTGAAATTTCATCCTCATGAATTTCCCACTTGTTTTGCATCGGAGTAAAATAAGTAAGTGCTGTATTGTACACAGTTTGGTTTAGGTGATTGATCACTTCGTTCCAGAATTGTGCTTCAAATAGTTGCTTGTGGTTTTTACTCGTTCCGTAAGGAATCCAAAGTTTCTTAGCAACCTTAGATCGAAAGAAAAATTCCGGAACATGAAATGACACCGTGAAAGGATCTACAGTAAGAGAGGCACGTAAGGAAGTGAATTCAGAAAGTTCC
>JAKACU010000129.1 GCA_021821185.1 Bacillota bacterium
CTGACAACCTGTGGGATGAGGCGGGCAGGGGTGAACCCGGGCAATCTCATGAAGACTTGTATAAGACATTTCTTTTGTCGGTTGATGAAGATCTCGCTTTCGATCCATCGGGGCTTCCCGTGGAACCTATGTCGCCTGCAGTCTCGAAAGCCATAACGACATTTATCGATTTTTTTCAGTCAGCTACGCCTTTACAAGCGATGGCGGCGGTGGGACTTGGTTCTGAAATGTTTGCAGGGCAAGTCATGGGAACGATTGGGCGCGGCTTGCGTCATACTCATTACAACAAAGAGCGGCAGCTGAGTACCCTCTTTTGGGATGTCCATGCGGATGAACACGAACCTCGGCACTATCAACTTTGTAAAGACATTTTGGTTCAGCATGAATCACGTGAGGAACTGGAAACGATGTTTCAAGTCGGTGCCGCTATCGCGACATCGGAAGCTGCGATGTATCGGCAACTGCATGAAGAAATGATGAGCCTGTGAGGAAAATTTAGGTAAGGTGACGTAAAAAGAACGTGACTACATCATTGCTCAGTGTGTTGATGTCAGGAGAAATAGGGCCCCCGACCGCGTGAAACTCGTGCTCTGCATGGTGGATCAAAATGATTTGCGCATCATTTCCCGCTGCGCGTAAATGATTGTACAAGTCAAATGACTGAAAGGGAGGTTCTACCGTATCGCGCAAACCTTGTAGAATCAAAAAAGGCGGATCCCCTGTTTTGACATAATCAACGGCGCTTTCGCGAGCAATATTGGCTGGTGTGTAATACCCAAATACAGGATTTGGGGTTGAACCGTGCGTTTTGAGCCAACGGACAGCAAAGGGCTGTCGATTGGACGGTCCGAACATATCCACGACAGCGGAAACACTGCTTGATTCATCGGGCCAAACACCGTTGTTAAACTCATCAAGTGATCCCGTGACCCCCAGGAAGTTTGCCAAACCGCCGCCAGCGCTGTCGCCCATAACGCCAATTCGCTCGGGATCAATGCCAAGCTCACCGGCATGTGCACGCAAGAAACGAATAGCAGCCTTTGCATCCTCTAATTGTGCTGGCCACTTAAAAGCGGGCGCCAATCGATAGTTGATCGACACAAACGTAAATCCGTGTGATACAAGTCCCGCTTCGATACGGGCGATCATCTCATCATGCGGATTGTACTGTTTTGTGTCAAAGCCAATCACAGCGCTGCCATACATCAGAAATCCTCCATGAATGTAAACCACCACGGGTGATAAGGGATATAGCTTGGCGACCGGTTTGAAGACATAAAGTGTTTCTTGTGCGTTTGGCATGGTTTCATAGGTAAATTCATACCTCGTGCCTACGAGCAGTGGGTTCCAGATATTCGGCTTTGCAAAGATGTTTTGCGCCTGCGCATAGCTCGTGGAAAATGACAGTGTGAGCATGATCGTGAGCAACATGACGGTGAATCGTGATGTCTGGAATTTCACTAGGAATCCTCTCTTGTCCAAATGATCAGTGATAATAACAGTTGTAGCATAACTGCGACGAAATTGCAGTTAAACAGGCCATGGCAGAATCAAGAAGGATTGGGTAAGGCTTGATCGCCAACGTCACGCGATTGGTTCGCGATTGTTCACGTGAAATTGCGCAGATTGATCAGCAAGCGTGGTTGCGTGCTCGGACAATATCATGCTCGATGCGGCAATTTCCTGCATCGCGGCGGTTTGTTGTTCGGCAGTCGTTGACACCGAGCGAATTTCATCGGCGACCTGATTGGATAGTGTGACCATCCCTTGAACAGTCATTCGGACATTTTCGGCGTGGCTGGTCATGATGTTTGAATCCTGAGATACAGCCATGATTTGCTCCACAACACCTTGCAGTCGCTGGCCCATCGTTTGAAACACTTCACTGACTTGCTGCATCGCCTCAGATCCTAATGAAACCTGTTTTTTCCCATCACTTGCTGCATGCACCGAGTTTTGCGTTTCTGTTTGCATTTCGATCACTAACGCCGCGATTTGCTGTGCGGCGGCGCGAGAATTTTCCGCAAGCCGGCGAACTTCATCGGCCACGACGGCAAATCCGCGCCCCTGTTCACCTGCTCTGGCTGCTTCGATCGCCGCATTGAGAGCGAGAAGGTTCGTATGTTCCGAAATTTCATTGATCAATTGAATGATTTGGCCAATTTCGTCAGACCGTTGATTCAAGCGTTCTATGCGGTTCAGATTCAATTCCATCATGGTGAGAATGGCCTGCATTTGTTCTAACGCTTTTGCGACGATCGCATCTCCCTGATCCTTTTGCTTTGACAAATCATTAGAAAACTGAGCCGTCAATTCGGTATGTTGATTCACAGAACAAATGGTGTTCAGAAGGTGGTGAAGGGTGTCAGCCATGTGTTTTGCGTTTTTGCTTTGCTGTCGTGCGATTTGCGAGACACGAGAAGCAGACGATGAGAGGTTTAGTGACGACGCCGCCACCTGGTGCGTGGTCGCTGTCAACGCTTGTGACGTTGCGCCAAGCTGAAATGATGTTGCTTGGATTTGTTGAATAAGTGCTCCAACCGCGTTTTTCATCGTTATAAAGGAAGCAGCAAGAGCAGAGGTTTCACGGTATTTGGCTTTTAGGCTTTCGCGTCCGGTGAAATCACCTCTCGCCATTTCCGATGCCGCGTCAACAAGTGGGTTTAACGCGCCGGTGATTTGTCTTGACAGTGAATACCCAATGATAGATGCAACGATCATAACCAGGATAATGCCCATGATTTGCGTGCTGTCGGCAATCGATATGCTGTGGGAAAGTGCTTGTTGTGAAGTGGTTACGGCGTTTGTTACGGATGAGGTCAAGTACATTAGGGGTTGTTCCACTTTGTCGATCTGATTGATGATGTCGGCCAGTGTAGTAGTTGGCTGTGTAGATTGTGTGGTAGTGAGCCCAGTTGAGATACTATCCAAATAACTTTGCCAACGCGTGACAAATTGATTTAGATCATCCATGTACGCGATTGTCTTATTTGACGACGATTTGCTGATCAGATTTCGCAAAGAGGCAATCTGTGAATTTGTGGCATTCACATCATTGGCATAGTGTTCGTAATACTGATATTGTATCTGCGCCTTATGTGTCAGCAAGTAGCTTGCCGCATCACTATCCGTTATACGCATGTCGTTTCCCAACGCTTGCACACTGCTCAGTAGTTGTACATCCTGACGGATCAGTTTTGTTGCATAGGTCGTTGTGGCCTGTGTCTTATACGTGACAATTCCCATCGTTGCCATAATGATGACAATCAATAGGATAAATCCAGCGTAAAGCTGACTGCGTATCGACTTCATCGTTGTCTCTCCTTGTCCTGAGTAGCCAAGACTAGAATAACGGGTTGGTGTAAAGGCCAGCTATCGATTGTGTCATGATTAGGTAAAGGTGATTTTCTCGCTTGCAAATTGCCTGATCAGCGCTAAATTTATCGTTTGTTGCGCATTCATAAACACAAGGTAGTCTGGGGTCAGTATGGAATATGCGACTTCAAAATCGAGAGAAGAGGTACCGAGCGTTGTGAAATGAGCTCGATCAAAGCGGACATCGGGTACGGCCTGCACAATGTCTTTCACCATAGCAGGGATAGTCTCCAGAGTCGAAGCTGGAGTATCGTACGTAACGCCAAAAGTCATGACGATGTGTCGCTCCGTCATAGAGCGGTAGTTTTGAATGCGACTTTGAATCAAATCTGAATTAGAAATGATAACCTCTTCTCCGCTTGAGGATCGAATTCGCGTGGTTTTTAGTCCAATTCGCTCCACCGTGCCGGAAAATGTATCCAGAGCAATCGCATCGCCAGGCACAAACGGCTTGTCAAGGATGATGGCAAGGGAAGAGATAAGATCGCCCATGACACGCTGCAAGGCGAGGCCAACAGCAATCCCTCCAACGCCCAAACTAGCGACAAGGGCAGTGATGTTTACGCCTAGATTCTCTATGGATAGCAAAACAAGAATGAACCACAAAATAACCTTTCCAAGCAGCGAAAATCCCAACATAATCGTATGCGAGGCGCTATCTTGCAGTTTGTTTGGCGTATATTGGACGAGCAAATTGATTACGGCCTGTCCAATCAGTCCCGTCTGATAAAATAGACAAATTCGCATAACCGCAGACAAGCCATTGGCAACGGACGTTGACAAAACAAGCGTCAAACTTCCCACATAGACAGCTATGGCAAGCAAGACAAGCCTGCTGATATGACTGACAAGATCGCCCATCATCAGCGAAACCGTAATCTTTTCCGTGTTTTGCGATGGGGACCGCTTGTTAAACCAATGTAAGAAACGATTGCGTGTGAAAGAAAAGAGCGCGTAAACAATCGCACTGATGAAAAGTGCCCATAGCCACCCTTGGACTTGATTTCCCCCAAAAATATGATCCATGGTCACGTCTTACTACCTCCACAAAGCGGCATTACCGACACTATACCATACGGTAACTAACCGGGAAGAGGCTTACCTCTACTCGACAGGTCACAACCGATAAATAAGCCTAAAAAAGCAGCTTGTAGTAGGCTGGTACCATGGATAGTTCAAATAGGCCTTTAAAACTTGCTAATCCGTCTTTTATGTACCGAATAGGGGGTACTAGGTTGCAAGTAAGCCACATTTTCTTGCTTATTCGCACGGTCTACGAGTAACATCAAGAAATAGGCGGGGTTTTGTGGCGTATTCTGTGATCCAAACTGACCAAACTTATCAAACTTGCGAAACGAGCTAAGACGTAGACGATACCATTCCATTCAGATTCGGTAAACAGTGTTATTCGTTCCTACAAAATCAAGGCGGCAGTCCAGTCGCCCGGTGACATCAATGCCGCTGTTGAAAATACACTCCCAGAAAGGTATAATTAGCGAAATTCCACAGATTTTATCACTTCTCGGTTTTTGTTATAGGTAAGCGATTACATAACAGCATGCGTCATATAGGTTGATTATACTTATAAGGATAGTTATACATCGTGATTTGGCTAATTTGAAATGGTCATGAAGATTGAGGTTGATGGCGATGACGCTTTTTGAAGACGATCATTTCACGGTAACGCAGGAAAACGGCTTTGTAACAGTGCAGGTTCATCGTGCGGGTCTTTTGATGAAAGATTTTCAAACGGTACTTTCTCGTCATCCGCGTATCGAACTAAAAAACTTTGCTGCCTTGCAGCAGGCTTTCCTGCAGGCCTCGGATCAACCTGTCGTCATTGGGGTATGGCGACCTCTCGTAGAATGTGTTGTCGCACCAGATGCTATGGAAGCTAAGATACGGATCCATCAGTCTCAATCCGATCTGAATCTAAATACGACGATAGCAACTGATATTTTACAAACA
>JAKACU010000130.1 GCA_021821185.1 Bacillota bacterium
TCGAAGTGGTGCTCACTATCCTATTGATCTGGTATCTTAATCCAGGGTTTTCCTGGATGATTATCTACCCTGCAACTCTTTTGTCGAGCCGATCATCGATTAAGCGGACGATACAAGGGACACTTCTACTATTTTTTGTGGTGGGTAGCACCGCGTTGCTCTGGTCAATCATGACCTCCACGTCGCTTATAAGTACTGGATATATCGAACTGCTGGGCACAGTCTGTGTCATAACCGTTATCGCGTCAGTCGGCGTCTTTTGGCAGCGCAGCATTGTGGAGACAAACAGAAAGCTGGAGGCTGCTGCAAAGGAAATTGAGCGATTGACAAAAATCGCGGAACGGGATCGCATTAGTCAGGACCTTCATGATGTGATGGGCCATGAATTATCCCTTATTGCGCTCAAATCGCAACTTGTGATTCGTTTGATTGATCGTGATCGTGATCGTGATCGGGACCAGGCGATCCAGGAAGCCAAAGACATCGAGACAGCTTCCAGACTCGCTTTATCCCGCGTTCGTGATTATGTCTCAAACATACGACAACCGGATTTCAAGGAGGAGTGGGATGCGGCCCTTCGCGCTTTGCAAACAGCCAATGTCTGTGTAGATGCTCGCTATGACTCACAGCAAGGGTTATACTCCGCTGCCATGCAAGCCCTAGCCATGTGCCTGCGCGAATCAATTACCAATTTGGTGCGTCACAGTCATGCCACACAAGCCTTCTTGCACTGGGGCGCCTGTGATGAGGGTATGCTGTTGTTGCTTGCGGACAACGGCATTGGCATCAACCACCGTCCGGAAGGGACAAGTGCAGAGTTGGGACATGGCCTCCCCGGGATGCTCTCTCGTATCGCTGCCGTGAATGGGCAAGCCCATATTTGGTCAAATGGACGCTGGATCAGTCAAAATGTGCCAGCGTTTTTGGCACGCGTTCCATTGCCTGGGCCGTTTGCTCAGGGCACGACAATCTGTTTTATCGTTACATTGTAGAGGCGCTTCATATAAGGAATGGGGGAGAGGTCGATTGATACGGGTCCTGATTGCTGAAGATCAAAAGCTTGTACTTGCTGCTTTATCGTCGCTTTTATCGATGGAAGACGATATTCTCGTCGTTGCCAATGCGTCTGATGGACAGATGGCTGTGGAGCTAGCCTTACAGCACCGACCGGACGTTGCCTTGATTGATATTGAGATGCCAAAACAAAGCGGTCTTGATGTTGTCAAACAACTGACAAACCAGTTGCCAACATGTCGTTGCCTGATTGTGACCACTTTTGCACGCGCAGGGTATTTACAAAGAGCCGTGCGGTCCGGCGCGTACGGGTATATTCTTAAGGATGCTGATGTATCCGAGATAGCCGCGGCCATCAAAACGATATACCATGGCGGGAAAGTCATGGATCCACAGTTGATGATCGAAGCGATGGCGTCCCCCAGCCCGCTTTTGCAAAGAGAGAGCGAGTTGTTGACCCTTGCAAGCCAAGGACTCTCCACGAAAGAAATGGCCTCAACCCTGCATTTATCCGAAGGAACCGTGCGTAATTATCTTTCAGAAATCATGTCAAAATTAGGAGTGGCATCAAGACAGGCTGCCATCGATTATGCAAGACAAAGCGGGTGGATATGAGCCGAAGACAAAATCCATGGTTGGGTTGCCAGGGATCACAGGGTGCCGTGACTATCCTCTAATCCCTGGCGCGCACTTTAGGATTTGTACGGATGGGAAGAACTGTACGTGGCAAGCACCTTGCTCAGAGAGGAACAGATATGATCAATTTCTTCCCGGGAAATGATCAGCGCGGGCGCGATGGTGAGTACGTTATTCAACCCTGCTACCGTATCTCCGTTTTTGCTAATAATCACGCCGTGTTCTTTGCAGGCTGAAACGATACTTTGTACATCATCGACGGGCAAGGGTTCTTTTGTCTGTCGATCCTGAACCAATTCAATTCCAGCCATGAGTCCCAGGCCGCGCACATCCCCGACAATGGGATATTCGTACAGTTCTTGCAAGCGTTCCAGCAAATAGTGTCCCATATCCTCAGACCGTCTGACAAGATCCATTTCCTCAAAGATCGCCAGATTCTCTAAAGCGGCCGCACAGCTAGCCGGATGTCCGCCAAACGTATTGACGTGGCGAAACCGGTCGCTCGGTCCAGCGGCTTCAAGAAAAATGTCGTACAAATCGTGTTTCACAGCCGTTGCCGACAGCGGCAGATACCCGCTTGTCAAGCCCTTAGCCATTGTTACGATATCAGGCTGCACCTTGGTGTGTTGAAAACCAAATTTGCGGCCCGTGCGGCCGAACCCGCAAATCACCTCATCGACAATGAGCAAGACACCATAGCGCTGGCAAACCTCTGCCACCAGTTCCAGGTAGTTGTCCGGTGGAATTAACAGACCGCCTCCGGTGATGATAGGTTCTAAGATAAAGGCGGCAATCGTCTCAGGACCTTCCCACACAATCGTCTTTTCCAAATCCCGTGCGCACTGTTTGGCATACGCATCTGGGAGTTTACCGTCCGCTTCACGATACATATCCGGTGGATGGATATGGATAAAGCCTGGTGCCAGCGGTTCGTAAGCGTATTTTCTTTGGTGTTGGCCTGTTGCGCTTAATGCTCCCATCGTGGCTCCGTGATAAGCTCTGTACCGGGAAATGATCTTATAACGTGATCCTTCCTTGCGCAAAGCGTGATATTGACGGGCAATTTTAAACGCTGCTTCATTGGCTTCTGATCCGCTGTTGCTAAAAAAGATGTGATAGGGATAGCCCAGCCACTGATTCAACTTTTCAGACAACAACGTTGCAGGAATGTGTGCGGCTGATAAAGGGTAATAAGGCAGTTCAACCATTTGCTCATACGCCTTTCTGGCGATGCGCTCCTGCCCGTAGCCTACACTTACACACCATAAGCCTGCCATGGCGTCCAGATACGTCCGTCCGTCTACATCGGTCACATAAACCCCATGCGCTTCTTTTACCATGAACGTATCTGTTTTTGTAGGTCCAAATGCATGCCACATGTATTTGCGATCTGTTTTTTGCAGATCGGTCTCTGACAGAGTTTCATACATCAAGGGTATCCACTCCTTGGTGAAGTATTGTAATGACTTTTTGTGTTGTCATCGATTCAATCGATGCCCTGGCACCTTCTTTACCGATGCCGCTGTACTTCAAACCGCCATAGGGCATTGAGTCGGGTCTTGCGGTCGATGATTGATTGATGTTCACGCTGCCGTACTCTAAAGCCCGAGCAATGGCTAAGGCCACCTGCAAATTGTTCGTAAAGACTCCAGCTTGCAGACCAAATTGACTGTCATTGCAAAGGCGCACCACTTCAGCCACCGACCGATAGGGAACAAGGCTGACCACGGGACCGAATGCTTCCTCGCACACGACGCTCATATCGTTTGTCACATGGGTCAGGACGATAGGCTTTAGTCGGTTTTTGTCACGGGTGATCTCCGTATGGGCTATGGCGCCTTTTGCAACAGCTTCTTGCACCCAGGTTTGTACCCGTATAGCCGCTTGTTCTGAGATAAGCGGCCCGATATCCGTCGTCTCATCCAGAGGGTCTCCCATTTTTAGCGCTTTCACTTTGGCTACAAAACGTTCCGTAAAGGCTTCATAGATATCTTCATGGACATAGATACGCTGTGCGGACACGCAGACTTGTCCTGCAAAGGAAAAGGCTGCTTTAACAAGCGACTCTACGGTAAGAGCGAGATCCGCATCGTGATGCACGATATTGGGGGCGTTTGACCCCAATTCTAAAATAATCGGTCGAAGCCCCGTTTGTTGCTTTAAGATTTGTCCGACTTGTACGCTGCCGGTAAATGTGTATAGGTTAATGTCAGGATTTATAAAGAGTTCGTGACCCACATGCGGCCCGCCAAGAACAACGCTGAGGTATCCGCTTGGCAGCCCCGCTTCAAGCAAAAGATCCGCCAGCAAGCTGACTGACATGGGAGTCTGATCCGCGGGCTTTACGACGACAGCATTGCCTGCAGCAAGCGCGGGGGCAATTTTCAATGCGGAAATATTTATAGGAAAATTAAAGGGCGTGATGGCACATACGACGCCGACAGGTTCACGAATGGTCATACTGACCACGCGCTGTCCTGACATAGGTTCTTGTTCTTCTGTATAACCTTGAATCCGAGCGGCTTCTTCTGATGCCATACGAAAATTGAGTCGGGCACGATGAACTTCCAGTCTGGCATCGCGCAGCGGTTTGCCTGTCTCAAGGCATAGGGTGCGGGCAATCTCTTCAATACGCTGTTCCATTAATTCTGAAGTTTTCAGCAGTATGGACGCTCGCGTCCTCGGGGTAAGCGGCTTGCTTGCCGCCTCTTTTGCAGCAGCCACCGCTTGCGCGACTTCATCACTGCTTGGCTCTGCATACTCAAAGACAACTTCGCCATTCCATGGATTGTAAATCGGTATAACAGCAACGTCATTACGCCTTTTCATTTTCCATACACCGTTAAGCATATAACTTCTTACTTCTTCCATTATTGTTCTTGGCACCTCCGTTAGAAGTAGGCTCATGTCAGCCAGAATAAACCACAAAACTTAATGTTGACTTAAGATTGACCAGAAAGTTGGTCCAGCAGACGAGTGTGGTATGATGATAGCATTCGAAAGGGGGTCGCCAATGGCGTCTGTATGGGCTTTGATCAATGAGCTTTTCATGATGGCCAGTGCGCTTTTTGCCGCTGTCGGTTGGTATCAAATAAGACGCAAAGATGTGCACCGCCATCGCCGCATGATGATACTTGCGGCATCACTCGGTGCTGCTTTTTTTGTCAGTTATGCCTTGGGGACCTTACTTGTTGGTGACAGTAGTTTTGGCGGTCCAAAAAGTGTTGCCATGCTGTATCAAGTCATTTTGCAAATTCACGTCATGCTGGCCACCATTGCGGCTGTTATGGGAGTCATTACTATTATTCTTGCCGCGCGCAGACGGTTTCGTCTTCATCGCAAAATCGCTCCATGGACGGCGGTGTTCTGGTTTGTCTCAGCCGGCACCGGGCTTATCGTCTATCTCATGCTGTTTGTGATATTTCCGCCAGGCCCCACGGTCGGCAATGTGCTTCATCTGATTACGTCAGGACATTAATCATCGTTTCACTTTTTACTGTAATAATAGGTTGTACGGGAAAGCGGATCTTGCGACCACTCGATCCGCTCTTGGTTTTGCAATCGTTGGATGTGAGCTAAGATCGTTTTTTTGGTGATCCACAGTGTCGCTTTTCCCGGATATAACGCTTGGATGAGCGAATCGATCGTTTGTTTTTCTTGCTCCAT
>JAKACU010000131.1 GCA_021821185.1 Bacillota bacterium
TTCCGGGGATCGTACAACGATGGAAATGTCCAAAACTATGCGATTGATGCGCAAACGTTTGGCTCTCAACTCATGCAGATGTTGGAGGAATATCCCAAACCAGCTATGTATGCTGAGATGAATTTGCTGGACTCCCATGATACGGAGCGCATTTTGACCATTTTGGAAGGAGCCCCCAATGCTACATCGATCACGCCAAACCAACAGGCATTCTGGAAACCCACGGCTGCACAGCAAGCAAGCGGGATCAAGAAGTTTGAACTTGTAACCGACTTTCAATATGGCTTTGTCGGCGTACCGATGATTTACTACGGAGATGAAGCCGGGATGTATGGGTACAAAGATCCCCTTGATCGAGGCACGTATCCTTGGGGACACGTAAACCAATCGCTGATCAATTATTTTGTCAAGCTTGGTCAAATTCGTAACACCCATCCCGTCTTGCAGTCCGGTGGTTTTCAACCGTTGTACGCAAAAGGCGATACTTACGTTTTTGCTCGCATGGATCGCAACGGTCATGACGCACTTGGTATGAAGGCAACGAACGCAACCGCTGTGGTGGCCGTCAACAACGGTTCGGCTAAAACCGTCGTGGTGCCTGTGTCATCGCTGTTAAAAAACGGCACCACGCTGTACGACGCCTTAAATAACAACAAAACGTACACCGTTGAAAACGGCGCAATTACTTTATCGCTTGGCGCGGAACAAGGAGCTATGTTGTTTACGTCATAAGCGTTTTCGTGCGTTTTGGCAAAGGTCCAAGATATTGATAAAAATGGCATTCGATGCGGCCATTATACAATTTGCGGTTTTTGTCGGCAGGTTTGGCGAAAAGCCGTTCAAAACTCGGATGGGCAGTGATCACGAAGAACGACCAAGTAGGGAGTCTGCGTGCCATCTGCCCCATTTCTTTGTACAACTGGCGAACGACGGGATCATCGCCCAGGCGTTCGCCATACGGAGGATTGGTGATCATACAGCCATACTCTACCTGCGGATCAAATGACGCAACGGGCCTTACTGAAAAGGTGATGCTGTCTTCAACCTGAGCTTTGCTTGCGTGGGCTCGTGCCATGGTGACAGCAGAAGGGTCGATATCTGACGCGAAGATGGGTTGGGATCCAGCGGGCCGCATAATATCGCGAGCTTCTTCCCGGGCCAGGCTGAAGCTTTGCGAAGGCAGAAAAGCAAACGCTTCCGCACTAAAGGCGCGCCGCCATCCGGGGGCGATGTTGCGGGCTATCATGGCTGCCTCGATGGCAATCGTTCCAGTTCCGCACAATGGGTCGGCAAAGGGTCTATGTGACTCCCAGCGACTCAACAGCACCAAAGCAGCGGCAAGCGTTTCTTTAATCGGCGCGGGACCTGTTTGTGTACGATAACCTCTTTTATGTAAACCGGCTCCACTGGTATCAAGGGTGATCGTGGCAACGTCTTTTAACAGGGAAACCTCGATACCATAAAGTGCACCGGACTCTTCCAGCCATGTATCGTTATACCTTTTTTGCATACTCGATACGATGGCTTTTTTCACGATCGCTTGACATGCCGGTACACTGGATAACTGTGATTTTACAGACCGGCCTTCAACGGGAAAACGCGCATCTCGCGGCAACAACTCAGGCCAAGGCAACGCCTTGGTTTGTTCGAATAATTCTTCAAATGTGCGCGCAGGAAATTCGCCAACGACGAGAAGCACGCGATCTGCTGTGCGCAACCATAGATTGCAGCGGGCAATACCTGCGGCATCGGTTTCATAGAAAACCCTGCCGTTTTCTACTGTGCACGCATAACCGAGTTGCTTTACTTCACGTGCTACAACTGCTTCAAGACCAAGCGGAGCTGTAGCCATTAATCGATAAGTAGATCCCATTTTATTGCCAGTTCCTCTCTATAAACGCTTTGCCTCATTGTAGCACACTGGGTGTTAGGAAATATTCTGCAATGAGGCCACAGATGTGTTTTGACGCATGCTATCATGGAAGACAGGCATTGACATGGACCAGGGAAGGAAGAGTTGCTGTGGAAGATGAATACCTTGGGCAGTGGTCCACCCCTGTCCATAATGTGATTGAACAAGGAGCCGTTCGCAAATTTGCACAAGCGATCGGTGATCATAATCCAAACTACTGGGATGAAGATGCGGCTAAAGAGTGTCGCTATGGTCGATTGCTGGCGCCGCCTACATTTGCCGTGTCCTTGGATTTTGGCGAATTGCCAAGCGGCCAGTTTGATTTTACGGGGATGATTCATGGTGAGCAAACGTTTAGCTATAACAGACCTCTGTTTGTCGGAGAAACCGTGGCATGTTCAGTGCGTTTGGCTGATCGTACGGTCCGCAAATCAGGTGCAGCTAGCATGACGTTTTATGTTTTGGAACAGCAAGCTGTGGCGTCTGACGGTACGGTTGTCTTTACTGCCCGCATGACTGTGATTAAGCGTGAAGGGGTGACACCATGAACGTTTTGTCGCTGCAAAAAGGTGATAAACTGCCAGGCTTGACGAAAGGTCCTATTACGCAACTCGATCTTGTGCGCTATGCTGGGGCATCGGGTGATTTTAATCCTATTCATCTCGTGGAGTCGGCAGCCCATGAAGCGGGGTTGGATGGTACTATCGCTCACGGTATGCTGACGATGGCTTACATAGGGCAGATGATTACCGAGTTTGTCGGAAATGATGGGCAACTGGTGGAATTCAGTGTGCGCTTTAGGGCTATGGTCAAGCCAGGCGATACCGTTTTTTGTTCCGGCGAAATTACACGGGTCGAGCCGCAGGATTATGGTGAAACACGTGTTACTGTAGCGGTTTATGCGCAGACGGATAAAGCACAAACCGCCGTGAAAGGCTCAGCCATCCTCCTTTTTTATCCTAAATAACATAACATGCTATACTACGGTAAAAGACAGGTTGGGGGGTCTCCTATGACAAACAGGGCGTGGCTGGTCGTCGATATGACGTACGATTTTGTCGCAAACGACGGTGCTTTAACGTGCGGAGCAAGGGGTCAAGCCATCGTTGATCCCCTTTTGACCAGTCTCAACGAAGCGCGCTCTCAGGGTGATTTGATTGTTTTTGCGTGTGACGCTCACGAACCTGACGACGCTGAGTTTAGGTTGTGGCCGCAACATTGCGTTAAAGGGACTCGGGGTGCATCGCTGTTTGGGCCATTGGCTGATTTTTACGATAGGTACCGAAGTGATTCCGTCGTGTTTTTACCCAAAACACGCTATGACGCGTTTTATGAGACACGGCTTGAAGAATGGCTAAAAGCGAATGCCATTGCCGAAGTTGTCATTGCTGGTGTGTGCACGTCCATTTGTTGTTATGCAACGGCAAGCGGGGCCTATTACCGAGGGTATGACGTCTTTATCGATCCGAACCTTATGGCGGATTTGACGGAGGACAACCATACCTTTGCCATTGACCATATGAAAAATGTCTTAAAAGCACAGTTGAAAGGATGATCTTGCCATGATTCGCATCTTACATAAAGCAGAACCGTTTGTTACAGAGAGAGAAATCCAACTTCAGCAATCGTTTATCGAGACGGCCCATCGCTGGATACATGAACAGTCAGGTGCAGGAAATGACTTTTTAGGCTGGGTCAACTTGCCGACTGATTATGACAAGGCAGAATTTGCGCGGATTAAAGAAGCGGGCAAACGCATTGCGTCCACATCGGATCTCCTTGTTGTGGTCGGCATTGGCGGTTCGTATCTAGGCGCACGCGCAGCATTGCATCTGCTGCAAAACTCTTTTGCCGACTTGCTGCCAAAAGAGCAAAAGCCTGTGCAGGTGGTGTTTGCCGGGCAGCAAATGAGTGCCACTTACATGCAGGACCTGCTTGCGATTCTTGATTCACATGAGGTTTCCGTCAATGTCATTTCCAAATCAGGCACAACAACTGAACCAGCATTAGCCTTTCGCTTTTTGCAAGACTATTTGGTGAATCGCTATGGCAATGAAGAAGCCGCAAAGCGGATTTACGCCACGACGGATAAAGCGAGAGGCGCGCTCAGATCGTTGGCGGATGAGTCATCCTATGAAACGTTCGTGATTCCCGATGATGTCGGCGGCCGTTTTTCCGTTCTTACACCAGTTGGGTTATTGCCTCTGGCAGCCGCTGGAGTTGACATTGATGCCTTGATGGAAGGGGCAAGACTCGCACAAAAGGACCTCGCAGATCCAGATGTCCTGGCAAACCCCGCTTACACGTATGCGGCACTGCGAACCATTTTGCGAGAAAAAGGTAAATTCATTGAAATGCTGGTCAGCTATGAGCCTGGACTTCATTACGTCGGTGAGTGGTGGAAGCAGCTGTTTGGAGAAAGCGAAGGGAAGGATCATAAAGGCCTTTTCCCTGCCTCTGCCGATTTTTCGACCGATCTTCACTCGCTCGGACAGTACGTGCAAGATGGGGCGAGAATTTTGTTTGAGACGGTGTTAAAGATAAAAACGCCTCGTAAAAACCAACGCATCGAAGCAATGGCGGGTAATCCAGACGGACTGAATTATCTTGCCGGACGCATGCTGCAAGAAGTGAACGATACAGCACTGGAGGCAACCCGCATCGCCCACACGGAAGGCGGAGTGCCCAACATCGTCCTGGAACTCGAGGATATGGGTGAAAAGACGCTGGGCTATTTGTTTTATTTCTTTGAAAAAGCCGTTGCTGTGAGCGGTTATTTGCTTGGCGTTAATCCCTTTGATCAACCAGGTGTCGAGGCTTATAAGGTCAATATGTTTGCACTTTTAGGAAAACCAGGCTATGAGAAAGAACGGGCCGCCATAGAGGCTAGGCAAAGCAAGTCCCGGTAATGGGAGGTTAATCCATGCGTGTTGTTGATTCTGTAACAGAGCTGATTGGCAAGACTCCGCTGTTTCGCCCGCATCGGATCGTGGATGACGGTTGTGCTGATCTCTTGTTAAAGTTGGAACGGTTTAATCCCGGTGGAAGTGTGAAAGATCGGCCTGCTTTTAACATGATCGAACGTGCCAGGGAACGCGGCTTGTTGCATGAAGGAATGACAATCATAGAGCCCACAAGCGGCAATACAGGCATCGGGATTGCCATGGTGTGTGCAGCGATGGGCTATCATGCCATTTTAGTGATGCCAGATACCATGACACGCGAGCGTATCGCCATTTTGCAAGCTTACGGGGCACAGGTGGTTTTAACGCCGGGTGCCCTGCGCATGCAGGGCGCTGTGGATAAAGCGCAGGAATTACTGGCGCAGTTGGGGAATGAGGCGATTATTCTGGGCCAATTTGATAACCTAG
>JAKACU010000132.1 GCA_021821185.1 Bacillota bacterium
GCGTGGATCGACATAGGTTCCATGAGCTAAAGGCGCTAGGGAAGCGGTACCGTTAAACGTCGTAACCGTTTTATAATTGGTGTCCACGACAGTTGCGGTGATCATGTCCAGTTGTTTACCGTCAGCGACAAGAAAAGACTTGGCAGCCGACAACTCTACACCAGACGCTACATCGACCGCCTGGATGATAGCTGGATCAGACGTGACACCGTTGACTGTCGCGTACAGCTTATAGATACCGGGACGCGTAACCATCACACTGTGCGTGGATGGGATCAGAAAAGCACCGTTTGCATTCGTCAGGCTGTAATGAATTGCGGCATTTTTCGGTACCGCGATCGGCTTGCCTTTCGCATTGTGCAGGATGACTTGAAAGTGCACGATCGAGTTGACTTTAACCAAGTGGCTTGAGACAGTGACAACAGGAACATTGCCCTTTTGCTTATGCGTGATGACGCGTTTGTGCACAGGCGGCTTTGCCGTGTGCTGCTGTGTTGCCGCATACACCATCGACGATGACATACCAGGCATCGCCATCGTGACAAGAAGCGCGGTGGACAAAGCGCCTTTTTTAATGTTGTTCAAGAGGCATATCTCCTTTATCGATTATTCATAGCGAAGCGCATCGATCGTGTTGAGATTGGCAGCTTTGCGCGCTGGATAGACGCCAAAGACAATGCCGACCAAAAGTGAGAAACCCACCGCTAAAAAGATTGGCACAGGTGTCACAAGGTTGCCAAGACTCGTCAAAATGCCGATAAGTTCAGCGCCGCCCACGCCGATGATAAGGCCGATAATGGCGCCTGCGGTGCTTAACGTGACTGATTCAATCAAGAATTGAAACAAAATCGTTCTTCTTTTGGCTCCGATCGCTTTGCGAATACCGATTTCGCGAGTGCGTTCCGTAACAGAGACGAGCATGATGTTCATGATGCCAATTCCGCCTACTAACAGCGAGATGGCAGCAACCCCTGTCAACACCTCAGTCAAAAGTTGTGTGGCTGAACCAAGAACGCTTAACGTGGTAGCCTGATTGGCGATCTGAAAGTCATTTTGCGCGCCGTTTCCTAAGTGGTGCGTGAAACGCAGCGTCGAAGTAACCTCTTGTTGCGCCTGGTTCATCAATTGAGGAGAACTGGCGGATACAAGAATCTGGCTTACCATGGTGGATCCTGTAAACTCGTTCATGGCCGTTGTGATCGGGATGTCCACGGTATCATTTGGGCTTTGAAAACTCGTCGAATCCTGCGGACTCAGTACACCGACCACGGTAAAAGGAAGGCCCGCAACATCAATCGTAGCGCCTACCGGACTTGTCCCCGTTCCTTGAAATAAAATTTGCGCGATATCACTTCCGAGGACCGCGACGTTGGCGCTGTGCGTCAATTCCTGTGCGCTGAAATAACGCCCTGATTCTAACGTCAGGTTTTTCAGCAGAGCGTACTGATCGGATGTGCCCTGGACCGAAACCGAATCATTGTTGGCGCCAAAAACTACCTGAGCATTGCTTTGAATCATCGGAGATACATACTGCACATCGGGATCGTCAGCGCTGATTTGCTGCGCATCGTTGTACGTCAGGGTCTGCTGGCTGTTGAATCCCTGCCGGATACCGCCCGTACCGCTTCCTGTGCCGCCGGATACGGTGAGCAAATTCGTGCCAAGGGACTCAATTTGCTTGGTGATGCCAACGGTGCTGGCTGTGCCCAAGGCTGAAAGAGCAATAACCGATGCCACGCCGATAATGATGCCAAGCATCGTTAGAATCGAGCGCAGTTTGTTCGCTGTAATGCTGCGAAACGCAACGCGGATGGTATCGACCATGGACATTGTTACGACACATCCTTCGCTTTTGAATCCGATTCGATATGCCCATCGCGAAAATGGATGATGCGCTTGGCGCGGCGTCCCACCTCAGGCTCATGCGTAACGATGATGATGGTGTTGCCCTGTTCGTGCAATTGCTCAAAGAGGGTGAGAATCTCTTCTGTCGTATGGCTGTCAAGCGCCCCTGTGGGTTCATCGGCTAAAATGAGTGCAGGATGATTGACGAGCGCT
This sequence comes from Bacillota bacterium, assembly GCA_021821185.1. The sequence continues at coordinate 2,059 of JAKACU010000132.1, forward strand.
CTGGCGATAGAAACCCGCTGTTGCTGGCCGCCGGACAATTCATTGGGACGATTTTTCATGCGGTCACGAAGACCGACTCGCTCAAGCACTTCCTCAGCGCGAAGCCGGCGTTCGCGGTGCGATACACCTGCGTACATCATGGGCAATTCCACGTTTTCGAGCGCCGTGGTGCGCGCCAGCAAGTTGAATTGTTGAAACACAAAACCGATTTTCAAGTTACGCAGTTCGGCTAAGCGGGCGTCATCAAGCTTTGCTACATCCTGGCCATCGAGACGATAGAGACCGGATGTCGGTTTGTCGAGACACCCAATGACGTTCATCGTGGTACTTTTGCCCGATCCGGAAGGACCCATGATGGCCACAAATTCGCCATGCCTAATCGTGAAGCTCACGCGATTGAGGGCGCACACAAGGTCACCGCCGACATGATATTCCCGCGTGACATTGACCATTTCGATAAGGGCGGAACGTGCAGGATTAACCTCGAGTGCTGCTGCCACCGCCGCCACTCCTTCCCAATCCACCGCCACCGCCGCCGCCAAGGGCACCGCCGAATCCGCCGCCCCCAAATCCGCCGCCGCCAAGGCCAAACCGGCCGGATGTAGATTGTGTGGATGTGGAGGATGCTGTCGCTGGAGCCGCCAACAGAATCTTCTCGCCAGCGGTCAGGCCGCTTGTGATTTGCACGGTGTCTGTACCAAACAGCCCAACTTGCACAGGCTCAAAGTATACTTGGTTGCCGTAGGGTGTTTTCGGGCCAAAGGACGAAGCCCCCGAGCGCGTCCGCCCCGCAAAACCGGAAGAGCCGCTTGCCCCGCCAAACGAGCCGGAGGAACTCCCCGCTGCGCCACCGCCGCCGGAACCACCATAGCTTCCCGATCCGCCAAAAGAACCGGAGCCGCCCGATTTGCCAGAGCCTCCAAAGCCGCCAGACCCGCCAAAGTTTCTTGCGCTCCCGGATCCAGAACCGCTTGCGTTGCCGCCAAATTGACCGCGAAAGCTGCCAGACCCGCCTGATCCTGAAGCGCCAGCGAATCCGCCAAAGCCACGAAACCTGTTGTTCGCGTTTGCCGAACGCTTGCCGATGACAAAGACACCTTCGATGTTGCCCACTTGCTCAAGTGAAATGGCAGGAATCACGACAACGTTGTTGGCTGCTTGTGTATTGATGGTTACTTCCGTGGTCATGCCAGGCTTAAGGTCGTTGTTGACGTTATTGATGCTTGTAATAACCGTGTACTCTGTCACGTTGGATGTAACTTGCGGAGTCGGATACACTTGCAAAATCTTGCCTGTAAACGTTTGATTGGGAAATGCCGTGGCAGTTGCCGTCAGCGTCTCACCCGGTTTTACAGAACCAATTTCCGACTCCGGCACTTGCACGTTTTGTTCAAGATTGGACGATAGGCTCCCGTCGACGACAACCACAGGTGAGCCCTGGGATGGGGATTGTCCAACAGTTCCATTGACTGTCGTGACTACGCCGTTGATGGGAGATTTCAGCACCGTTTGCGCGAGGCTCGTTTGTGCCGAACTCAGTTGCGCTTTGGCGCTTTGCAAGGACGCCTGTGCTTGTGAGACAACTGCTTGATCTTGCTCTAAAACGGTGGGATCAACCGGTTGCATCGTTTGTTGCATGGACAAGATGGCACTTTGCAGATTCGCTTGATCTTGCTGGATTGTACTCTCGGCGTTTTGCACCTGTTCTTTGGCAGAGAGCCGATCGTTATAGATGGCTTTGCTTATCGTAAGGTTCTGTTTGGCGGCCGCATATTGCTGCTCTGCAGAAGCGAGCTGGGCCTGCGCTGCTTGCAAGGAATTTTGAATTAATTGTCCTGCTGGTGTATTGCTCGCAGGTTGGGCGTCAGCGAGCGCCTTTTGCGCGCTTTCCAGGGACGTCTCAGCGTTGGTTACTGAAGTCTGTGTTTGCATCAGAGAACTTTGACCGCTGTTGTAGCTTTGCTGAGCCTGGCGAACCGCCGCTTCATCCGCTTGAATTTGCGTTGCGCTGGCGTTTGTCTGCGAATCATTGGAAAGTGTCTGTTCAGCTTGTTGCAAGTTTTGATATAAAATAGATAGATTAGATTGAGCTAGTGAAAGTTGTTGATTTGCCGTATCCACACCTTGTTGCGCCGTGGTGACGTTGTCATTTAACACCGAGATGTCTTGCGGTGTGGCGCCGTTTTCCGATTCTTGCGCCTGCAGTTTGGCTTTTTGAAAGCTGAGCTGTGCTTGCTGTAAAGCATTTTGTTCTTGTTTGACGGAATTTTGTGCATTGACGAGCGTCTGCATGGCAGACGTGCGATCATTGTAAGCTGCCTCTTGATCCTGGAGCTGCTGTTTGGCGCTTGCGAGCGCCTGCCTTGCTTTTGTGATGTTCAGTTTGGCGGTTCCCACCGTCACGGCCGTAGGCGGTTCTTTTGCTTGGGCCAATTTCGCGAGTGCCGATGTGACGTTCGCCTGGGCCGATATGACGCTTGCCTGTGCCTGCTCCACCTGCACCTGTTCGCTTGCATTATTAAGGGTTGCCAAAACTTGACCGGCATGAACAGTCTGGCCGACGGTTACAGGCAGTGCTTGGATGATTCCGGATGCGCCTGAAAAAGACAATTGATCTTCGGTGGCCGCTTGGACGGTTCCGCTTGCGCTGATCGATTCCGTGACGTTGCCAAGTCCAACCGTATAGATATCGCTTGCGGGAATCGGTGTCGCGCCACCGGAAACCTTCGTGTACGCATAGGCAGCCCCGCCTAAAACAACCAGCACCGCGGCAGATCCATACAGCCATTTCTTGCGGATCCTTCTTGGCTTTTTCGGCAGAATCTGTGGTTCAATGACCGTGCTCAATCAAATTCCCCCGTTTCATCTGAGAAACTGTGAACTACTTTATGTAGCGAATAAACATAGTAAACAATGGGAACCTGAAGAACACCTGAAGATATTTTGGGAGATTTCCTCACACTAGCTTTGCAAATAAAACAGGCCATCGGCGCTAGGAAAGTAAGGTGCCGATGACCTGTTTTTTGATGGTTATCTTTTTCCCGATGCTAGTTGCTGGTCGGAGTTGTCATAGACCATGTCGCGCCATTCCACTTGCTTTGAATGCCCACTCGTTGTAAGGCTTGAAAGACCAAAT
>JAKACU010000020.1 GCA_021821185.1 Bacillota bacterium
GCGGCTAAGGCTGAATTTACAACATCTGTTCAAGGAAACGATATCGTTATTGGTGCCCCAATCAATGTAAATGGTCACATGGCTTATTATGCCGATGTTACCATATCGCTTGGCCAAGATTTAGTTGTAGCTCAGGAGTTATTGTGGCAAACTTTGCTGACGGGTCTTGCGGCGGTTGTTGTAATGGCACTTGTCTTGTGGTTCATGATTTCTCGTCTTGTCTCACGACCGCTCTTGGTTCTCATTAAGCAGACAAAGCGTATCGCTGATGGCGTCTTTGATATTGGACTCACGTCATCTGTGGATAGAAAAGATGAAATTGGACAATTGATGCGGGCATTTCACAGTATGGCGACAAGTCTCCAGACAATCGTTGGTGGCATTGTTGGTGCCGCTTCGGAGCTTAGTGCAGCATCGCAACAGCTTGTCGCCACTTCAGATGAAACGGCTCATGGTGCTAATGAGGTTGTAAATGTGATTGGAAATGTATCGAGTCGCTTAACAAGTCAACTTTCGAAATCCCTTGAGTCGGCTGATGCGATGTCCTTAGTAGCAAATGAAATTGACTCGATTGTCAAAACAACGATGGAGGCCGTGGATGCTTCTCATCAATCACTCAAAAAGGCACAAGAAGGCAGCATGACCTTGGAAGGCATTGCATCGCAGATGGTAGCGATCAATCAAACGACGAGCAAGACATTAGAAGCTAACGAACAACTTTTGGTTCGTTCTCAACAAATTGAAGCTATTACAGGACAAATTCATGAAATCGCAAGACGCACCAATTTGTTGGCATTAAATGCTTCGATAGAAGCTGTGAGAGCTGGGGAGCACGGTCGAGGGTTTGGTGTCGTAGCAAGCGAGGTGACCACGCTTGCCGATCACACTAAGGAATTGGTTGAGCAAATTTCGAAGGTGGTTCATCAGGTGCAAGTCGATATTCGAGATTCGATGAAACTTGCCCTGGAGGCCAATAACTCCGTTGAATCGGGACTTCACACTATCGTTCAAACGACAGATGTGTTTCGGGGAATTGCCACATTGACGGGTTCCGTCGCTAGCCAAATTACGTCTTGTGCTACATCGATGGAAAGAATTGCAGATCATTCCCGGCAAGTCAAGGTGGCACTTCACGATATGACAGAAACTACAAATAGTTCTTCGGTGGAAATCTCAGATGTTACTGAGTATGCACATCGTCAATTAAGTACTGTTGAAGAAATCCATGGATTCGCCAATCACTTGCGTGACATGGCGTTCGAGTTACACAAGGTTGTCGCTAATTTTACGTCACATGAATAGGTGTAAATTACCCATTCGCCTCACCCAATCCTTGTCTTGATTGACAAACTTTTAGACTGACATATACTTAGTCTAAAATCAGTCGATTTTGAGGCGCCAGGCAAGGTCGAGGCGGAGGGAAGGTATGTGCCTCTTTATAAGAAGCTTATCGTACTTGTAAGTACGATTTTATTTCTCATTCTTTCAGTCACCCTCGCTATTGTTTATGACGAAAGTCAAAGTATGATGGTGGATCAAGCGAAGAAGAAAGCGCTATCTGTGATTCTGACGGTTGATTCTGCGTTGCAAAGTAATATATCGCCATATCAAATGCAGGACATTGTTGTGTACTTAAAGCGACAAGATACACAGATTCATCGCTTTGATCTTCAGCGGATACCTGATACGACACATAAAAATGGTGTCGTAGTCACCAAAATTATCGGACATCTTCTTGATCTTACGACTACCGTGCAAGTAAGTCGTCATACGGTGTACTTGGCGCATATGCAGATATCCATTGCACGCGATATGGCGCTCATTAGATCATTATTGCTGCGCGTACTAGGGGTTGGTTTGGTGGCTATGGTTGTAGCCGTAGCATTTTTGTGGTTTTTCTCTAAACGCCTTTTGTCCAACCCACTCACGGCTATAGCTAGTGCTGCACAAGATATCGCTCGCAGGCATGCTTTTGGGCATGTTGAAACAGAGGCATTGCGTCGTGATGAGGTGGGTATGTTAGCGCGGGGCTTTGTCTCGATGGAACACAGTTTAGAGAGCCTTATCGAAGGAATTTCTCGGGCGCTCTCGCTCATTACGGCCTCTTTTGAAGATTTGCAAACACAATCTCAACGTACGCTCGACGGTGTGCACAATGTTTCTAAGGTTCTGAGAGATTTATCACTAAAAGATGAGGGATCCTTGTTACGCTTACAAGTGATGTTTGAAACGACATCCGAAGTAAGGGTTCTTTTTGACAGTCTGCATGCTTTGGAACCACAATGTACCACACTCAATGAGGCTTATGAAGCGCAACCTGACATGGTTATCGCCATTGAAGATGCCTTGCAAAAGATGCTAACCTCTTTACAAGACATGTACGAAGATATGATGCAAACCGCGCTCGATGTGGGACAAGTTAGTGATACCGTGAGTGAACAACTTCGTGCGGTTCAACGTGTGAACCAATCAGCTGCGTTGTTGCATCAAATGGCGATGGAATTACGTCAGCTTATCTCTTCTTTTGAAGTGGAAGGCGATCTGGAACTATAAGGCTTCTTGGGGAGCGGCAAATAACGTATGATCCACGACAATTAATGCAGCCCCTACGGCGGCTGCGTCGTTAGCTGCGATGGTCAACGTAATATCCTTATTTTCAAGTAAGGCACGATGCTGTAAGACCCGTTCCACTTCTGGCAAAATGAAGGTGGCAGCTCGTGACAGGTAACCGCCTATCGTGACTTGCTCTGGATTTAAACCGTTGACGATATTCGCGATGCCGACGCCAAGGTACTGCCCAAGACTGTGAAAGGCGCGGATATACGCACGATTATCATGCTGAGCTTCGTATAGGATGTGTTCAACCACCGTCGTATCGCCAGTGATCGGAGGCAAACTGGCTCCGGACTCACGAATGTAGCGCACCAGGCTTCGCTCTGAGGCGTATTCTTCCCAGCAACCATAGTTGCCACAAGCGCATTCAAAACCCATCGCAGAGATCGTCATATGTCCAAATTCCCCAGCTAGTCCACCACTTCCGCGATAGAGCTTTCCATCTACGATTAATCCGACGCCAATACCAATCCCGACTTGTACATGAACAAGATTCTTCACACGATTGCTTCTTCGTGTAAATTCGCACCAAGCTCCGCAGTTGGCGTCATTATCAACGAAAATAGGCACAGCTAATCTTTCTTGCAAATCAGATAAAAAATCCCAATTAGAGATATGGATATTTGGAAGATAGTATACCGTTCCTGTGGTGAAGTTGACGATACCTGGCAAAGAAATTCCTACTCCAGCGATACCATAAGGACTTTTTGGAACTGAACGTATGGCTGTATCAACTTCTAACTTAATAACATCGATGAGATGTTCTTTATAGTTTTGTTCATCATCCAATACGCTGATTGGCGTGCTTCGTTTATAAATGATTTCCCCGCGCGTGTTAGCGGCAATGGTTGTCATTTGTGAAATTTGTACATCGACACCTATGGCAAACGTAGCATTAGCGTTGAATTTTAAGAGTACTGGCTTGCGCCCACCACTTGACGAACCATAACCGATCTCTTCGACAAGTTGTTCTTTGATCAAATCATCGACAAGGTAGGATACCGTTGCTTTATTGAGTCCTGTGATTTGGGCAATGTCAATACGGGATGTGGTTCGTTTGTCGCGAATCACATGAAGGACAGTAGCTCGATTGATTTTTCGCATCGTTGCCGCATCAACATTGGCATTCATCAGGTACACCTCGGTTACGACAAAACAACCATAGTTCGATGGTTGCAAAGAGCCATTATATAGCCTACTATAATGTTAAAATTAGGTTTGTTCAAGGGAAACGGCGAAAGGACGGCCTTGTCATGTCGCTGTATAAGAAGCTCGTCTTGACGGTAGGTTTTTTGTGCCTTGTTATCCTTTCGTTAACTCTATTTACCGTGTATGAGACAACGCGGACTATGATTATCGATCAAGCTCAGCAAAAAGCGATATCCGTTATCAAAACGATCGATTCAGCACTCGAAAGTGGTATACCTGATTTTGAATTTGAATCGATTTTATTGCATTTAAAAGCGCAGGATCACGATATTCGAGCATTTGATATTTATAAACTCACAGGTTATTTGTATGATATAGCCTCCACCGATAAGAAACGCATAGGCTCCCAAGCGACGCCTGATAGTAAGCTTGCTGTAGAACGCAATACCGTGATAACGAATGCAAGTGGACAGACACTGCGCATCGTGGCTCCTATACATGTCAATGGACAGACGGTGTATGCGGCGAGCGTGACCTTTTCCCTTGTGAGCGATATGCGTGTCATTAGTAAACTTATGACTGATGTCCTTGGTATCGGACTTTTAGCAGTTGTGGTAGCGCTTACCCTTATCGGGGTATTCGTTCGACGACTCGTATCGCGGCCTATCCTTGCCATGGTGGACACTGTGCGTGATGTGGCATCAGGGAAACTCGTGACTGATTTGCATCCTTATTGCGATCGAAACGATGATATCGGAGACTTGGCGAGAAATATCGATGTGATGGTTACCACGCTTAATGAGTTGATTTCAGGCATTGCGTTGACTTCTTCAGAGATGTCGACATCCTTCTCCAAACTCGTTGTACAAGGCGATCAAACGGTTCGCGGTGCCCTGCATATTGCCGATGTCCTTGGTCATGTAGAACATAATATCACTGTGAACAAACAGGTGACGGCACAGGCTATTGTTGAAATAAGGCAAATCCTTGCTGTGATGCAAGATGTTTGCAAAATGTCATCTATTGGGGACCGAGTTGATATCATTCAGGTAAAGAATACGATTGCTTCTCTTGAACATCATCTAGCGCCCATTATGGATCGAACATCGGAAATGAACACAGCACTTAGCGCCATCGGTGCCACGGATGAAGGTCAGCTCAAAAGCATGGAAAAAGTACGGAATTTAGCACAACAGCTAAGCCAAATGGCGTTGACTATGCGAGATTTGCTTGTACAACGCGGATAAGAACAATCTGGATAAAAACCAACCAGGTAGTATCCATCTCGCTACCTGGTTGCACCATGGATTTAATTTTACCAATACAGACCAGGGCGCATGCCATATACGCCGAGCATAGCGCCATAGGGGATAAAGAGGCCTGGTGCAGGTGGTATGAATGGACCAGGGAAAAATTGCAATATAGGATCCTGCGCTTCTACGTCTGGGGCATTGGGTAGTACTTCAATTTCATTGTCCTGCTTCTCGTTTAACGACGAAAGTTGTACAGCATGGGCCAATAAAATGCCGTGTTCTAGAATATGGGACACAAGCCCGTGATGTGTTCCATATAAAGATTCGCAGCGAATCCACTGACCGTGATATTGCTGCATTGTGGTTGTATTAAATTCCATAGACAATAACCCCCTACATAGGTTTTTCGTCTATACGATACGAATGATCAGGGCGAAGTTCCTGTGCTAGAGCCCGGATGACGCATGCTTTATTGGATTTTTCTAGGGGAGCTTGTCTTAGCTACCAAAAAAGAAATAATAAAGATGAGAGCGAATGTTCCCGCAGTTGTTCCACCTATACCGAGTAGTATAGTGGCTAGTGCAAAATACATGCCGGATTGCATAAGGAAAAATGATACGGCCATGAGCGATACGCCAAGTACAGAACCGATCACTTGCCACAGGGACAAAGGGCCAAGCGGTTTTTTTTGCAAAAGGAGAGGGAAAAACGTATGACCGATGCCATAGGCTAGCGTCGTGATCCATCCCAAAAAAAGCAGGTGTAACATAAATGGTGAAAAAGGGTCCCATCCACTAACGAGAAAAAGACCAAACACAAACGCGAACACCCAACTTGCAAACCAACTGAAAGCGATTGTATGAGTTATGCCGCGAAATGCACGATGCATTGGAAGTAGATACAGTGAAGAAAACCAGAGAAACGATACGCCTAGCATACGTAAACCAATGTCCATGATCATGCCGGGTCCATAGGCTCCGATTGTTGCCATCAACGTGCCAACAAGCCAGATTACTTGTCCTGCAGATGCTTGCCATCTTTTTATAACGCCATAGCGTGCATATCGCGGGTATAGATGTAAGGAGACAGCCAACACAGTGCCAGCGATCCAGCCGAAAAAAACGAGAATCAAAACAGGTTGTGGCGGCAAAGAACCTGGATTAAAGGAGCCTGTGATAGTATCGATAAAGGCGATAAGCATTCCAATAATAAAAATCATCAGCGAGATGTCTGTTCCACGACGAGCAATTCGATCTGTCTGTTTGGATTGCGATGAACGACCAAAAAACTCTTTAATAAAAAATGTTTGCGAAAGTTCAACAGTACGCTGCGCAGCCTCTGGCGTTGCTTGTACAAGTGGGTTTTGTGCCCGTTGTTTTCGCGAAAAAAACACAGATGTCAAGATATTGCCCATAAAAAACAAAGGGGCCATAAATTGACAAAAAGTTCCAATAATAAGTACTAACTGTGTATGGTCGATAGCGGTCCATGAAATGAGGATGATGCCAAGTTCAGCGAAAAGGAAATGAAGCCATCCGAAGACAGGATAGTGCATCTTAAGTCCAGCAAATAATGCTAAAATAGCATACGTCATTCCATAGATCAGCATAGTTAACCAACCGAATGGATTGATCTCTGCGTGAATGGGTAATAAAACACTAGCGAACGAAAGATTAATGGCCATCGTTGCGCCGAGGACAACACCAATTGTAAAATGAAGAAATGCGAAGAGGATAAAAACAGTAGGTAATAGATCGGGGTGAAAGCTATACTTTGATAGATTTTTTATGTTCCCCGTCTGCATGTAGATTGTCGCCCCCGATTTTGTGGCTGAATTGTCATGATTGACCACAGTATATCATAGCTCAGGTTTTACTTTTGTGATGTTTGTCATGCGACAAATGGCTCTTGTTTTTTAGAGTAAGAACATGTAATGATGATTGTGGACGACAGGGAGAGGCGATTACTGACTATGACCGACTGGAATTCAGCGCAGTGGCTCCAGCGTGCCGCCGATATCATGTATGTTGGCGTCTTGATCGTGGATGACGTGGGCATCATCCGTTACGCTAACCACGCTGCGCACGCATGGATGGGGTATGATCATCAAGAGTTATCGACGTGCACCATCCGTGATATTTTAGACAACGATGCGTTAGGTTTTGCGAATGGCTTGGATGAGCATCTGCGAGCTGGTCCGATTCAACGGACGATCGATTTTAAGATGCGTTCGGGTAAGGTGAAAAGAGGCATTATAGAAGCTTTTCCGGTGACAAATGACAGACAAGTGGCAACCTGTATTTTGCTCCGAGAGTTACATGAACCTTTTGTCCATCGAGATTCGCCTGATGATGAATTGACCGGACTCATTTCTCGAACACGATTTTTGAAACAAGTTACGCATGATGTGTCTTATAGACTTTATAACACGGAACATACTCCGGATATCGCGCTGTTACTTATAGATATTGATCGACTTAGTACAATAAATGGGAGTTACGGTTATCACGTTGGCGATGCCATTTTGATTGAGGTCGCGCGGCGTTTAGGTGATATGACGTCATGTCGAGGGTTGTCACGTATGGGTGGCGACGAGTTTGGTATGCTCATACAAATTTCTCAGACTGAAAACCTCACGTGTGTGGTTGATGACATATTCAGAACTTTGCGAGAACCGATGACGTTATCTGATCAAGAGCTTTTTGTTACTGTCAGTGGGGGATTGCGTTCTGTTGAAGGCTGTCCAACAGCGCAAGAACTGTTAGAACAAGCTGGATTAGCGTTGTACCATGCTAAAGAGTTTGGTGGAGACAGCTATCAGTTGTATGATCCCGTTATGGCTCCCCATGACAGTATGGAGATGGAGAAACGCTTACATAAGGCACTTATCAATGATGAGTTTTTACTGTACTATCAACCGCAATTTGATATTGCAACAGGGCAAATGACTGGTATGGAAGTACTCCTACGTTGGAATAATGTCGATCTTGGTCTTGTCTTACCATCTTTGTTCATTCCTATTGCCGAGCGAACAGGTATGATCGTTCCTATTGGCAAGTGGGTGTTGACCGAGGCGTGCCGTCAAAGGCAAGTATGGGTTCAGGAAGGCTATACATTTTTTCGAATTGCCGTCAACTTATCTGCGCGACAATTTCAGCAACCGGATCTCGCGCAGATGATTTCTACGATATTGAATGAAACGGGTCTCAATCCTGAACTGCTGGAGCTTGAGATTACTGAGTCCATCGCCATGACCAACGTCTCTCAAGCGTATAAAACGTTACAAGAGCTTGAACAACTTGGCGTACGTGTCAGTATCGATGATTTTGGAACGGGGTACTCATCGTTAGGTTATTTACGGAGATTTCCGATCCAAACGTTGAAAATTGACCAGTCGTTCATGCGTGATATTCCTAATGTAGCAGATGGCATCGCTATTACACGAGCTATTATTTCGCTCGCCCATAGTTTGCGTTTGCGAGTGATTGCTGAAGGCGTTGAAACGAAAGAACAGTTGGATTTTTTGTATGAACATGATTGCGATGAAATGCAAGGTTTTTTATTGAGTAGGCCATTGACATTATCGGCCGCCGATACGTTTGTTAAGGAAAATGGGTGTGGTTGATCATGAAAGTGACGTTGCAGGATCGTGCAATCCTTCGTGACATAATCGCCTATAGTAAATACTTGATGGAAGCAAACCGTGAGATGGATGCCCATGACATTGAAAGGAAATTGTTACTATTTGGTGAACAAACGAAGGCGTTATCTGACGATTTCATGTGTGATTGTTTTAGACTGTGGTGGGAAGGGCACAGTATCTATGATGCTTTGATTGCAACGTATTTGGATGCCATTGATGATATAGACTGGATGCGTCGCATTCGTCCGAGATTGGAAATGTTTATTACACGCATACGCAATGTAGTAGAGTGATAATCCACATGGACTATCGTTAATAGTTCATTCAGATGTAGTGTAGCCCATGTTGATAATGAGACGATAATAGAAGGTTCCATAGTTCCTGCATGAGGAGGCGGTGGAGTTGCCTTCGGAGCGCAAGATGTGGGTGGTAAGCGGCCTTGTCGCTGTTTTATTGGCTTTTGAGTTGATCGCGTCCATGCTGTCGCATAGCGTGGCTCTACTATCTGATGCGGCTCATGTAGGCACAGACCTTTTGGCTGCTATTATCACGTTGTATGCACAGCGTATAGCACATAAGCCCAGTACTAAAGCGATGAGTTTTGGCTATTCTCGCGGTACGGTTGTTGCCGCCTTCGTCAATGGCGTCTCCCTGATCTTGCTGTCTTTGATTGTCTCTTTTGAAACGCTGTTGCGTTTTTTTCATCCTGTCTCTATTAATCCGATTTGGATGTTGGCGGCGGCACTTATTTCCTTTTTCGTTAACGCAACTATTGTAACGACGTTGTATGTTGGCGGCACAAACTTGAACATTCGTAGCGCCTTGGTGCATTTTGCTGGTGATGCTATCGTCTCATTGGGGGTTATACTTTCGGCGGTGGGGATTTGGCTCACGCATCTTGATTGGCTAGATCCTGCGATCAGCTTGTTGCTTGTCGCGATTATGATGTATACGTCTTGGCGAATCGTGCGTGAAGCTTTGCTCATTTTGATGGAAGGTACGCCGCGGTTGATCGACGTCGATGTTGTCGCCGATCATATACGTATCATGGCAGGTGTTGTTGCCGTCCATGATGTGCATATTTGGGGCGTTTCTGACACCGAGTTTGCTGCGTCTTTGCATGTCGTTGTGAGTGCGGATACAAGGGTTGCGCAAACTGACCTTATGCTTGATGAGATCGAGAAAATATTACTGGCCAAATTTTACATCGTTCATACGTCAGTGCAGTTTGAATGTGGAGAAAATCCGCTACATCAAGGTTTTCCACATGTTAGGATGGGTTGGCATTCATGATATGGCAAACAATCGCGCTTAGTCCCCATGGACTAGTAAGTGCGGTTGTTTTATGTCATGTAAAACATTCGTTCATTGTCTACCCTAAACGTAGGGAATGCATTTTGGAGGAATGTCCAGATGAGGCGGATCATAAAATCAGTGTGGCTTTGGATCCAGATTATCGTTGAGCGTACTGACTCATGGGTACTGGATAATTTGCGTTCACGCGCTACTTTAATTGCCGCTCTTATAGGAACGGTCTTGCTCATCTGGGGCATTGCTACGCATAACCCGGATTTGGGGATCGAGGCTGTACTTGCAGGGGCCATGGGTTATGTAGTTGGTTTTGTACCGGCCGTTCTCGGTGGTTTGATTATCACGTCGATTCATTTTTTTCGTGAAGGTATGCCCATCAGCAATTTTCCGGTGATCTTGATTCAGATCATGGGCTACACCTATATTGCCTGGCTTGGTCGTCAACACAAGCATCTTGCCGTGGAAAGACGAACGCAACTTGCGGATTCCATACACGATGCTAAAGTCGTGCCGTGGTCATTTGTCAATGAAGTACGCAATTCACTTCTTGCCATGCGCTTGTTGCTTTTTGTCAAAAAGAATGAAACAGCTGAACATGCGCAATTGGAACTTATCGAAGATGAGCTACTCCGACTTGAATCGTTATTTGGTAAATTGGATGACTCAAAACAATAGCCAGCGCTAAGTTGCGCTGGCCAACACTGTCTCAGTTATGAAGATGATAAGGTAACGTGGTTACGATGACGTCTTTATGCCGCAACAACCAGGCACGCATCATGAACGAAGTCTGATTGTGCAAGATAAAATGCCAGGATTTTTTGGGAATGAATTGAGGTATAAGAACGTGAATATGATCTGGCTTACCCCCGGTCCATAATTCGATGCGTTTGATAAAGCGGGACATCGGTATGAGTAAAGAACGGTATTCGCTTTTTATGGTAACCAACCGACAAGGGCTTCCCCACTCCTCCCACTTCCTCTCCATTTTTTCAAGAGATTCATCATTAAACCCGATATACAACGCGATCACGTCTGTATGAATGGATTGAGCAAATGATAGGGTGTTTAGAACGACGCGATTAATGCTCGATATCATCACAATCGAGATCACCTGATGCTCTGTAGGATGCATTTCCTGTAAATTGATCCGTAGTTCATTGGCGATTTGATTGTAGTGACGTCGAATCGCTAAAGCGCTGATGACGAGGAGCGGCAGGATAATTAAAACAATCCAGGCGCCGCTGGTGAATTTGGTTACCGCAAAGATAATGGCAACCAAAGCAGTGACAAGGGATCCAATGGAATTAATTGTCGCTTTCACTTTCCAATGCGAACCACGCACGTGGTACCAGCGTCGTGTGAGACCCAGTTGTGCTACCGTGAATGCTACGAACACACCGATAGCATATAGCGGAATGAGTGCGTTTGTCTGTGCACTGAATGTTTCAATGAGCAAGGCGGATAAGGCGGCTAGCACAAGCATGCCATTTGAGTACCCTAGGCGATCGCCGCGAAGGGAAAGAGCTCGCGGTAAAAATCCATCACCAGCCACAAGTGCAGCCAACTGCGGGAATCCCGTGAAAGTCGAATTCGCCGCAAGAATGAGTACGATAAACGTAGTCCAAGACATGACCTGAAACAAAAAACCGTGACCCAGGTATAAGGCGGACAATTGAGAGAGCATCGTTTGACTGGGATTGACACTAATACCCATGACGTAAAGATGGTAAGCAAAACCTAGCAACGTGACACCGGTAATTACTCCAAGGGCGATATAAGCTTTAATCGCACCACGTTCGGACGGCTTGCGAAAAATTGGCACTGCGTTGGATATGGTTTCAAGACCGGTTAGGGCAGAACAAGCTGAGCTAAACGCCTTAAGGACCAATAGCGTACTCAGTGCTTTTGGGATAACGCCAAATGGAGGCGTATGCGGCTGGATAAACCCATGTTGCAGTTCATCGGAAAATCCAAGGGCAATGATAAGAAACATAAACAGCATAAAAAGTATGGTGGGCCATGCAAAAATTGTAGCCGATTCGGATACGCCGCGTAAATTAACCACCAGAATGATGAAGATGCATAAGATCGATAGAAGCGTTGCTCGAGGTTCAATGGCTGGGTAAGCCGATGCGATTGCTTGAACACCAGCAGAAACTGACACGGCAACGGTCAAGACATAGTCAATTAATAAAGAACTCGCAGCGATTAGCGATACAATAGAGTGCTTAAAATTGTCTTTGGCTATGGCGTAAGCACCGCCGCCGCTAGGGTAGGCCATCACGCCCATGATATAGGATGTGATTAACATGCCGAGAAGTAAGACAGTTAAAAGCGTGATCGGGAGAATGATCCATTTTGCGGAAGGGCCAAGCCCTACAAGTTCAGTTATCCCTGCTTCTGGTCCATAAGCGACAGAAGAATATAAATCAGCAGCTAATATAGGTAAGGCAACGAACCATAGTAGTTTACGATGATCATCAGCCAATTCGCGTGAACGAATAGGGCGACCGATTAGGACCCGCTTCAACGACCCAAAGTTGATGAGTGCGTAGGGGATAGCTATGATGGCCAGTGCGATAAAAACAGGATGTATCCATTGCCATTCTGTATACATGGATATGAGCGGCTCCTCCAGTACCACGAATTTGAGGCGCGATACTGTTGCATAGTATGGCCCTATTCAAAAACATGATTATTGTAACGGAATTGTAAAACAAGGCAACTGCCCGAAATGGCCATGGTTACGTTTACATATCGCTTGGCGAGAAGCGAGACGATGTGGCGCTTGCCAATCGATCCCCTGCTCACTCAATGTTGCCAAAGCTTGCACTATCTATGACTGTAACCACAAAAAACCATGTGGAAGATGCTTTTGCCAGAATCCCCAGATGTGAGACCCCGGACTTTCCACGAATGTTGTCTCGATCCCTTTATCCCGCAAGAGGTAACGCCCCTCTTCATTGGGATGTAAAAAGTCAAAAACACCTATCGGAGTTTGCGCCCGATCCTCTTCTGTACCAATCAGCATGTAGGCTTTGACTTTTGTCGACAATGGCGCTTCTTTAAGCCATGATAACACAGGCTTTCGAAGTGCAGTCGAGAACAGCATTAAGTGCGAAAAATACTCAGGGTTGCGTGCATGCAGGATCAGCGTGACTACGGCGCCTAAAGAAATACCAGCCATATAACGTGCCTCTGTTGCAATAGGATAGCATGATTCAACAAAAGGAATACATTGTTCACCGACAAATCGGACATACTCTTCGTTGCGCGCCCCGTCTAAGGAATAGTCGTCAGTGCGGTGCTGTGGTGATACAGCAATGCCTGCAATGAGCATAGGAGCAATCAATTCCTTTTCGATCATATGCGTCGCAATAGTCGCAATTCGACCATGCGTAAAAAATTCATTACCATCGTGGCAGTATAAAATCGGGTATTTTCTAGTGCGATCGTAATTGGGCGGCAAGTAAACTTTTACTAGCCGATCTTCTTTAAGATGTTCGCTAAAAAGAGTATGACCCTCAATTGTTCGATTGAGTGATGACGCTGCCATGAAACCAGTCCTCCTTCTTGACGAATGGTGTACACAATGATCGTTATAACAGGAACATGCTGTGCAAGCAAATAATTTTCAATAAAATAGCATCTGTACTATACTAAATTTGCGAACTGTATTATAATCCTAATTAACTACTCCATAAAGACTATTATGTAGGCCGAGGTGACTTTGATGAGTTCCACACTGCAAGAAAAGCCTGTACAATATCTGCAGATTTTAGATGAAGAAGGTAACGTTACAAATCCAGATAGGATTCCAGCGCTGCAAAACGATGAATTGCGCGAATTGATGCGACGGATGGTATTTACCCGGATCTGGGATCAGCGCGCTGTCAAATTGACTCGGCAAGGTCGATTGGGTTTTTATGCGCCTGTAGCTGGGCAAGAAGCTTCGATGATTGCTAGTGAATTTGCCACGACAAAAGAAGATTTCATTTTACCAAGTTATCGAGATATCCCTCAGTCTGTTTGGCATGGATTTCCAATGTATCAAGCTTTCCTTTATTCCCGCGGTCATCAAGCAGGCGGTCAAGTGCCAAAGGGTGTTAACGTACTGATGCCGCAAATTATCATTGGCGCACAAATCGTGCAAGCCGCAGGTATTGCGATGGCCTTTAAGCTAAAACAAGAAAAGCGGGTTGCCCTAACCTATATCGGCGATGGCGGTACATCACAAGGTGACTTTTATGAAGGAATCAATTTTTCCGGGGCATATCAATTGCCTGCGGTATTTATCGTGCAAAACAATCAATTTGCGATTTCTGTTCCCGTAGCTAAGCAAACGGCTGCTACAACGTTGGCGTCAAAAGCGGTTGCCGCTGGCATGCCTAGCATTCAAGTAGATGGTATGGATGCTTTGGCAGTGTATGCAGCTACCAAACAGACGGTAGAACGGGCTCGTGCGGGACATGGTCCTGGTCTGATCGAGTCAATTACCTTTCGCTATGGTCCTCATACGATGAGCGGCGATGATCCGACGCGCTATCGCACAAAAGAACTTGAAGAAAGTTGGCAAAAAAAAGATCCGTTAGTACGCTTGCGTGCTTTTTTAGAAAAGCAACAACTGTGGTCGGTATCTGATGAAGAAAAGACAATTGAAGAAGCAAAAGCGGCTGTTAATGACGCGTTAGCCAAAGCAGATGCCGTGCCAAAGATGACTGTCGAAGGTTTGATTGATTCGATGTTTGCGCAATTGCCACAAGATCTTATCGCGCAAAAGGCGGAGTTTGCAGAGGGAGAGGGGCACTGATCATGGCGCAAATGACAATGATTCAAGCGATAACCAATGCGATGGATGTGGAACTCGCACGCGATGAGCGGGTGCTTTTATTCGGAGAGGACGTGGGGCAAAGCGGCGGCGTATTTCGTGCGACGGACGGTTTGCAAAAGAAGTTTGGCGAAAATCGTGTGTTCGATACACCGCTTGCCGAATCAGGCATAGCCGGGTTAGCAACAGGACTTGCCGTTCAAGGGTTTCGGCCGATCGCGGAAATTCAATTCATCGGTTTCACGTTTGAAGCGATGGATGAGATTGTGGGTCAGGCCGCTCGCATGCGCTATCGTTCTTCTGGCAGGTATTCTTGTCCGATTGTGTACCGAACACCATTTGGCGGTGGGGTTAAAACGCCTGAGTTGCACGCTGATAGCCTAGAAGGGCTGCTTGCTCAATCGCCAGGGATTAAAGTTGTGATCCCATCGAATCCCTATGATGCTAAGGGATTGCTTATCTCGGCCATCAGGGACGACGATCCTGTATTTTTCATGGAGCACATGAAATTATACCGGTCTTTTCGTCAGGAAGTCCCAGAAGAAGCGTATACCGTTTCGCTTGGTCAAGCGAATGTAGTTCGCGAAGGAAAAGACGTTACAGTCGTGACTTATGGAGCCATGGTGCAGACAGCTATAAAAGCTGCGGATGACTGGGCAAAAACAAAAGGAATTCAAGCGGAAGTTATCGATCTTCGCACAGTAAGCCCGATTGACATTGAGACGATTACCACATCGATTAAAAAGACGCATCGTGCAGTTGTGTTGCAAGAAGCGCAAAAAAAATCGGGTATCGCTGCAGAAGTGATGGCACAAATCAATGAACATGCACTGTATTATCTTGAAGGTCCCGTTTTACGTATCGCCGCTCCAGATACGGTGTATCCATTTGCCATGGCTGAAGAGATTTGGCTTCCTTCATCGGATCGGGTACTTAAAGGTCTGGATCGTGTGTTAGTTTTGTAATTGGTAGGGGGTGTTGATTGACATGGGTATTCATGAGTTTCGTTTTCCGGAATTAGGTGAAGGTCTTCATGAAGGACGCATCGATCATTGGATCGTTAAAGTGGGCGATGTCGTTAAGGAAGATGATGTCCTTGCTGAAGTTGAAAATGATAAGGCCATGGTCGAGTTGCCAAGTCCAGTTGATGGCAAAGTGCTTGATATCAAAGTGCCTGATGGTACAACGGTCACCGTTGGTGATTTGATCATTATTTTAGAAGTCGAAGGTGAAGGCAATGCCACAACCACTGCTACGCAGATAGCATCAGAACCGTTGCAACAAGATGTGAAAACATCCGCAGTGGATCAGGCTGGACTCGGTCAGGTACAGGATCAAGTGCTTCGCAATCAGAGTCCGCAACCGGTAAACGTCCCTGCAACATCTTCTGTACCAGCGAATGAAGTCTTAGCTACGCCTGCCGTGCGCAAATTCGCACGGGAGCACGGTGTGAATTTAAGTCTTGTTACAGGAACCGGAAACCATAAAAAAATTACGCAGCAAGATGTTGAAGAGTTTCTTGCCACCGGAGGCGTACCTGTCAACGAGGTGACTGTGCCTTTACAGGAGCAAATTGAGGTCACGACACAAAATGCGGTGTCCAAAGTTGATTCAGGGACGATATTATCAACGGGTACTACCGCTTTAGAGGAAGAGCGAGTTCCCCTTACTTCGATTCGCCGTCTTATCGCTCAAGCTATGGTCAAATCAAAATACACGGCGCCTCATGTCACTGTGATGGATGAAGCTAATGTGGCAGAACTTGTGGCATTGCGTGGCGAGATCAAGCCGCTTGCAGCACAACGGGATATTAAGATTACGTATTTGCCGTTTATTGTTAAGGCCCTTGTAGCGGCCTGTAAAAAGTATCCACAATTGAACGCCGAGTTTGATGAAGAAAGACAAGAAGTCGTCTTAAAGCATTACTACCATGTTGGTATCGCGACAGATACGGAACGTGGTCTTGTGGTACCGGTTGTGACTGATGCCGACCGAAAAAACATGTGGGAAGTCGCGCAAAAGATCAATGATATGGCGACGCGGGCGCGCACGAATAAACTGGCACCGGCAGAGATGAAAGGTAGCACGATTTCCATAACCAACATCGGTTCAGCTGGCGGGATGTTCTTTACACCGATTATTAATTATCCTGAAGTGGCGATTCTTGGCGTTGGTCGTATCACAGAACGACCTGTTATCAAAAATGGTGAAATCGTCCCTGGTAGTATGATGGCTTTGTCGCTCAGTTTTGACCATCGCATCATTGATGGGGCGCTAGCGCAAAACTTTGTCAATGAGATTAAGAGTATGCTTGAAAATCCGCGTTTGTTGTTGATGGGGGTGTAAAAGATGGTTGTCGGTGATTTGGCGGAAGAAACAGAAGTATTGGTGGTTGGTGGTGGCCCTGGTGGTTACGTGGCTGCCATCCGTGCCGCACAGTTGGGTAAACAAGTGACCTTGGTAGACAAAGCCGAGTTAGGCGGAGTGTGCTTAAATCGGGGATGCATTCCATCAAAGGCATTAATTTCTTCAGCACACCAATATGAAATGGTTAAGCAACAATCTTATCCAGGTCTTAAAACTTCCGTGGAACTTGATTTTTCAAGCGTTCAAACCTGGAAGCAAAGCGTGGTCGACAAAATGACGGGCGGCGTGAAGACGCTGATGAAGGCGAATAAAATTCAAGTCTTGCATGGTGAAGTGTATTTCTCAAAGCAAAGTGAAGCTCGAGTCATGACAGAAAATGAAGCACATACGTATCGCTTTCAACACTGCATTTTGGCGACAGGCTCGCGTCCTGTTGAACTACGTGCATTGCCTTATGGATCGCGCGTCTTGTCCTCTACCGAGGCATTAGCTTTAGACCATGTTCCGGAGAGTCTCATCGTCGTAGGTGGCGGGTATATCGGAATTGAGCTCGGGCAGACTTATGCCAAATTCGGCACGAAGGTGACGATTGTGGAAGGTACAGAGTCGATACTGCCCACGTTTGACGCTTCGTTATCGCGTCTTGTCAGTCGCAAGTTAAAGGCCTATGATGTGGATGTTTTCACGAGGGCTATGGCGAAAAGTGTGCAAGAAACGGATAAGGATATCAAGCTGACCTTTACGGTTGGTGATAAAGATCAAGAAGTTTCTGCAGAGTATGTGCTTGTTACGGTGGGTCGTCGCCCCAACACTGATGAACTTGGACTTTCTGAAATTGGTGTGAAGATAGGGGACAAAGGTCTTATTGAAGTTGACCAACAAGGGCGAACGAATATTGAACATATCTATGCGATCGGAGATATCGTTGCGGGACCAGCGCTAGCGCATAAAGCTTCATATGAAGGCAAAGTAGCAGCGGAAGCCATTGCTTTGTTACCGAGTGTTGTCGATTATCGTTGCATTCCGGCGGTGGTATTTTCCGACCCAGAGATCGCGATGGTAGGACTCACAGAGCAAGAGGCCAAAGATAAGTACGGTGATATTGCAATAGGTAGGTTCCCATATGCTGCCAATGGCAGAGCGGTATCATTATTGGCAGACGAAGGTTTTGTCAAACTGATTGCGGATCAAAAAACCGGCGTTCTCGTTGGTGCACAGGTCATCGGATCGGAGGCTTCCAACTTAATTGCTGAGTTAGCTCTTGCCATTGAGCTTTGCGCGACGCTTGAGGATGTGGCACTCACGATTCATGCTCACCCAACACTTGGTGAAATGGTGATGGAGGCGGCTGAAGTAGCACTTGGAACACCAATTCATATTGTTGCAAAATAATCGTAAAAATGACGGTTGCTCCTTTCGTAAAATTCCTCTATGGTTGGATTATGTTCAACGATAGAGGGATTTTTATGCTCTCGGGGGTGTTGTGTTGATTGGGTCATCGGGTATTAGTATAATTATTCGCTTGGAAATCAATCATAGTGCAGGCAGTTTTGGGCGAATTGCCAAAGTTATTGAAGACGCTGGCGGCGATGTCGTTGGTGTCGATATGATTGCGACGACACATGATGTATCGACGCGAGACATTACGATGCAGGCCACTGATGCTCACGCAGGAGATGTTATTGTCGGATTTTTAAATTCGCTTTCGGGTGTTCGTGTAGTTAATGTGTCTGACCGAACTTTTTTACTTCATCTTGGTGGAAAAATTCAAGTACAAGTGAAAACACCTGTAAAAAACCGTGATGATTTGTCACGTGTGTATACTCCAGATGTGGCTCGTGTGTGTCAAGCCATCTATGAAGATCCTCAGAAGGCGTTTCAATTAACCATTAAACGCAACACAGTGGCTATTGTTACGGATGGCACAGCGGTGTTAGGGCTGGGCGATATGGGTCCACGGGCTGCTATGCCTGTCATGGAAGGAAAAGCTATGTTGTTTAAACAGTTTGCCGATGTTGATGCCTTTCCCTTGTGCCTTGACACGCGCGATCCAGAGGAAATTATTCGTACCGTAAAAGCGTTATCTCCAGGCTTTGGCGGTATCAATCTGGAAGATATTTCTGCTCCGCGATGTTTTGAAATTGAACGGAGACTGCAAGAAGAGCTTGATATCCCCGTTTTTCACGATGATCAGCATGGCACAGCGGTGGTCTTGTTAGCTGGACTGATCAATGCTGTAAAAGTTGTTGGCAAATCGTTGGATGCGATCAAAGTGGTGATTACAGGAATTGGTGCGGCAGGTGTTGCATGCACAGACATGCTACTGAGTGCGGGTGTCACAAATATCATTGGGGTGGACCGTCACGGCACAATCGTGCAAGGTAAACAGTATGACAATTCCCATTGGCAAACGTATGCCATGCGAACCAACCCTGAGCGCATTGACGGAAACCTGATGGATGCTGTACAGGGAGCTGATGTGTTTATTGGGTTATCAGGGCCTGGTGTCTTGACTTTGGACCATGTGGCAGCGATGGCGAGTGATCCTATCGTTTTTGCCATGGCCAATCCTACGCCTGAGATTGACCCGGAACTGGCTGAGCCTTATGTACGCGTGCTAGCGACGGGAAGATCAGATTACCCCAATCAAATTAATAATGTGTTGTGTTTTCCGGGTTTGTTTCGGGGGTTGTTGGATTGCCGCGCTAGATTAATCAATGAAGAGATGAAACTTGCGGCCGCACGAGCAATTGCTTCGATTGTGACGCCAGACGAGATGAATGAGCACTACATTGTACCCAGTGTGTTTAACCAAAAGGTGGCTAAATTCGTGAGTCAAGCAGTTATTGAGGCTGCCGTCCTGACGGGTGTTGCACGCAGAGAGCGAGCAGAGACTCTTTATTCGTAATCATTACTATTTACGGCCCTTCGTTCAATATGCTATAATGCCCATATCACAAATCGTAATCACTTTGGTTTGTCGGAGGGCCGCATGATTAACTTATGGAATCCTTCTTCACATCTGTCCTTTCTGACTGTGCTTATTACCGCTGTCTTATTAGGCATGATCCATGGCATAACGCCAGATGAACACACATGGCCGATCACATTTAGTTACTCGATCGGCAGCTACAGCACGAAAGGAGGCATGAAGGCGGGGTTCTTATTTTCTGCTGCGTTTACGTTACAGCGAGCGATTGCATCGGAATTGGCCTATGTCATCATGTCGCAGATTTTGTTTTTGGTCAAATGGGAGCCGATTGTTTATATGATCGTAGGAGCCCTCATGGCGTTGTCAGGAGTCTACATTTTACGCCTTGGTCAACATCTCCATTTTTTAGCTCCACTTGAAAAATGGATGGGCAAATTGTTGCGCGTAAATCAAGACGTCGATGTAACCGCCCCACGGTCATCGCCAGTACGTCTGGCCTTGCTACATGGTTTTGTAGCTGGCTGGGGTACTGGTGCATTCGCGATTATCGTTTATACCGTGCTTGCCCCACAAATGCCTTCTATCTTCGTCGGTTTTTTGCCTGGATTGTTTTTTGGTCTAGGTACGATGGTTATGCAAATCGTGATTGGTGGCCTGATCGGGTTTTTATTTTCAAAGTTGCATATACCGACATGTGCCATTCCCTATGTAGCCAGGCGCGTGGCCGGTATGATCCTCGCGTATGGTGGGGTTGCTTTCCTATTGGTGGGCACCCTTGAATTATTTACGCCGATTGCAACTTGGCAGTGGCAGACGAATATTCATGTGCATAATTTAAATACGATCGGAGTAGGTTTTTTCCTTGCTGTTATTGTACTTTTTGGAGTTGCCTTGTACGCACTTCTTTCTTCCCTGAAACTTGCACGGGAGAAAGACTTTTGTAGTCATCGTAAATCCTCGTCTGTTTTGTGAACGCAGTGATTGAGCGTATAGGTTTCGCCAAACGTCGTATACTGAGAGACATGGCGGTTTGACGTAGGATGGAGGTGGTGGATCTATGCTCCGTCTGCGAATGGTCTCGGACTCAGATCTGCGCGTGCTGATCAAGTGGTTTCAAGATCTTACCACATCGCTTGCGCGGCGTGGTGTTTTACTCTTTATGCATGTGGATGAAATGTCGGCTCCGTCATATCTTGACATTCAGGTTGATGGGTGCAGTGAGGAGCAGGGCGTTGTCATTCTGGCAACAAAGGTGGAGCGTTTCGTGACTTCGCGCTGGCTGTATGCGTACATTGCTAAACAAATCACAGCAAATTACGATTACTTGTCAAGCGATGAATGCGATTACATTTGCGCCAAAGTGTTCAAACAATCACTTACGTTGTATGAATATCGAGAAGATAGCCAACGCGGACTTGCTGACGATTTTTCTGACGTCTTGATCGAGAATGGTGAGGTCAATATTGACGGCGTTTTGCAATTTCGTTTTGGAACGTGGCTCATGGAAATCAAGGATTCAATTCAAAGTCATATCGACAATTTTTTGGTCGAGAGGGAATATGAGCAATTTGTCGGAGCTCTTCGCTACTACCTCGATACGACGCCGATGACAAAAGGCATTGTCCATGTGATATGTCACGGTGATACCATAGAGGGCTTTGACGACAAGCATGAGCCTCTCGATATTCGTCTCATCGAAGCGATTGCCTGTGATGCTGATGATGAACTGCATCCCCAAGACCTATTTATGAGCGCTTTGATTACGCGGGCTCCTGAAGGGATAGTCATTCACACGATGGATGCAACAGATTCCTTTGTGTGCACGTTGCTGGAGGTTTTTCGCACCCGTGCAACGTTATGTGAGAATCCACATTGTGATTATGGATCGGTATGCCTTGACAAAAATCATGTGCCCCACTATACTACAATTTAATAGTAAAAGCTATGAATGAGACATGGGTTGCTGCTTATCCATACAGAGAGGGTTGCATGGTATTTGCTGAAAATGCACCTATGATCGTAACGGTCGCTTACCACTCAGGAGCTTCCTTCTGAACCGATTTCCAGGTATTGTCTTGATCGGCTAGGATAGGACGTCACTCGCACGTTACGCGGTTTGAGGCTATGCAGTTGTACAGCATAGCGAAGTTGGGTGGAACCACGGATGCGACAAGCGCCTTCGTCCCTGCATGATGCAGGAACGAAGGCGCTTTTTAGTTATTTTGTTAGGGAGGTTGACGTATGAGTGACGTTCAAGAGGTACAAGTACAATTGAAAGATGGGTCGAAGCGCAGATATCCTGCCCCAGTTACGGTGCTTGCCATCGCGAAAAGTATCAGTGCGGGTTTGGCGCGAGAAACGGTGGCTGGTCGCGTCAATGGTGCAATCGTCGATCTGCGTAGTGAAGTGCCACATGATGCGCTTGTGGAAATCGTGACACTACAAGATAAAGAGGGTATTGAGGTATTGCGCCATACAGCCGCTCATGTAATGGCACAAGCCGTTGCGCGCCTATATCCTGAAACCAAATTTGCGATTGGTCCCGTTATTGAAGAAGGGTTCTATTATGACTTTGCAGATCACGTCTTTACACCTGAACAATTTGCAGAGATCGAAGAACAAATGAAAAAGATCATCAAGGAAGATTTCCCGATCGAGCGAGCCGTTATGAGTCGAGATGAAGCGCTAGAATTTTTCATGCAAAGAGCTGATCGTTTTAAGATGGAGATTATTCAGGATCTACCAGAAGATCAGACGATTACCGTTTATCATCAAGGGGAGTTTACAGACCTTTGCAGAGGGCCCCATTTGCCATCAACAGGTCGTATCAAGGCATTCAAGCTACTGAGTTTGGCAGGAGCATACTGGCGTGGTGATTTCAATCGCGAACAATTGACACGTATCTATGCGACCGCCTTTGCAAAAGCATCAGAACTTGAAGCGCACCTCGCTATGCTTGAGGAAATGAAGGAACGCGATCACCGCCGCATTGGCAAAGAACTCAAATTGTTTACATTAGCGAAAGAGGTCGGCTCAGGCCTTCCGTTGTGGTTGCCTAATGGCGCTCGCGTGAGACGTGCTATTGAACGCTATATTGTTGATCTTGAAGAAAGTCTCGGTTATGAGCATGTGTATACACCGGTGCTAGGCAGTGTCGAACTATATAAGATCAGTGGGCATTGGGACCATTATCACGAGGATATGTTTCCTCCTATGCAAATGGATAATGAAGAACTTGTCTTGCGTCCTATGAATTGTCCGCATCACATGATGATTTACAAGTCCGATCGTCGCAGCTATCGAGATTTGCCGCTTCGTGTTGCTGAGCTTGGTATGATGCATCGCTATGAAATGTCAGGAACATTAGCCGGCCTTCAACGTGTACGTGCTATGACATTGAACGATGCGCATATCTTTTGTACGCCGGAGCAGATCGAATCTGAGTTTGCTCGTGTTGTAAGCCTCATTCAGCGCGTATATAAAGATTTTAAGATTACTGACTTCTCGTATCGGTTATCGCTGCGCGATCCGCAAAATACCGAAAAGTATGTGGCTAACGATGATATGTGGGATAAGGCCGAAAGCATGTTACGTAAAGTTTTAACGGATCTTAATTTGCCCTTTTCTGAAGCTGCGGGGGAAGCTGCGTTTTATGGACCAAAACTTGATGTACAGGTGAAAACGGCCCTTGGCAAGGAAGAAACATTGTCCACGGTGCAACTTGATTTTCATTTGCCGAATCGATTTGACTTAGAATACGTCGGCGAGGATGGGAAAATGCACCGACCAGTAGTAATTCACCGCGGGATTGTCAGCACGATGGAACGCATGGTGGCATTCTTGATTGAAAACTACAAAGGCGCATTTCCGCTGTGGCTCGCACCAGTACAAGTACGGATTTTATCAGTGACTGAAGCACAAAGTGACTATGCTGAGTCTTTGAAAGAATCTTTTAAGGAACAGGGCATCCGTGTTGAGGCGGATGTTCGATCAGAGAAGATCGGCTACAAAATAAGAGCCGCCCAGGTGGATAAAGTACCTTATATGCTCGTTGTTGGCGCTAAAGAGGTAGAATCTCATCAAGTTTCAGTGCGCCATCGGGTTGAAGGTGATATCGGTGTCGAAGCTGTAGATGCCTTTTTACAGCGCTTGCAAATGCAAATCGCGACAAAAAACTAGGGGTAGCTCGTACGTTGTACTTGCTTCTTGGTCGCACGTTCTGTATAGTGTAAGTACGTAATTGCAAAAAGCAGAAGCACCCCGCTTCTCACCCGATGATCCGTCTTTCGGTATCGAAAGGTCTGCATGTCATGGTATGGTACGGTGATTTTTAACCAAGACGATGGTAGCGGGAGTGCGGGAGTTTAGCACTCCCGCTTTGTTGTATAGGGTTATATACAACTGGAGGTGTTGTTCGATTAGCAA
>JAKACU010000133.1 GCA_021821185.1 Bacillota bacterium
CTGGAATTCCTTCGTCGTATATACGATGGTATCCGTATCATTGTCGTTTTGAACAATGGATATGAAATTATCTACAGCATACCCACGGGACTTGAGTAACTGGATTTTCTTGTTGATTTTCGGCATCCCA
Source organism: Bacillota bacterium (assembly GCA_021821185.1). Next base: position 131 of record JAKACU010000133.1, read on the forward strand.
ATGATCATCTTGAAGATCTCTTTTGGGCTTTGTTTCATGAGCCGTGCTGTGTGCCGATTAAATGCAAAAGTTGTAGTTGAACAGATATAAGGGATGTCTAATTTTTTGGCAAATAATTTCCCCCAAAAACTCAAGGAATCGGATACAATACAATCTGGTTGAAATTCTCTTAATTCCGCACACACCTTTTCATCCAAAGCAATGGTTGTATCCACAATCATTTCGATCAATGCAGCAAAATTTTTTCCCACTTTACGATTTAATTCTTCTTCTGATGCTGGTGGCAAGTAGTCATCGCAGGGGATAAATTTAGCCCCAACGGTTTCGATTTTTTCTTGAAATTCATAAAAGGAATAGTACCAAACTTGATGCCCCTTGCTTACCAAATGCGAAATTACAGGAAGCGTTGGGTTTGTGTGCCCATGTGCGGGGATAGAAAAGAATACAATTTTACTCATTCTGCCTCATCTCCTTCATAATTATTTTTAGTACGAGTCTAGTTGTAAAAACAACAATGTTTACGAAATGAGCCTACGAAAAAGAGAGGCGCGCCACGTTGTTGCAAGAAATTTCCTATAGGTCATCGTGCTTTTGCTGCTGATTCCACACCTGAACAAGCCTTTTCACCGCTACGGCGTCCTGACGGGACACGGTAATTATCATGCGTGGGAATCGTTTGTTTTTGTGGCGGATCGAAAGGGTTAAGGCGCCTCTTCGTAAAGAAATGGTGCGAATCCACCATCCGTCTTTGACATCAAACTGTCGCTTCCCGATCGAAAGGTGCGATGAAGTCATACGCAGCAAGAAACGTCTTTTGGCCATCATCACAAAATAGGTGACGACGCTGACAAGATAGATCAGTCCAAAGGGTATGAAAAACCAATCCCAATACTTCTGAGGAATGGGCAAAAATAAGTGCGACAGTATCACGATCTCTTGGCATAGAAAGATGAGAAATAGGTATACCAGCCAGAAACCATCATTGGCTTTTACCCGAAACTCTTGCATAACCTCTGGCATCAGGATTACCTCGCTCAACTGGGCAGACTCTTACAAAAATTCTAGCAAAAGGCTCCGTTAACCGTCAATCCTTGCGATCTATCTTCCAGCGATTTGGCATTTTTCAAAACGGCAAAAAGTCCGCAATGCCTTGTGGCATAAGGAAAGTTAGCATAAAAAAGGGGGACAAACTGGCAGTTTTATGGTAAAATAAGAGACAGGAAGGGTGTTGTACTTCCGCCTTTCCTCCGACGCCGGAAACGGGGAGGAGGTGAGGGACATGATACCGTTGTTGCTTGCTTTGTGCAGCGTGGCGAAAGCCTATCTGGAGTATGCGGCCGCGAAAGCTAAAACGAGGACAAATGAAAACGGGGCCTCCCACAAGAGTAAACCCCGTCATCATCGGTAATCGCGTCCTGGCGGAAGAGCTGGTCTCCAGCCTGACCCTTCCGCTTTCTGTAGTTTTAGCATAGCACCGACAACATAAACCTGCAAGAGACGCGTGCAGGCAAGTTATGCAAGAAATTGCGCACCGAACACGAAATGCACAGGAGGCGTTTTTCTATGCTGACCAAACGCCTTATCTTGGCGATTTTTTGTGGTACGGCAGGGGCACTTGTGATTGGCCTTATCACCGGGCAATGGATCAAAGGTTTTTTGTTTTGCTATGCACTCGCATTGTTGGGCGTCTATGTGTATCAACGTCGCACGCAGAAAAAGGGGGGAGGACAAGATGGAGGATCAACGCTTTCGTCGTGAAACGCTTCGGGCACGAAGGTGGATCGACCTCATTCTCATCGTGGCGTTCCTTTTGAGTCTGATGGTTTCCTTGTTGTTGCACTGGCATAACAGTGGGCTCTCTGTGACGGTAGCGATGCTGATGCTTTTGACGAGTGTCATTAATCTATGGACCCTGCACAAGGACAAAAATCCGTCTTTACGTACACTGACACAAGAAGCTAAAGAGTGAGTGAGGTAAGAAAAATATGTTAATAGCCACTTTGCTGGTATCAATTATTGTATTTGTCTTACTATTCACGTTGCTAATACTAATATTCTCTAATCTTCTTGGACGAAAAAGCACTGAGTTTTTAGTGAAGGGTGAGAATGTTATCAAGGTAGGACGAGCTAATATTTGGAAAGGTATTGAAGCGGTTGGCGGTATGTTGTATTTAACAGACAAAGGCAGACTCGTTCATGTTCCTCATAGTGTAAACATCCAAAGAAGCATTGTGGCGGTACAGGTGCCGAATATTATTGATGTGGAAACAAGGTGGACAAGATTTTTGGGGATTCCAATTGCGAAGAACGGTTTATTCGTAACGCAATCGCAAGGACAGGATTTCAAATACGTCGTATGGGGTACAAAATCATGGCGGGAGTCCATCAATTCGTTCCGTGGAAGTTATGAAAAAAGGCAATAACAAGTATTCAATTCTTGAACATTCGGGGGCGAATTTTATACAAGAATGTCTTTGACAAAGGAATTTGAGGCGGCCCACCTTACAGCAGGCGCTGTGGTAGGAGGGTATCTGGTACGGGGGCGCTTTTGAAATAGAAACTTTGCGTGAGGGTTTGAAACCATGAATCGAAGTGTACTATCTATTTTGGTTGGAATCGTATTTGCGGTTATTGGCGGTCTAAGGCTTTTGTTAATCCATAGCTTTATAAACATCATTCTATCATCAGTAGAAATAATCGGTGGATTGCTATTGATATTTACCTATTATCTTCTCCGTAAGAGGGGGTGATTGGTTATTATTCATGTGCATAATAGTAGGGAGCATAGTTCACGCCGGGGATTTTGCTTGATGTGCCCCCGTATCCGTTTTTGACGAGACCATACAACGAACCTGGGTATCCCCCCATAGTCTCCCACATGCCTGCTATTTTCTGAGCCATTTGCCGGTTGGTGATGCGTTGTCCGTTCGTCAAATTGATACCCGCATAAAAACCGGTGGTAGGGTAGGGAACGCAAAAAGTGACAAACCGCCCGGTAAAGGTCATCCAATAGAGCGGCTTTGTGAAGGCTACGGACGTTACGATACGATGATCATAGGCATCCGCGAGCACAAAGAGTGATCCCTTTTGCCTTTTGTAAACATCCAGGGCAAAAGGTTTGCCTCCTAACAGTCCCTCCCAGGCATCGACGATCGAAAACGTATGGGGATCAAAGGATATTTTCTTGGTGCTACCCCAAAGTGCAACTGCCTGATCCCGCACATGAAGAGGCAGAGCATAGGCAGGAGCCAGGCGAGAGACGTGGTTTCCGGCGAACAATGGTAGCTTTTGTTGTGTGCCAAGCTTAGCGATTTGGCTGGCTGATAAGGAAAGCCACGCTGGCTTTGGCTGAAAACTGGCCGGTTGAACCCATAGGGTTCGCGAAACGATGGGCATTTTCCCTCTTGCCGCATGATTCACCGCATAGGCATCACCATAGCCGCCCCTTACAACGCCAAAGGCCGCCAAGAGAAGCAAAAACACGACATAGCGAAACACCCAAAGATCGCACTCCTTTTACCCAACTCGCCACGCGTAAAGCTAGGGCGGGCGGCTCTGTACCTACGGCATCACGACTTGATCAAAAAAGGCGGGGGACTGAATACATGACGAACAAAACCAAAGTAGGGTTACAGAAATTGCACCTTTTTGCGCAATTTTTTGCAAGTTAGACTCCCATGAACATCACAAGCTCAAGGGTAAACGCCTGTATGCCCAAAAAAGGGATCCGGTACACGACCGAATCCCTTGCGTCGTCCTTAGCTGTACCCGACCTGTCGGCACCGTGGCGGATGTGTTCGATCGATCAAGAAATTAATGGTCATACCCCTGTTCCTATTGAGCACATTCCGAATCTGTGCGGACTCAACGTCAATCCGAAAGATGCAATCGGTGTTCATCAGCAAAGGCTGAACGGAGTTATGGGCCTCGTTCATTGTCAGCGCTTCAAATTTGTGTTACCGACAATCTCAATGGGTGAGACGCTCCCACACTTCCGTAGCTTTCGCCCTAACTTGCTCACTGCTGTAATAACAGTCGTACTTCTCCAAATCCTCTTCGAACGGACTGAACCGAGCCGTTATGTCGCATAGCTCGCCAAACGAAGATTGCTCAATATCGGTTAAAGTAGCGTAGTCGGTTTCTTGGTTAAAATAGACTGTGAATGAATCGCAAAATTCATCAATCCCCATACTACCACGAATGAAATTAGATAGAATTTCGCGAAGCTTTGCTGCATCACCCACTAATTAACACCACCTTTACTTAGTCAGTGCCGACAAAGGTCCCATTGCCTTCCTTGCATACTCAAAATGAAGAATTGTATTCGTAGCCTTGTCATACAAGACTTCGAGATTGTACTCACTTCCATTTCTATACATGCGAGTGTAGTACATTACTGCATTGGTGCCCTGCGGATCTGGGCCTTCAACACCATGTTCGATGGCCTGCTTCAAGGTTTGGACGGGCACGGCTCGTCCTGGATTATCCATCCATACGTTGGACTGCTAGATCCCGCCTGAATCTCTACGGCGTGCGCCCCAATCTGTGCGGTACTTGTGGTGTCAGTCACCGTACCCGTGCCAGACGCATCCTGCCAGTCGGTTGGGAGGCCATTTGTGACGTCCTCAAAGCTGCCGTTTGGCAGCAGGTTTTGTCCGAGCCCCATCGGAGCACTGCTCGTCGTGGACTGGTCATAGCTGTTCATATTGACGAGTGCCGTTTTGCCCGTGGCGGTTGTGCTATCGCCAGGAATGGTATGGGTGTATGCGACGGAATTTTTACCGCCGCCTGGCGTAGTTGCCGAGACCAACTCACCGTTTGCGTTGCTTGCATACTGTTCGATGCCACCGTTTGGCAAGGTTACCGTCATCGGGACACCCGTGCCCCCATTGTAAAAGGAACTGTTGTCGTAAGCATACGTGGTGGTGTTGCCGTTTGGATCGGTGACGCCCATGAGCTGGTCATCCTGATTCCACTGGTACTTTGTCGTCAGATTTAGCCCGGAAGGATCCACTTGTTGTTCTTGCACTTCACCGCCTGGTGCGATCGTGTA
>JAKACU010000021.1 GCA_021821185.1 Bacillota bacterium
TCAACAGTTTTCTGACAAATTGTCTGACCTTGAGAAAAGTCAGCCAATTTCTTTGCGCCATGTCTTAGATTTCGTTGTGTCAGAAAATGTATCACAGAGATCTGCAGACGTTGATCTTACAATTGGTGAACACAGATTACCTTTCGTGATCAGTTCGATGTCATTTGGTTCCCAAAGCGAAAGTGCTTTTCGATCCTATGCATTGGCAGCTCAACAGTTGGATATGATTTCGCTTAATGGTGAGGGCGGCGAAATCAAAGACATGCTGGGGCAATTCGCGAAGAATCGTGGGCATCAAATTGCTTCTGGGCGTTTTGGTGTCAATGCTGAACTGTGTAACTCGGTGGACCTGCTTGAAATTAAAATAGGGCAGGGAGCCAAACCGGGCGAAGGTGGACATTTGCCGGGCTCTAAGGTTTCTTTGAAAGTGGCTAATGCAAGAAATGCGAGACAGGGTACAGACCTCATATCACCGTCGAACAATCATGATATTTATTCGATTGAAGATTTGGCGCAGATGATTGATGAACTGAAAACGGTCAATCCGCGTGCTAAAGTTTCTGTGAAAGTTCCTGTGGTTCCGGGTATTGGTACGATTGCCATCGGGATTGCCAAGGCAGGGGCTGATGTCATCGCACTTAGCGGGTACGATGGTGGAACAGGTGCTGCCCGTGCCCATGCATTGAAGCATGTTGGGCTTCCGATCGAGATAGGCGTCAAATTGGCTCATGAAGCATTACTGGAAGCTGGGTTACGTGAATTCGTCGAGATCTGGGCGGATGGGGGCCTGAAAACTGGCCGCGACGTTGTGAAACTTACGCTTTTAGGCGCCAATCGCACCGGATTTGGCACAATGGCGATGATTGCCATCGGATGTACGGGGTGTCGAGGTTGTCATAAAGATACATGTCATGTTGGCATCGCAACGCAAATTGAAACACAAGAACAGGCGACAGCGCATGGATTAAAAGCATTTGTGCCTCGCGACGTGCAAATGGCTACTGCCAATCTTGTTCGCTTTTTTGAAGGGGTAGCTCAAGAAACGAAGAACATTGTTGCAAATCTTGGAGCCGGATCGTTGCAAGCATTGGTTGGACGCTCCGATCTTCTTGTACAGACGTCTTGGCTTGATGCCATTGATATTTCCGATCTTTGCAAACGTCATGTTGACGTTCGGTATGGATTTCAGGTGCAACCGGCACGTAAGAGTTCTGTCGCAGACAACTCCTTAACGGCGACACTCAGTGAACAGGCTATGATCGCTATGGCAGCAGGCAATGAGTCGATCAGCTACGGAGCGACTGCTATAGACTCGGGAGAACGTAACATTGGCGGAATGTTATCAGGTTCGGTTGTGCGTCATGAACTGCGGGACAAACGCACAGGCTTAAAGCGCGCGAGTATCCACTTGACACAAGGATCTGTGGTAGGCAATGGATTTGCAGCTTATAACGCTATGGGCGTGCAGTTACGCGTCGAAGGCGGAGCTCAAGACGGTGTCGGCAAGTCATCTTTAGGTGGCAAAGTAATTGTGCTTAAAGGGTTGAATCGATTTGGCCAACGTGTAAATGGTTCAGTCGGAAAAGGGCTTGCTTATGGCGCACAACGTGGATTGTTCGTTGTTCAGGGAGACGCTGATTCAAGGGCTGGCATTCGTCTGTCTGGTGCGGATTTGATCATAGGTGGCATACCAAGAGAGAAAATTGATCAAAGTAAAGCTGCACTGGCTAGTGTGGCGAATATTAAAGGATTTGCTTTTGAATACATGACTGGCGGAAGAGCCCTTGTACTCGGCGACCCTGGACCTTGGATTTGCTCGGGGATGACAGGGGGCGTAGTCTATTTACGGGTGCAACCAGAAATAGGACTCACGGTAGAAGCCCTCCATCGGCGTTTGGCTAAAGGCGCTAAAGTTACTTTAACTCACCTTAACGCCGGTGGCATTCTCGATGTTCAGGAATTGCTGGCCTTATATCGCAAAGAGCTAGAACGCTCTTCACAAGAAGACGAGGCAGATCGTTTGCTTCCTTTGTGGGAAGCACCTGATGACCATTTTATGATGGTACGGGCAGCTGGCGAGCAAACCAACCAAGATGAAGCAACTGAATAAAATCGTGTCATGGATAACAGTGGATGGACCTCTTTGTAGAGGACATTCACTGTTTTTCGTCTAGGACATAGAGGATTTGCATATCGTGAGATAAAGCACGATATGTTTGGGGTGAGCGTATGAACCGGATGCCACGCATCGTCTCTTTACTGGCAGGTTTATTTCTTGCGTTCTTTACTACTGGTTTTACGGGGCCTGCTAGAAACTTATCCTTGCTCTCTCAACGACATAAATCAGCCTACCTGTCTTCTGTGAATCGCATGTTTCAAAAGATTGCTGTGTTCTTTTATGATCATGAAACGCTAAGAGGCGGACAGATTAAAAAAGTGATTGATTTAACAGCGTGGAAGCGTTCACATCCATGGCACACATTGCATTACGCTGTCGCGCATAACGATGAGACTACGATTGCAGTGACGAGCCAAGTTGGCAGTTTTCGACGAAATTTGCGTGTAAATGACCACAGCAAATTAGCTACACGCAATGTACCACGAGCAATAACGAGTCATCCAAAGGAACAACGATCACTGCAAGCTGTGGACGATGGACTAAAAATTGCTTCGCTTGCCATGACACTCTTAGGAAAACCGTATGTGTGGGGAGGCAATAACCCGAGCCAAGGTTTTGATTGTTCTGGACTCGTCGAATATGTGCTGCGGGAGTCAGGTGTCTCAGCGCCCCGCACGTCATGGCAACAATATTCTCTTGGTCATGAGGTGTCTATAAGCCATTTACGTCCAGGTGATTTGTTATTCTTTTCAACGTACGCAAAAGGACCGAGTCATGTAGGAATCTATGTTGGCAACGACCGTTTTGTAAACGCATTGAATCCCTCTACAGGTGTCACGCTATCTCAAGTAACTGATCCTTATTTTGCAAAAAGGTTAATTGGCATTCGAAACCCTTTGGCATGACATGGTACCCTACAAAAATCGGCGTAGGTAATGGTGTTGCATAGGATTTTCCAAGTAAATAGCACGCAAAAGGGATGTTACCGATGAACTGAGAAGGTTATTTTTTTCGCGAAACGGTTGTAGGTTCTCCAAGCGTATAGACGCCCCTTTATAGGTGACACCATCACCGATGAGATCAGCAAGAGAAAATTTTAAGATAGCCGAGCGTAAAAAATTGTGGCGGGAATCCAGCGTGTATAATTTATAATTGTGATCTTCATCCACGATGCAAGTGCCTTCGGAACTAAAAAAGTAATCACCAGCAGGTTCTACAAAGATCATATAGGCGTCAAAGTTCTTCAGAAAAATAACCTCCCGAATTGGACTATAACTTTCTTTTTTATATCGCGCAACTAGAGCACCCAAATCGGGTGCTCTTGCGTATGGTAAGAGAAATAGCGTGGGGGGTTATGCGATTGGATTACTATGACGCCTTAGCTGCTTTAGGGGTAGAAAGTGCCCATCCAGGTGGTTTTGAAATGACCCAAACATGGTTATCACACATGCCTTTTGAACATGGACAAGAAGTCCTTGAAGTAGGATGCGGAGTAGGAAAAACAGCTTGTGAGATTAGCCGTCGTTTCGACGTCTTGATGACTGCGGTTGATGTACGAAAGGATATGATCGAAAAAGCGAAGGCGCGAAGTCTTGCATATGGTGTAAACGTTGATTTTCTTGTAACGGCAAAGCATAAACTTCCCTTTCGTGATGCCGCATTTGATTATGTTATTGCTGAATCGGTAACTGTATTTAATCCGATCGTCAAGATATTACAAGAATATGCTCGTGTCTTAAAAAACGGCGGCATGCTGCTGGATGTAGAAATGGCCTCTATGGCACCATTACCACCTAACGTCATGCAGGAATTTCGGTCTCTTTATCACGCTGTTGAAGTGCCCACGATCAGCGACTGGAAAAAGCGAGTAGCACAAGCTGGTTTTAATGACACGCAAATTTTATTATCAGGTCCTGTGACATCATCGGCATCCGTTGAAACAGTAGAAAATCCCATGTTGGCCAACATGCCAAATGGCCTTGGCCAAATCATCGGCGATAACCAACGTGTTATGAGTCAGTATGGGAAATGGCTCAATTTTATCATTCTCACGGCAAAAAAATAGGTTTTTGTATGCGGGTGCATGACTGATCGTGTCGGAATCCTGTCGCAAAAATGGAGCACTCCATGTACAATACATGCGAGGTGATAGATTTGCGACAAAAACGCAGTGCACCCGCAGGGAAGGCAAAATTGAAGTCTTCCAAGCCACCTGCAAAAAAACCAACGACAAGAAAACCAAGTACGGCAAAAAAGCGCAAAGGTTCCTCTGTGATTAAAAAAGTGTTAATCAGTTTTTTTATCGCTATTGCGTTTACGGTCGTTGCAACAGGCGGTATTATCTATGCGCTTACCTTGCCCTTATTCGATCCAACAAAGTTGATGCAACCGCCCACGTTGCCAACAGTCGTTTATGACCGCTATGGGCACGTCGCATTTACGATTGAACCGACCGGTGTCAGGCGGGTTGCTCTTAGTGACATTCCGAAAGCTTTACAAGATGGTTTGATCGCAACAGAAGACGTTCGTTTCTATCAGAATCACGGGTTTGATATTCGCTCCATATTTCGCTCAGTGGTTAATGACATTGTACATCGCGGTCAATTGCAAGGCGCTAGTACCATTACAGGTCAATTGGCAAAGATTGAATATTTAACGGACAATGGATCTTTGAAATATAAGCTAGAGCAACTTATTCTTTCCATTGAAATCGACCGCTATTTTACCAAGAATCAAATTCTAGATATGTACTTTAATACAGTCGATTTCAATGGGGCCACGCCAGGCATTGAAAATGCGGCTCAAATCTATTTTCAAAAAAACGTCAATCAGTTAGATTTGGTACAGTGCGCTTTGCTTGCAGGCCTTCCGCAAGCTCCTACAGAGTATGATCCTTTTCTGCATCCGCATGCTGCGCTTGCCAGAAGAAATATCGTACTGCAACAGATGGCCAAATATGGCTATCTTTCTGAAAGCAAGGCGCGTTGGGCAGAGAAGCAACCTCTTGAATTGGCAGGCACACCGGGCGTGGTCGCCGATGGTGTGCCTGCAGCGTACGCATGGTACAGGGATTATCTGTACCAAGAGGCGAACCAGATTGGCATTGGAGCGACGAGTCTTACGCGTGGTGGATTAAAGGTGTATACCAATTTGGATCCACAATTGCAACAAGCTGCCTATGACCAATTCTCCAATAATGCCTATTTTCCACCAAATATGAGTGGCAACGAAGCACAGGGTGGAGCTGCCTTCATGAATCCAGCCAATGGTGGAATTCTCGCGCTTATTGGGTCGCGTCCCAATACTTATCAAGTAGAAGGATTTAATTACGCGACACAAACGGAACGTTCACCAGGTTCATCGATTAAGCCGCTTGTGGTTTATGGACCTGCTGTGGAAACTGGGAAGTATAATGGTGACTCTCTGTTGTACGATGGTCCCTTAAATATCCATGGTTATCAACCGCAGGATTGGGCTTGGCATCCTACGATTAATAACCAAGTCACCATGAGAGATGCTTTAAAAGAATCTTGGAATATCCCTGCTGTGTGGTTACTGGATCAATTAGGAATTAGCACCGGTCTTGATTTTGCACAGCGTGCAGGACTGACGTTCGAACCGAGGGACTTTGAGCATCTGGATGTGGCCCTAGGCGATATTCATCCAGGGACTAATCCGCTACAAATGGCCGAAGCTTATTCATCGTTTGATAACAATGGGAGTCGCATTCCAGCGCATGCTATTGAAAAAATTGTCAATAGCAATGATAACACGATCTACCAAGCGTCTGAAGTGCCGATTTCTGTGATGAAGCCGTCCACCGCAGCCACGATGGTGGGTTTGCTTCGCAACAACGTGGTTAACGGTATTGCCCAATTAGCATCGGTGTCTGGTCATCAAATTGCTGGTAAAACCGGATCTGTGGCCTATGTGTCACCGAGTTGGAGTTCATCGCAAGGCGATAGTGATTTATGGTTTACCGGTTTTTCACCTCATGTCGTTGGTGCCATATGGGAAGGATTTGCTACACCAAGTGTTAATGCGTACGTACCTAACTGGGTGGGTGGGAGTGCCTTGCCAGCGAAGCTATTTAGTGCCATTATGACGCAAGGATTAGCTGGCAAACAGGGTGGGTCATTTATCTCGCCTGTTGACGTATCGACAGCTCCTGTGATTACGCCGACGATTCAAGGGATGACGGGATCGTACCAGGCTCTGCAACAAGGAGTTGTACTCTCTTGGAATCCTGTTTCGGATGCCAATGTGTACTATTTAGTATTTCGGGGTGCGCAAGGCAACACAAACTTGGTTTACAATCAAAGTATTGCAAAGACGACGCAGACATCCTATACGAATGTTTTAGGTGTATCCGGAACGTACACGTATCAGGTAGCGGCTTTTGATCAAAGTACACATGCCATGGTCGGAAAATCACCGATCATTACGGTCACGATCAGCAGATATCGTAGGTAAAGGGGAAAGACTATGCAAATCGATAAAGAGAAGATTGAACAAGCTGTGCGCATGATTTTAGAGGCTGTAGGTGAAGACCCGATGCGCGAAGGCTTACTCGAAACGCCAGCGCGCGTCGCTCGGATGTATGGCGAAATTTTATCAGGGATTGATCAAGATCCTGGTGACCATTTGCAAACCATATTCAACGAAAATCATAATGAATTGGTGCTTGTAAAGGATATCTCGTTTTACAGTTTGTGTGAGCACCATTTGATTCCTTTTTATGGGAAGGCACACGTTGCCTATATTCCTCAGGGGGCTAAGATTACAGGCTTGTCCAAATTGGCGAGATTGGTCGAAACTGCAGCTCGTCGCCCGCAACTGCAAGAACGACTGACTTCTACAGTAGCTGATGCTCTGGTCACGCACCTAGAACCCACGGGTGTTGCGGTTATGGTGGAAGCTGAACATATGTGCATGGCAATGCGAGGCGTGAATAAACCTGGGACGATTACGGTCACAACTGCGGTGCGGGGAACATTTCTTGAAGATGTACATTTACGCTCCGAAGTTTTCCAGATGATGCGTTCATAACTTGATACTTCCGGACAAGACATCCTATGTGTTGTCCGGAAATTACTGTTGCATCCAGGCAGTTATATCAAATGGCGTGAAGTTCAGGTAGTCCGCAGCAACTAATTGATACTTAACGTTTCGCACAAATCCTTGCACACGGTATTTGTGTGCTGTACCATGCAAATGTCCATATACGCAATGTGATACACCGAATTGCTCTAACAAATCAGTAAATGGAGTCTGTTCACCACGATTGGTTGTTGGCGGATAGTGCATCATGGCGAGCAGTGGTTTTCCCAATGCAGATCCTTGCTCAAGGGAAAGGCGTAGACGCGAAACTTCACGCAAAAAGATGGCTTCATCCTCAGATGAAAAGCTGGCCGTATCGGAGAGACTCCAGCCTCTTGTACCAACTATCGTGAAGTCATCTAAAGGGATGGCGTTATTTTGTAGGATGTGGCATAAGGATCCAGCCAAACCTTCCACTTTACGTTTCGTGCTCCACCAATAGTCATGATTACCTTTTAGCAAGATCTTTTTACCCGGCAAATCATGCAGGAACTGCATATCGGGCAGAACTTCTTGTTCTCGCATGGCCCATGAGATATCACCTGGTACGAGTACATAATCATCGGCTGATACAGAATCTTCCCACGCGTTTTGAATGCGAGTTGCATGATTGTGCCACGTTTTTCCAAAAACGTCCATAGGTTTATTCGACCCGAAAGACAAATGAAGGTCGGCAATGGCAAATAGAGACATGGTATTCGTCTCCTTTCTCGTGAATTGTACCATGAAGGGGGGACGGAAAGGCAAGGGATTAACGATGTTCGACGAGGTTCCATACTCCGATGAAGATCTCTTACGATTGGTGCAGGAAATCTCTCTTCACGATTTTTCGTTACCATTTCGGCATCGTTGTCGATACAACTACCGTCTCAAAACGACAGGCGGGCGTTATCTTTTGAAAACGCACGATTTGGAGTTTAATCCTCATTCCGTGCAACTGCACGGAATGTCGGAATTAGTGGGGACCATTCGCCATGAGCTTTGTCATTATCATTTGCATTTGTTAGGGCAAGGATATCGACATCGGGACAAAGATTTTCAAAGACTATTGAAACAAGTGGGTGGATCGCGGTACGCTTTACCTACAGGATTGAAAAATAAGCGTTCTGTTCAAAAAACGTATGCGTGTATGGAGTGCGGTACGCTTTATATTCGGGTAAGAACGATTGATACGGGCCGCTATCGATGTGGCAGATGCGAAGGACAATTGCGCTTCGTTGCTTTGACATGAAACTGATGGAGGTTATTTACGCATGGATGGGCAGACATCAAGAATTGCCATGACATTAGACTTATTACAGGACTGCTTACGGGAAGCACAAGGATCCATGGATCAAGATCAACTTGAGACGAAAGTCATTGAATTTTTCCGTGCCGATGACTTAGACGGTATCTCGCAGTTGATGCAAGATCGTAATTTGGTCTTGGATTTCAATAAAGAATTGGAACAATTCATTGCTCGGTGGTCTACTCGGATTCGATAATAGACCTGAAAGGAACTCATCTATGGAGCCTTTTGTATCGCTTGCGTATTCACGTGAGCGTCATCGCCACGTGTTGCTTGTCACTGAGCTTTGGAGACAACAGATGAGGCAGATTGAGCAACTGGCTGTTCAGTGTTTTTATCAACAAGATTTAATAAGTATTGCAAGGCTGTTGGATAAAAAGCGCATCTTGCAAAGACGGCTTTGCAAAGTGGAAGATTTATTGCGAGCGTGGGGCTTGTGAATGAGCAGCAGTTTTTCTCGATGGCTGAACAGGACCATGTCGTATTTACGCCAGAACAGCATCGGGCCATTGTCCATGGCGATGGTCCGATGATTGTTTTTGCGGGGCCTGGAAGCGGAAAAACAACAGTGCTCACGTGGCGAGCGCTGTATCTTTACCAAGTGCTCGGCATCGATCCAAAGAACATGGTTATTTTTACATTTACAAGGCGCAGTGCCGAAGAATTGAAACAACGATTGATGCACAGAGAACCAAGGCTTGGCTCCGTGGTCGCAGGCACATTTCACTCGTTGTTTTTGCGATGGTTATTACGCTACGGTAATACTGATTTCCAGATCTGGAATGAATCTCAGCAAATCACAGTGATGCGAGAAGTACTGCGTTCGGAATCCATGCCATCCTTTGACGATTCGGTATATCGATTTATGCAGTATATCACCCAGCTAAAAAATGCGAATATTGTACCTGCACAAATGCATGTCAAAGATCCATTACATCAGGACATCAAGAAAGTATATATTGCCTATGAGGCCAAGAAACGGCAAATGCATGCGCATGACTATGATGATCTGCTTTTAGTGTTCTATCATAAGATGGTACAGGCATCCGTTTTCCGTCAGAATGTGCTTTCTTCCTTTACGCATGTGATGGTGGATGAGTTTCAAGACACAAGTAAGGTGCAGTGGTTAGCGATCAAAGCGCTGACTAATCAGAATAAAAACTTAGTTGTCGTCGGGGACGATGATCAATCCATCTATCGTTTTCGAGGAGCACTACCGCATAGTGTAATGGATTTTCTTGGAGCATTTTCATCTTGTTCTGAGGTTATTTTACGTCACAATTTTCGTTCAACAGATGAAATTATTCAAACGGCTTCGTCCGTCATTACGCACAATACGAAACGGAAACCTAAAGAGTTTATTGGCGCAAGGGGCCCGGGTGTAAAAATCCGTTATTTTTCTTTTTGGAGCGAATGGGATGAAGCGCAACACATTGCGTCTTTAGTTCACCGAATCGCACAGAAACAACCCAATGGCAGTATCGCGGTGCTTGCAAGAACGAACCGGCAACTAACCCCTATCGTGGATGCTCTTTTTAGCCATCAAGTAGGGGTGCATCTTGGTGATATGCGAAGTGATATGTACCACGATCGTTACGTGAAAGCCGTCATATCCATGCTTCGTGCGGCGACCTCGACGCAAGAAATAGACCGGATGCAAGCCTGGCATACATATCATCAACGCGTGAAAATGAGGATGCAGTACAACAAGATAAAGACATCGTTTGACGAATTGCTTCAACAAACGGCCACCATGTCGCCTAGCGATGCTTTTGTTCATCTGCGAAGGGCATTATTCTTTACGGGATCGACGAAAGCAGATTTGTGGGCTATGTTAGATTTGGTGCAAGAGCGTGCTGCGACCCAGGCGAATGTTGCTACTTGGTTGCAGGAAATTCATCAGCATGAACGGCAAATGCAAGAACGTACCCTGCGGCGCGTCTTGGTGACCACCTTTCATGGCGCCAAAGGATTAGAGTTTGATGATGTATTTTTAATTGGTTTGCATAATGATGCTTTGCCACACCGACGAACGCTCGAAGACACATCGCGCAGACGATTCACAGAAGCTCTTGAGGAAGAACGGCGTCTCTTATATGTGGGTATGACAAGGGCCAAATCACGGTTGTACTGTAGCTATCCTCAAATGGTGGCGAAAGAAAAGGTCAATGTATCGCCTTTTTTGCAGGAAATTGGTGTGAAAATCAATCCAGGAATATCTCGCATTACAAGTCATAAAGCAACGTCATTGGTGACGGTGCCAAAGATAGGAACAATATGTCGTCATCAGCTTTTTGGGCAAGGTGTGATCGTTTCTGTTGATTTGATGGAGGACAAAGCCCATAAGGTTGGTATACTATTCAATAAGAATGACATGCGGTATTTTCATTGGGAAACCGTAATGCAATTTAACCATGTGATTATTGAACATGAACAGACAAAAGGGGACTAAATGATGAGTGCAACCATTTACGATGTGGCACGTGAAGCTGGGGTGTCCATGGCCACCGTATCACGCGTTTTAAATGATACTGCGGTAGTCAAAGAAGAGACCAAAAAACGAGTTCTGGATGCCATTGCAAAACTTTCTTATCGACCCAATGCGGTTGCACGAGGTTTGGCAAGTAAACGCACAAAGACGATTGGTGTCATTGTTCCAGATGTTTCAGCAGGGTTTATGGCGGAACTGGTGCGTGGCATTGAAGATGTAGCACGTATGTATAGTTATCACATTATTTTATGCAATTCTGATGGCTCTCTCACAAGAGAGATTGATCTTGTGGGTACGATGTGGGAAAAGCAAGTAGACGGCATTATTTTTATGTCACCAAGGCTACAACCAGAACATATTCAAACGTTTGAAGATGCACAGCTTCCGATCATTCTTTGCCGAACGGATGACCCGGAAAAACGGATTCCGTCGGTGAACATCAATAATCGCCTTGCCGCACAAGATGCTGTTGAATTTTTGATCAAAAAGGGCCTGACACACATTGCGTTCATTGGAGGCGTTGGTGAAGAAGGGACGCTAACGGCAGAGAGACGGCAAGGTTACGCTGATGCGATGCGTCAAAATGGACTCAATCCTTCCTTTGTCTTTACATCGCGTGAGGATTATGCGACTTCGCTCGTATCCATACGATCTCAACTTTCTATCGATCGTTACCAGGCATTTTTGGCTTCCAATGATGAAATGGCTTTGGCGGCATTACATGCGTGCTACGATATGCAACTGAAAGTTCCCGATGATGTCATGATCGTTGGGTTTGACAATACGAAGTTGACGCAAATGGCCCGCCCTGAATTAACCACAGTAGCTCAACCGATGTATGATTATGGTGCTGTGGCCATGCGGTTTTTGACGAAACTGTTGAACGATGAACCGTTTTCAACGTATACCGTAATTTTGCCACACCAAATTTTAGAACGCGGTTCAACTCTATCATCTGCCGTTTTATAGGATAAGTCGACTTAGCCCGAACCTGGAAATTTTCTAGGTTTCGGGCTAGATGCATTTTCCTGCCGTGAGGAACCTTATTTGCCACTGGCGCGAACCTCAAAATGTGAGTATCATATCTACAAGTGGGTGCTATGCATAAATTGTAGATTGGCGTAATGGAATAGTAGTGTCTAAGTGCGCTCTCTTCGAAGGGATGGGGTCCGATGCGCGTTGAAAAAATTGCAAGAAATAAGGTTCGCATCTTTGTAAGCTACGATGATTTGGAAGCTCGTGGCATCGACAAAGAAGAGATGTGGCAGAATGGAAAAAAAGTGCAAGAACTTTTTTGGGATATGATGGAAGTCGCGTATTCGGAAGTCGGGTTTGAGGTTGTTGGTCCCATTGCCGTTGAGGCATTCTCCATGCCTAAAGAAGGCGTAGTTGTTATTGTAACGCAGGTGCCCAGTTTGCCTCGCCAAGCTGCCTTATCTGAAGTCTCTGATCTTCCTGAAGAGGCAGTTGATCCGTTTAGTGCCTCCGTATTTCGATTTCGGGAGTTTGATGATGTTATCGGTGCCCTACACGGTGTGTTGTCTATCGGCTATTTTGCTTGTTCTTTGTATTCGTACAAAAATAAGTATCACCTATTTTTCGAAGATGATGCAGTGGACGAATCGATCTACGAAACAGTTTGGGCTATCATGAACGAATACGGTGAAGTGACTACGGTGACACCTGCGGTGTTGCAAGAGTATGGCAAGTTAATCTCCGATCGACATGCGCTTGATGTTGTACAAGATTATTTTTGAAGTGATGCAGGGATCATAAAAAAAGGACAAACGGGTCCCAGGTAAATGACCTGGGCTTTCGTTTTGTCCATCTCGTTAACGTAGAAAATCGGTTTCTGTGTTCGATATACCTGGCCACCACTGACCTTGTTGCCAAGCTAAGATAAATTGTTCTGTTTTGCTCAAGCATACTTCATGGTGCGTAGTCAAATCAGGATAAACGCGTTCTACGGAAAAAACTTGCGTTTCATGGGCTAATAGGGCATGCATTTTAGCCGTTCTTTGCGCCTCAATATCGATGGTTGTTGTTGCACGATGTCGCAAAGTTTCTTTTGGACTTGCCCCTACATAGAGCTTTATAACACCGGGAATCGTGGGTATCGTTGCAAAGACTGCCTTAGAAATGGCCGTATGATCAGGATGACCAGAAAAACCGTCTTCCGGAAATGTGAACACAATTTCGGCCTGTGTTTTTACTAACGCATCTCGCACAGCGGCGACTAGGATGCCTTCCGGTAACGAGGATAGTCCTTTATCGAGAAAAGGTCCGATCGTCAGTGATTCGATCCCTAAATAGTCGCATGCGTTATGTAGCTCTTCGCGCCGCTTTTGTGCATACTGTTGACGATGATCAAATTGAAGGTGACCGTATTTGCCGGCATCACCTGAGGTGGCTGTATATAAGGATACGTGATGGCCAT
The DNA here is from genome assembly GCA_021821185.1 of Bacillota bacterium. The sequence goes on from JAKACU010000021.1 coordinate 13,436, forward strand.
GTTCCACCAGTTTGCGAACTGTGCCACCCATCATAAACGATTCATCATCGGGATGGGCAAATACCAAAGTGACTTGTAACGGCTTCATCGCAACTCCTCCTTCTATTTTTACGCTAGCAGGAAAAGGACTCGTGTGTCAATGTCTACGTGGCTAATGACCTTTAATGAATTAGAGAAGACAAACCTTAAGTTCTTTGCTAAAGCTTTGCAGGAGCAAGCAGAACCAGGGTATCAAGAAGATCAGACGCGATTAATTTGGACGAATTTTGCTAATGACCATTCGCTTTCGATTCATCATATATTGGATGGAAAAGCTCCTGTCATTACGTTAGGGGATTATCAACATGCGGATTACAAGGTAGTCTTTACTGCAGATCTTGATGCGGTATGGAATCCGCTCACTGAAACCTGGATGCACCTGTGTGGTCATCATGCCCAATCCGTCCATGCTTTTGCTCTAGCGCTGCTGTACCAGCAGGGTTTTTTTTCGCCTGCAGTGGCTGTACGACTGATTGGCTGTCCTGCTGAAGAATGCTATCCCGCCTTTTTCCCTACAGATGTATCTCGATTTATACCAGGAAAACAGAAGTTATATGAGCAGGGTGCATTTAAAGGGGCCTCTTGTGTGCTTAGCACGCATCTTGCCGATGATATTTCGACGCGAACCGTCGTTTTTGCAAGAGGTGCTTATGGTCTAATTTGGTTGCGCTTGCGGCATCGTGCACCGGACGAAGAGTCATTGCATACAGATGAGATCGCGCACATCAAGGCTTTTTTGCATTCGTGTTTTGTTGATATGATGCTTGTAGGGCATGATCTTCGCATTCGAACAAAAGTTTGTCACGATAGCGGTGCACGACCATCTGGAGACGAACTTATTGCCTTTTTGCACAGGATGGGTGTTGATGTTTTTTTAGTTAGTGAATATCCTCCGCTATTGCAAGATAAGAATTTGCTCAAAACATCACGCCGTCTTTTGTGTGAACAATATCCTGACGTGACGTCTCTTACCAGTGTATTTCTGCAAGGCGCAACAGATTTTGGGGTGGCGAGTTATGAAACGCCAACCTTTCAATTATTCGTAGGCGGTACACAGCATATGACGCACGATCCAGCCTTTACTGTACTGGATGAAGAATTTGCGTACCTTTTTGCTGGGGCATTTTTGGCCAATTTGATACAACGTTTGGCTTGTGATGAGCCTAATAGGAAAGGAAGAAGGACACTATGAAAGTAACTATTTTATGTGGAGGAATCTCAGCTGAGAGAGATGTTTCATTACTATCAGGAAATGCGGTAAATCAAGCGTTGCTAAGCAAGGGATTTGCAACGCAACTCCTTGACACGGGTTCTGGGTTTGTCGAAGATTTGCGCTCGTTTCATCCGGACGTGGTTTTTATTGCTTTGCATGGACGCATGGGTGAGGACGGAACCATTCAAGGCTTACTTGAGGTTTTAGGCTATCCCTATGTAGGATCTGGTGTTTTGACCAGTGCGATCGCGATGGATAAGCGTACAACAAAACGAATTCTGATGACCGAACAGCTTCCTTTGGCCCAAGACTATGTGTTAAAAACTACAGATCCTGTGCCCGATCGGGACTTAGCTCAGCATCTTGGAAACACGATTGGTTTTCCCTACATCATTAAACCCAATCGAGAGGGTAGCACGATTGGGTTAACTCTAGCCCATACAGTTGATGAAGCCGTAACAGGTATGAACCAAGCTTTACAGTATGACAACGAAGTGCTTATTGAAGAGTACATCGAAGGGACGGAAGTTACAGCTGTTGTGACCGGCGATCCTTTTGCTCCCGATGTACTTGGCGTGATTGAAATCATTCCGAAAGCCGTTTTGTACGATTATGAATCAAAGTACTCTCAAGGTGGAAGTGAACACATTATTCCTGCGCGAATTGGGCAAGATCGATTGCAGGAAGTAGAAGTCTATGCCAAATCAGCCTATCGCGCCTTGGGGTGTACAGACTATGCGCGCATAGATTTTATCGTCGGTAAAACGGGTCCGATCATTCTGGAAGTCAATACACTTCCAGGAATGACGTCCACCAGTTTGGTTCCTGATGCCGCTAAAGCACGAGGCATCTCTTTTGAGGATTTTTTAGTTCAAATGGTAGAACGCAGTTATGCGCGTAGCAAGAAGAAATGAACGGCGCTAGTATTTGACCAGTTTTCTAGACTACTGGTATACTGTCCATGAAGTTTTACAGATTGCTATTGTCCCATCGAAGGTGGCGAAACCATGACAAGCGGTGAACAGTCCGCAGAGAATCTCAATGTCTTAACCAGCACGCAAGCAGTAGTAAAAGAAGCGCTATCGAGGCTTGGTTACGGAAAAGAAATGTTTGATTTACTTAAACAGCCGTTACGCTTCTTAACGGTGCGTATTCCTGTACACATGGATGACGGAAGTGTAAATGTTTTCACTGGATACAGAGCGCAACATAATGATGCCATTGGACCGACAAAAGGTGGTATTCGATTTCACCCGGACGTTACGGAAGATGAAGTCAAAGCATTGTCCATATGGATGAGTATCAAGTGTGGGATCGCGAATTTGCCGTATGGTGGCGGTAAGGGCGGTGTCGTTTGTGATCCACGCGAAATGTCCTTTAAGGAGCAAGAACAAGTGGCTCGTGGTTATGTCCGCGCCATCAGTCAGATCGTCGGACCGACGAAAGATATTCCAGCACCGGATGTCATGACTAACTCACAGGTCATGGCATGGATGATGGACGAATATAGCCGAATTCGTGAATTTGACTCACCAGGATTTATTACGGGTAAACCTGTCGTTCTTGGCGGTTCACAAGGACGCGACTCATCGACCGCTCGAGGGGTTGCTATTTGTATTCGTGAAGCGGCAAAGGTACAAAACATCGATCTCACAGGTTGCCGTGTGGTTGTACAAGGGTTTGGCAATGCAGGCAGTTACCTTGCCAAGTTCATGCATGATTCGGGTGCTAAAGTAATTGGTATCTCTGATGCTTATGGCGCGTTGCATGATGAGAATGGACTGGATATCGATTCGTTACTTGAAAGACGCGATTCGTTTGGTACAGTAACGAAGCTGTTTAAAAATACGATTTCTAATCAAGAATTGCTTGAGTTAGACTGCGATATTCTCGTTCCCGCGGCCATTGAGAATCAAATTACACAAAAAAATGCAGATCGCATCCGGGCAAAGATTGTGGTAGAAGCCGCTAATGGGCCAACGACACCTGATGCGACGAAAATTCTCACGGATAAAGGAATTTTGTTGGTGCCCGATGTTCTTGGCAATGCTGGTGGGGTGATTGTATCTTACTTCGAATGGGTGCAAAACAATCAAGGATTTTATTGGACGGAGCAAGAAGTTATGCAGCGTCTTGAAGACGTTATGATGCATTCGTTCGAAACGGTCTATCATACCGCACAAGCGCGTACGATTGATATGCGTCTTGCCGCTTATATGGTTGGTTTACGTAGAATGGCAGAGGCAATTGAATTACGTGGTTGGGTATGACTCACAACCCGTATGGCATATACTGGGTATGATTGCAGCCAGTAGGAGGGTATTGTGATGCAATTGGAATCCATGATGTTACAAGAGATAAAAAATGATATTGGCACACCAAGCGGTCGCGTCAAGATTCATATTCGCTGTCGCAATTGTGGCGAAGTGTTTATCTTGCGGGGTGTCAAAGACAGCAGAGGGCATGTAGAGACAGGCTTTCGGCGATGTTTATGTGATAATGACCGAGATTTCGACATTGAACCAGTGGGTTGAAAAACATGATATAAGGCTTTGCACGAAATGACTTGCCATTTCGTGCAAAGCCTTTTTTGTTTCTATGCATAGTAAACCCTCACCTTGTCAGACACTAACGATCGTATAAACAAGAGTTATTACGTGCGATCGGAGGGACGATTTTGTGAGACGCGAAAAATTTCTCCTCGTTGCTTCAGCTTTCATGCTCAGCACGGTATCGTTTTTGGCTGTAGTGCCGATTCACCCTGCCAAAGCAGCACTTACCAGCACTTTGGCTGAAGGCATGTCCGGCGCAAACGTGCATGAGTTGCAGGGCCGTTTAAAGTTGCTTGGTTACTACCATGGACCAGTAAGTGGGGCATACTCTTGGCAGACGTATTGGGCGGTGCGTGATTTTCAATATGCGTTTGGACTTCCTGTGGATGGTGTCGCGGGCTCATTAACGAATACAGCCTTAATGAAAGCTACGCCTCGTTACGCCCCCGCAGTGCAAAATCAACCTGTATCTGTTGCGCGAGCCGTTTCGACAAGCACGAGCCCCGTGCCTAACCCTGTCAATGCGAAAGTTGCGATACCGCCGTCCAATAACGGCATTTCCCAAAATGACATTAATTTGATGGCACATGTCGTATACGGAGAGGCAAGAGGGCAGCCGTTTATCGGCCAGATCGCGGTGGCGGCCGTAATTATCAACCGATACCACAGTAGCTTATTTCCGCATTCGATCCCAGGTATCATCTACCAAAACGGTGCCTTTACATCGATTTCTAACGGCCAAGCTTGGCTTGGTTTACACCAACAGAATGTGCAAGCCGTCATGGATGCGATTCACGGATTTGATCCTACACACGGCGCACTGTACTACTGGAATCCTGCAACAGCAACATCGCAGTGGGTGTGGTCTCAACCTGTTATGCTACAAATCGGTAACCATGTTTTTGCCAAATAGAGGTGATGATTCGTGAAGCACTCGTCTGGGTGGATTATTCCTGCGTTAGCGTTAGGCACTTTTTCTTTGTTGCTCTATGGGTATAATGAGCACCAAATTCGCTCGGCTGCCGTAGCCAATCTTCAATTGCAAAATGCGACTGCCGTTCACAACATGGCCTATGACATCGATGAGATGCAAGATGCGCTGGCAAAAGTATTACTGACCACGCAACCACAGATGGTCATGACACAACTGCAAAATGCTGCTCGATATGCGGCAAGAGCTGATGTCGATACCTTGCATATGTTGGGTGATGCAAGGCAAACGACAGACCTTCAGGCTTTCCTCAATCGCATGATAGCCAAAACAGATGCGATGACTGCAGCGAAGCTACCAGGGGTACTTTCATCAAGTGATCTAAAAGAGATTCGTTCACTAGCAAGGGCAGCTACGGCACTTGAACATCATGTGCGGCAGACTCAGGCTTCTTTGCTATCAGACCCGATGTCCGCTACCTTCCACGGTCAAGCAAGCCCTTTGCCTAAGACAGCTTTTGTCAATCTAAGTGCATCTTCGGCATCGCTTTCACCGATTTTACGCGGTGAATCGATGAGCGCAAAATCCTATCCGACCAATAGCACGTTATCTGGTAGCACGATTTCAGCCAAGAAAGCTGTAAACACGGCACGCCAGTATTTTCATATACCATCATCTGTGGCAGCACAAGTAAGTCGATTTGGTCCTGCTTATGATGACCATGGTTATATGATCTCATTTGGGACAACGAACAACGCCTATGACTCTATGGTGGTTGGGGTATCCCTACATGCTGGTAAAGTACTTTGGATGCACCAACGAAATGCTTCAGGCACGGCAGCAATAACTCCCTCAAAAGCGTTGCACGAAGCCATCGTATTTTTACGGCAACATGGTCTATCGGACCTCGCACTTGATCAATCAGATCATTATGGGGTGGTTAGTGTGTACAGCTTCGTTCCTGTTGTTCAAGGTGTACATGACATGACGCGAAAGGTCCTCGTACAAGTTGACCGGGCAAATGCGCAAATCGTTGGGTTTGATGCGAGCCCCTATTACTTACAATCTGGTGCTTATGCAAGGAAAAAAGCTTTATTAGCAAAAGCGACGGTGCTTGCAGGGTTTCGCCCCGCTTTCAAAGTTGAGTCCGTTTCCCTAGCTTGGAAAACACTAGGTACGCCCGCAGCTAGATCCTTATGTTACGAAGTGCTTGGTCGCACGTCCACAAACACCTTTCTAGTCACTGTCGATGCAACTACGGGCAGGCAAGTAACAATGGATCAATTGTCTAAAGACGAAATGTAGTCGAATTGCCCATTCCACCGGAGGGTGTACCTTTCGCCAAAGTCAATTCCACGGTATAATACGGTAGGGCAGAGGTGAAATTATGTCGTTACCGGTGGTTGGGCAAACGGTACAAATTCAAAAACAAGTCGATGGTGTTCAAGGTCATGCACGCATTCTTGACTTAAAATCAGAAGGCATTTACATAGACGTTCCTCTTATCGTTGGCCAAGGCAAATGGATGGATTTTTCCAACTCTGAAATCATTCATATAAGTTATGTTTTAGCCGATGGAGCCGTCTATCATTTTGAATCAACGATGCTTATGCGCACAAAACTTGATCAATTAGCAGCCATACTGCTTCGTCGCCCGGAGCCGTCGCAAATCATACGACTGCAAAGGCGCTCTTTTGTGCGTGTCGAAGTATCGTTGCAACTATCCATACTTCGAATTCGACGTGATGATGCAGCTCCTCTTAGTACGGGATACGGTATGACTTATGATCTTAGCGGTGGGGGCCTATCCTTTAGGCCATTGAAAGATATGGAAATTGCTCACGGCGATCAGATTACGGTCAAGTTTGGGTTACCCAATGATCAAGCAAAGGACCTGCCAATCAGTGCCAAAGGTCACGTTGTTCGTTTGGCTCATGATGAATATAATCGTTCTTTATACTGTATAAACTTCGAACAGTTATCCAGTTCTGATCAGCAACGAATTATTCAGTATGTTTTTCGACGACAAATTGAACTGCGCAGCAAGGGCCTTTTTTAGTTTGCTTTTAGGATTAAGTTCTACGTAGGGAGCGCGCTATGGGATGGGATTTCAAGTCGCAATCGATGGTCCGGCAGGTGCTGGAAAAAGCTCAGTGGCGCGAGGTGTAGCGCAAGTATTGCAAATTTCATATCTTGATACTGGCGCCATGTACCGAAGTGTGACGTACTTAGCCTTGTTGCAGGGTGTACAAGAAAACGACATATACCAACTGAAAGAGCTTCTTCATCAGATGGTGACAAAACTCAATTATCAAGTGGTGCAAGGTGAACAACATCTTTTATTCGGTGATTTGGACTTGACCGATGTGATACGGTTACCGGAAGTTACGCGGCATGTTTCCATGATGGCTGCCAATTCGTTAGTTCGTCAATACCTAGTACAAAAACAACAAGAATTAGCTTTATCATGGCCAGGTATTGTGATGGATGGCCGGGATATAGGAACGCATGTATTACTCAATGCTGACGTAAAGTTCTTTCTTACCGCATCTCTTGAACAACGCGCCAAACGCCGTTATGAAGAGATGGTTAGCAAAGGTTTTAATCCTTCCTTGGCGGAATTGATGGGTGATATTGAACGGCGTGATCAAATGGATATAGAACGTGACCATTCACCGCTGCGACCAGCGCAAGATGCTATCATCCTAGATACTTCTTGTCTCACACAGGACGAAGTTGTAGAGATAGTCGTGGCACTTTGTCGCCTCCGTATGACGCATGGGGAGGGTAGATAATTAACGATGTTGTATAATCTCACTCAAATTGCGGTCAGACTATTTTTGCACATTGTTTTTCGGTTGCGAATCCATCATGCGAATGGCGTCCCTGCTCAAGGCGGTGTTCTTATCTGTAGCAACCATATTTCCAATTGGGATCCGGTGATCGTCGCAGCATGTCTTACCAGACCCGTGTCGTTTATGGCAAAAGAGGAGTTATTTCGAAGCAAACTTCTAAGTCCGCTAATTCGAAAACTTCATGCATTTCCCATTCGCAGGGGTGCGGCTGATCATGCTGCTATAAAGACAGCTGTGGATATCTTAAAGAAAGGCAACATGTTGGTCATGTTTCCCGAGGGTACGCGAAAGAATAAAGGTTCTCTCGCAACGATTGAACGCGGTGTCGGTTTGTTAGCATTGCGTTCGAGTGTTATGATTGTACCCGCAAACATTCAAAGTACGTACCGCTTATTTGGCAAATTGTCCGTGACATTTGGTCAACCATTTCAACTAAGCGAAACGACAGTCGGTGGTGACACCCTAACTTCTCAAAGTCATGATCAATCAAAGCGCATGTCGATAGATGAGGCTGCTGATTATATCGCGATGCGCATGAGAGAACTGGCAAAGGAGGGGACAGGGCCTTGACCGAAATCGTACGAGACGTTTTACTTGGGCTTATTGTGCTCGGCGGAGTCTGGCTATATGGTATTTTACTTCGGGCGCGTTTTGAAGCCATAGGTGTCCCAAACGCAAAACGTGTCGCTAACCGATTTCGATATTTTACTACCTGGCTCATCACCGCTGCTTTTGTCATCGGTACCTTGTATCGAATACATGGGATCAGCTTTCAAGTTGCCATCATGATCTACATACCGATTGGGGTGGGCTTTCTTCTTTTATTGAGATGGCTTCAACCTTATCTGCAATTTCACAAGGAGGATTTTAAAGATGAGTGAACAAGAACAGCAACAAACAAGTGCACAGGAGATTGTTGTAGGGGCAGTCGTTAAGGCAACAGCCGTCGAGGTACAGGGTGATCACGTCGTAGTTGATTTTGGTTATGGGCAACTGGGCAAAATTCTTCGTAAAGATTGGTCTGCTGTGTCCATTCCTTCATTGCAAGATGTAGTTCAAATTGGAGATGTTGTTGATGTGCAGGTGGAGTCATTGAACGAGACACCAATTTTGTCGAGAAAATCTGCGGTCAACGACGAAACATGGAGCCGTTTGGCAAAGTTGCTTGATGACGGTACCGTGATCACCGTTACGGTGCTCGCTGTAGTTAAAGGTGGGCTAGTCGCAGATTTACAAGGTGTACGCGCCTTTATTCCAGCTTCGCTACTTGATGTCAAATTCGTTTCGGATATATCATCTTACGTGATGAAGCCATTGGACGTCGTCGTAGCGGAAGTGGAGCCAGCAGATCGTCGACTTATCTTGTCGCACAAGCGTGTCCTGGAATTGCAAGAACAAAACGCACGTCAAAGCCAAATGGATAAGTTCCATGTAGGTGAGCATGTACAGGGGACAGTCGCGCGTTTGACACCGTTTGGCGCCTTTATTGATCTAGGTGGTATCGATGGCCTGCTGCATATTTCTGAAATGTCATGGTCTCGTGTTGATCGTCCTGAAGATGTTGTGCAACCCGGGCAATCCGTGGAAGTGAAAATTTTGAAAATGGAAAAGGAGTCTGGTCGTATCTCCTTAAGCATGAAGGGAGATCGCATAAGTCCTTGGGCAGATGTTGCCGATCAGTTTCACGTGGGTGATCTCGTGACAGGCACCGTCAAACGTTTGTCTTCATTCGGCGCTTTTGTCGAGGTGGCCAATGGCATTGAAGGCTTGGTCCATGTATCACAAATTTCCGAAAAACGTGTTGCTCAACCATCTGATGTTCTGTCGCCGGGTCAAGAAGTTCAGGTTAAAATTCTAGAAGTTCATCCAGAAGAAGAACGCATAGCGTTGTCCATGAAGGAAGCGCGTCGGGAATCGGTGAAACGGGAAGAAAAGAAACGTGTCAACCATTTTGTTGAAAAGCAAACTACGGAACCAGCAGCAACCACGCTTGGTGATCTCTTTGGCGACTTGCTTCGGGATAAATTCAAATAATTATTGACGTGATCATGACAAATTTGCGATAATGTTTTGATGTGTATCTAGGAGGTGGCATGATGCCAAAAGTGTTAAACGTCCGAGAAGGTTCCCTTGCACAAGAGGTGGACATTGAACCTGGGGATGAAATCTTGGCCATCAACAGCCAGCCCATTCGAGATATTGTCGATCTGCAATTTGCCATGGCTTGTGAAGAAATGACGATAGAAGTTCGAAAATCGAGCGGGGAACAGTGGCTCATTGAAGTGGATAAAGATTATGATGAAAACTTAGGCGTAGAGTGGGAAAACCCAACCGTCGACCGCGTCAAACTTTGCCACAACAAATGTGTCTTTTGTTTTGTTGATCAGATTCCTGGCAATATGAGAAAAACGTTAAACATGCGTGATGATGATTATCGTTTATCCTTTTTACATGGTAATTTTGTGACACTGACAAATCTAAAAGATGCTGATCTTGAACGGATTACAACATTGCACATGTCGCCATTGAATGTGAGTGTGCACACGACCAATCCTGAATTACGAATAAAAATGCTTGGCAACAAAAAACGCGCCGGTGATATTCTGCGGCAGATCGAGTTTCTGGCTGACGCCGGCATTGAAATAAACACGCAAATCGTGCTCTGCCCTGGCTGGAACGACGGTGATGAATTGGATCGGACAATTGAAGAGCTCTCCGCATTTTATCCGGCAGTTCGGACACTGTCCGTGGTTCCGGTAGGGCTCACCAAACACCGTCAAGGATTAGCACAACTGCGTAATGTGACACAAGCAGATGCACAAAATGTGATTGCTCGTATTGGTGTCTGGCAGGACAAGCTTCGCCCGCTTTTAGGTGCTAATTTTGTTCACGCCGCTGATGAGTTTTACGTCATAGCAATTGCAGATGTACCATCTTCATTGTATTATGATGAATTTGCACAAATTGAGAATGGCGTAGGTCTGATTCGTACATTCATGGATGGTTTTGATCGTGCACGAGGAGATCTCCCGTTAAAAATGATGAAATCACGACACGTTGCTGTCGTGACAGGTACATCAGCTAGCCGCACGATTAAAGACTCGGCAAATCGGTTGAATCGAATAGAAGGTTTAACCGTCGATGTGCACGTGATTGAAAATCGTTTCTATGGATCACAAGTTACGGTGACAGGACTGATTACGGGGCAAGATATCGTCACCCAAGTGAAGGATCGACTCGCCGCTGATGTGTTGATCATACCTGATGTGATGTTAAAGGATGATCGTGACGTTTTTTTGGATGATTATACTGTTGAACGGGTGCAAGATGAGCTAAGGGCACCTGTGTTGATTGTACCCACGAATGCAAGTGGCATGGTCAATGGCGTGCTCGGCC
>JAKACU010000134.1 GCA_021821185.1 Bacillota bacterium
GCGCAGGTTGGCCTGCTCGTGGCCAGACTGGTGCCTATCGTTCACGCGATACACCCCTTGAATAATAAGAATGAGATCTACCTAATGAAAGCATTTTACTACGTCCCTACACCGAGTTCTAGTCCTTTGGACACGTTTTTTTTACTTTTCACCCATGACCGGGATGTAATTATTCACTAATCCTTCGTCCATTTCATGAACATTAACGTTTCCCACCGAACTATCATGTTGCTTCATGTTTAATACTCGCTTCAGTTCTGTTTGCCGAACAGTGGCCAGATGATCCATGGTCGCAGCACGAATAGCATGATCGAGTACATCTTTCGCAGACACAAACCACGAAAATCGATGATGAACCACACGGAAATACTGTGCTACAAAAGACACAGCATAATCTTCAAGAATCATTTCAAAAAATACCAGTCTCGAAAAAGGCGTGTTTTGCTTGGAAAAGCGTACAAAAATTTGACATAAATCCGTGTCCATCCTCCCTGATTCCGAACAAAATACGGTTTGAAACAAGCGGGAGCGTTCATTTTTAACGACCTCTTGATTCACAAGAAGCCACAAATTGCGCACATCATAAAATTCAATACCCTGTTCTAAGAGCACTTGCCCTAAATCCACGATCGACGGTGGTACGGATTCTTTGTTGAACGGCACACAACTGTCCGAAAAACGGGAAGCAAAGGTCAAATGATGATCCCCGACAAGACGAAACGGAGCAAAGGTAAAAACCGGATACAAGCGACTATAGGCTTCGCAAAGCGATTTTGCTTGCTCGATAGCAGATGCATCCCGCCAAAGTGTATAGCGCGCATGGAAAAATTCAAGTAAATAAAATAAGCGAGAAAACCACGATCTTAAGACAGAATCCCCTATCATGTCGACACTGGCAATACACCATACACCTGCTCCAATGGCTGCCATACCCAAAGCGTGTTGCCATAATCCGAGAAAAAAAATCACCAATCCACTCACAAAAAGAATCATACCTGCACCCCCATCTCTAGTATGGGCGAAGTTCCCATGGCAATACGCCTGTCACACGTAAAAGTCTGCTGTCAATCGTTCATGAATTGACCGTAACCTCATAGACTACTAGAAACACTACTAGAATCTCTACATAAGGTGGTTCTCATGAGAAGAAAAAAAACTTCCGCCACACGAACGACCTCAATTCTTGCGAGCAGTTTTTTGGGCATCATAAGCCTCTTTGTCTGGTTAGCGTGGACAAGCTATGGCACAGGGTCAACGACCAGTTTGGCTATACTGACAAAAAATGCGTGGTTGACGAGTTTGATGATGTTATCAACAAATCCATTGGAACCACCGGCAAAGTTGCCGATCAACCACATGGCATTTGCCTTTAGTCAGTTGTCTCTTGCCGAAGCAAGCGTCCACACGACTACACGGAAACAAATCGACACACTATCGTTTACAACTATCGTTGCACCTAAAATGCGTGTCGCATCACCAAAGCGCCTTGCCATTGGTTGGACGTTAGATACAGGTACAAAAAACCTTGAGGCTGTCATCCAAGCATCGCAAGGACTCAACGTTCTCGCGCCAAAATGGTTGCACGTCGATGGTCCAAATGGGGCACTGGCTAACAACATCGAAAAATCAGTCGTGAGTTACGCACACCAACGCGGAGTACGTGTTTGGGCTGTCGTTGACAATGGATTCAATGCGCAATTGAGCCATGCCTTTTTGCGGTATAAGGATACACAAGACAAATTAATCTCCACCCTGGTGTCCATAGTAAAACGTGACAATCTCGATGGTATCAATGTTGACTTTGAGGGTCTAAGTTCCCAGGATCGCTGGAATTACAGTCGCTTTATCGAGGTTCTTGCACAATCGCTACATGCCATTCATCGGACCCTATCCGTGGATTTACCACCTGACATCGTCTTTGCACAAAATGACGGGCCATACAACCATAAAGCACTTTCAAAGGCTGCAGATCAAATCATCCTAATGGGTTATGATGAACATTGGGGAGGCGACGCCATCGCTGGTCCAACGGCTTCTTTACCGTGGGTCAAGCAAGCCGTCGCTGATATGCTAAAAACTGGTGTACCAGCACAAAAACTGATATTGGGAATTCCATTTTACACCCAGGATTGGACCGTGAATCAACATGGTGCTGTACTATCCAGTAATGCACTGTCCCTGGTCCAGACCAATCAATTGCTAAAAATGCATAATCTTTCCGCAAATTGGAACCGACAATTAGGTGTTCACTTTGTACGGTTTAAGGAAAATGGAACAACACATGAAATGTGGTTGGAAGACAATCGTTCCTTGCTACTTACCTTACAATTAGTGGCACAAGAGCATCTAGGTGGAGCTGCGGCGTGGTATCTGGGGCTGGAGGAACCATCGACATGGTCATCGCTTGTGATGGCTGTACATGCTGTTTTCGCGTAAAAAGGAGGACTGGCACTCGGCCAGCCCTGCTTATTTTAGTCTCGCAGTTGCCGTAAAACATCAAAAATTTCTTCATTGTCAGGTTGCTTATCAATGGGATGTACGTCGATAAACCGGACAATCCCTTCTTTATCAATCACCACGAGTGCCCGATCGTTATAACCTTCCGACCGTAAAACACCATATTTTTCAGCAACCGCGCCATGAGGGTAAAAATCAGCGCAAAGTGGATACGAAATACCACCTAAAGACTGTTGCCATGCGTCATGACTGGCCGAACTGTCAACACTCATACCCAAAACTTGGGTATTTAGCTCTTCGAAACGAGAAAGATCATCCTCGTACGAAGGCATTTGCGCACTTCAAACCGGTGTCCAATCTAGAGGATAGAACGCAATAAATACGTTTCTCTTCCCTCGAAATTCAGACAGGGTGACCGTACGTCCACCGTGCGCTTTCAACGTAAAATCGGGTGCGGTATCGCCCACTTTAAGTGTGCGAGTTTCTGTGGCGCCTTTTGGCATGGAATACCCTCCCTACTATGAACTATCCAACAACACCAATTATAAGGAATTTTTAATCAAAAACAAAGTTCGCAGTTACAATTGTAAAAAGTCAAGATGTGTTTTTTGCCATCGTTTGCGCTGCAATTTCATCCTTGATCCACCTTCGGGACTGTCGTACCTATGACTTGTCACATGCTCTTCAAACCGTTTGATACCTTGCGACAGCGTCCATAACTTAGCGCCGATTCCTGTAAGAATACCTGTGCCGCGCGCGTAAGCATCACGTTCTCGTTCGACGACGATCGTAGTGCTGATCCCCGCCTGAAACCAAAACAAGGCAGGAACAGCGAACCCGGAACGTTCCACACACAACATATCCAAAGATTTCGTGAAATTTTGTTGCATGAGTTCTAACGCTTCAGCTGCCGCATATGCCATGGAACGTAAAGCAGCAGTATGGATTGCACTAAAGGACGTCTCAGCATCGATTCCAATGATCGCAGCCTTTTCCATTCCGCGATCCAAAAAAGGCGTAACAAAAATCGATGGATCGGTCATAAGACCAAGCGGAGTTTGCGCTACTTCCGCAAAAATCGGCTGGACGTTTTGCATCCAAAGAAGCAATGTCTGAGCAAACGAAAAGCGTGCTAAAGCAATCCATTCATCTTCATAAAACATGCCTAGCCGCGCCTTTCGGATACTTAAGGCACCACGGACCGATGAAGGTCTATGAGGAATTCGCATGACAACGAAACCATCTTGACCGTAGTTGATGAATGCCTTTCCAGATGCTGTAATGCCTGAACCAATTAAGCCCGCAACTGGAATAGACGTTAGTGCAGAAATCATCGTACGGGATCCATTAAGATAGACACTGCTCACATGAGCCAATTCACCTGGTTCCGCAACGGACGTAGGAAACATACTAGGTGCTAGCCCACATAAAGAGTGCCAACTAACTTCTGTCACATTGTCATCGTCTGAATCAACGGCCATGAGATCATGAGCATCATCAATTTTATAGGATCGTCCTTGTGATAGGTTCCATAAAATCCATGTATGTACACCGCCGAAACGAATATTAAGAAGTGGCATATCCATACTTACAGCAAGACGTTTTGCTTCCTCAATAACATACGTAGCCTTTTGCTCCGCTGAGAACGACGACCATAATGTAGGCGTTTGAAAACTACCAATCGGCTGTCCAGAGATTCCATCCCACCCCACAATCGTAATGCAGGATGCTGCCATACCAATTGCAGTCAACTCATCCGATGTAATGCAGGCATGTCGCAATGCACCATCAATTAATGTAATAACAGCACTTAAAAGCTCATCCGGATGAGGCTCATCAAATTCACGCGACACATAGGAAACAAGTCTTCCACCATCATCAAACACACTCACGCCAAGTTCTTGTGCTTGCTGTGTAATCGTTAAAACATAATTCGTTGACGCATCCATCCTACCACCCCTTGATGCTAACGCTTCTGATCCCAATTATATCATTGCAAATCAGACACGCTACATAAAAGAGTATGAGCAAATGCCTCGATATCGCTATTGATCGACGTAGCCAGGGTCGCGGTGCTGCCAAATGAAGCCACGGAGCCGATACCATAAAAGACGAATCCTGCATCGTTAGCTGCAAGCGCATCGGCTGTGGAATCTCCTACAACCACTATCTTTTCCTGAGCAAACGCTGCCGCCGCACGCTGATAAACGAAAGGATGCGGTTTCGCGAGAACACCTGCCTGTAGTCCTCGTCGATCTTCTTCTTGACGAACGTCGTCGTGCGTCATAATGCGCTCCATTGAAAAATAGGGCAATAAGCCAAGCCGTTGCAATGGTCGAAGCGCCTCCTCGCGAGGTCGCCCTGTGCCAATGCCTAATTCTATTCCACAAGAAGTAAGCGATTTTAGTGACCGGATAATCGTTTCAGGAGGCAACAGTGTTGTTTCCTGATCCACGATGCCACGGCGCAAAAAATCAGTCTGGGCTCCGTGATCGCCGAGATAGTAGCGTTGAAAATTATCTTTCACCAAAACATAGAGATCATCCGTAGGCATATTGCAGACTTTTTCGTAACCATGAAGGGTTTGTAAAAAATCTTGACCAGATC